>JBOGJI010000349.1:0-5128 GCA_050747865.1 Thermoanaerobaculia bacterium
CATGCCGTCCCCGGACCCACTCGGCCCCTCGCTCGCTGCTCTCTGCTGTCTCCTCAGCTCCAACCCTCCGCTTCAGGCCCCGGCTGAGGCGACACCACAGCCGCTCGCGCGTGTGCTACCCTCCGCGACGGAAAACGAACTCACTATCCTTGAGCTCGACGGCGATCCGGAAGGCCTCGCGCGCCTCCTCCCACAGGAGGTTGGCCTCGTAGACCAGGCCCAGCCTGCCGTGGTGCTGGCCGTCGCCGGGCGCTGCGCGCACCTCCGCCAGCTCCTCCTGGACGAGAGCTCGGACCGCGGGGTCCAGGCGCTCGAGGTTCTCGGGAACGACGGGCTCGCGGGCGGCTTGCCTGGGGCTGCACGCCGAAACCGCAGCGACGACGATCACCAGGGGTACAGCTACCCCCACCACGAGACGATGTAGGAGAAGGCGCCGCCCGGGCTCGTGCCCGGAAGGTACACGGCGTGACACCGAGCGATTCTAGACCGTGTCCGTCCGGCGACAGGGCCGCTTCAGGGGCTCCAGTGGAGAGCGAGGCCGAGGGAGCGTTCGGGGGCGGGGACGGACAGCTCGTCGGCGGAGGGGAGATAGGTCTCGTCCAGGAGGTTGTCGCCGCTGAGGCTCAGGTGGAGGCCGGGGCGCAGGTCGTAGCCGACCGTCAGTGACAGGATCTCGGCGGCGTCGACGGGCTGCTCGCCCGGGCCGACGTCGTCCTTGTCGAAGCGGTGCTGCAGGCGGGCGGCGAGGCTCCAGCGCTCGCCCTTCCAGTCACCCTGCGCGGCGATCCGGTGCGGCGCGACGTCGGCCAGGGTCTCGCCCGTGTCGGCCTCGCCGTCGGTGTACTGGCCCTCCAAAGACAGGCGCAGGCGGCGGGTCGCCTGGAAGAAGCCCTCGAGCTCAACGCCTTCCAGGGTGCCGGCCGTGCGGTTGACGAAGGTCCGCACTCCGGGCTCCAGGGTGATGCGCTCGATGTAGTCGTCGATGTCGTCGCGGAACAGGTAGCCGGCGACGAACAGCCGGTCGCCGTAGTAGCGCAGCCCGAGGTCGGCGGAGACCGAGCGCTCGGCCTCGAGGTCGAGGTTGGAGATCACCTGTCCCCGCCCGGTGGCGCCGGTGAAGAAGCGCTCGGACAGCGTGGGGAAGCGGAAGCCGGCGCCGGCGTTGGCGGCCAGCTCGAAGCCGCCGGCGAGCGGCACGGTGGCGCCGGCGAAGCCGGTCCACGCGGTGTCCTCGCGGTCGTCGAAGCCGGCGTTGCCCTGGGTGAGCCAGGTGAAGCGCGTGCCGGCCTCGAGCGTGGCGCGGCCGAGCGGCCGGCGCACGGCGCCGTAGGCTGCTAGCGTGTCCTGGTCGCCGTCGAGGGTCGACGCGGTGTCGACCCGGAGCCCGTCGACGAACGTCTCCTCGACGGCGCGCACGGAGCGGCGGCCGACGTAGTCGAGGCCGGCGCGGCCGGAGAGCTTCCACGGCAGGGCGAGCTCCCACTGGGCGTTGGCCCCGAAGTCCGTGGCCTCGTCGTCGACGAGGCTGCGCTCGGTGCCTTCGGTGGCCTCGGTGACCAGCTCGTTGGGATGGGCCCAGACATTGACGCGGTAGCCGCCGGTCTTGCGGGCCGTGAGGCTGGCGACCAGGTGGTTCTCCTCCGGGTAGAGGGTGGTGCGCTCCGGGAACTCGACGTTCGGCTTGCCGATGTCGCGGGCCGCCGCGGGGAGCAGGACGAGCTCGAGCGTGGTGTCCTCGCCGAGGCTCCAGAAGCGCTCGACGCTCGCCGACCAGCGCTCGAAGCGGGAGAACAGCCGCTCACCGTCGGGGGTCCTGGCGTCCCGCGCCTGCCGGTGGGCGAGCCCGACGGACCAGGAGTCGTTGCCCCAGCCGACGAGCTGATACGCCTCGTCACCCCTCGTGGCGTAGCCGCCCGTGGCCAGCAGCCCCTCGAAGCGGCGGGGGAAGGCCTGGATGACGCCGCCCATGGCGCCCGAGCCGTAGTAGGAGGAGGACGGCCCGCGCAGCACGTCGACGGTGCCCAGGATCAGCGGATCGGCGAACGACAGGGCGACCCCGGCGCGCCGCTCGGTGACGATCGGCGCCCCGGCGAAGAGGCTCAAGACCCGCTGGCCGGCGACGCCGCGCACCGAGAAGGACTGGAAGTGGCCGCCCTGGCCGCTCTCGGCGACTCCCGGCACACCCTCGATGATGTCGACGAATCGCGCCGGAGGGGCGGCCTTGCGGCCCGGCCGGATCGAGCTGGCGGCGACCGAGACCGGCTGAAAGATACCGCTAGCGTCGCGGGTCGCCGACACCGTGATCTCCTCGTAGACCTCCTGCCGCGGCTCCAGCCGGATCTCCAGTTCGCGCGGACCGCTTGGCCCGACGTCGATCGGCCGCTCGCGGAAGCGCGGGTGCGCGACCTGCAGCCGCACCGGTGGGGTGACGCCGGGCAGCGTGAACCGGCCCTCTGGGTTGGTGGCGGTCGCCGGACCGCCTTCGACCACCGAAACGCGGCAACCCTCGATCGGCTGACCGTGGGAGGTGAGGACGATCCCGGAGACCACGGCTTGGGCCGGCACGGCGCCCAGCGCGACAAGCGGCGGCAGGAAGAAGCGCAGCGAGCGCCTGAGAGCCTCACCCCACACGGCGACGTGCAGTTTAGCAGATGCGGCGCCGCTTCACGGTTTCCTGGACGGGGCGGCGAGACGATCACCGTGCCGCCAATTCCGTTCCTGCAGGCGGGTCAGATGGGTGAGCACGGCCGAGCGCTCGGCGACGGTGAGAAGGAGCAGGAAGTCGCCCGGCCGGGCCCAGTGGAGCGCCTGACGCACCGAGTCCATCTCCGATTCGGCGTGGCCGATGCGGTCCGCAGGGAAGCCGGCGGCGGTGAGCTCAGCGACGAGGATCTGCGGGACTTCGCCGGGGGCGCGGCCGCGCAGGTACGTCTGGAGTTCCTTGACCAGGATGCGGTCGGGGTGTGCGGAGGCGGCAGTGTAGGCCAGGCCGCGCAGATCCTCTTCAGAGCGGTCGCCGGCCTGGCCGAGGGTGAGCAGCCAGCGTTGCGGCTGGAACGCCCGGACGGTGTCGACGAGAGCCGCCAAGCCGTGGGGGTTGTGCGCGAAGTCGACGAGGACCAGGACACCGCCGAGATCGAACAGGTGCAGGCGGCCGGGGTTGTCGCGGAAACCGGCGAGGCCGACGACGATCGCGGCAGGCGGGATCGACTGGGACTGAGCCGCGGCCGCCGCCGCCAGGGCGTTGGCCGCATTGTGACGTGCCGCCCCGCCGAGAGTCGCCGGAAGGTCCCGCACCGCCAACAGGGTCTCGACCCTGCCATCCGCATGGCGCCAGGCCAGGGCGTCCTCCCGAGTCAGCCACCAGAGGGTGTCGCCGTCCCGGTCCGTGCCCGATGGGCGTTGTTCGGCGTCTGACGCCAGGGAGAACCAGGAGACCTGCAGCCGCGCGTTGTTGCCGCGCCGCGCGAGGTGGGCGTCGTCTGCATTCAGGACGAGCCTGCGCGCGGCGCGGGAGACGATCCACTTCGCGTCGGCGAGTGCTGCGAGATCGGCGACTCCCCACTCGCCGAGATGGTCGGCGGCGACATTGGTGATCACCGCAACATCGGCATGCCGCACCGGCAGGCCGCGCCGCAGCATGCCGCCGCGGGCGCACTCGATCACCGCCCATTCGACCCGCCGGTCGCGCAGCAGCCGGCGGGCGCCGCCCGGCCCCGACCAGTCGCCGGCGTCGATCGTCTCGTCGCCCACGACGATGCCGTCGGTCGAGGTGTAGCCGGTCCGGTGTCCTGCAGCGGTGGCGATGGCCGCCAGCATGCGGACCGTCGTGGTCTTGCCGTTGGTGCCGGTGACGAGAGCGACCGGCACGTCATGGACGGTGCGCCAGTCGATCGCCTCCGGCGAGGGGATCGCATCCACCGGAAAGGTCGTGGAGCCGGCGCCCAGGCCGATCGAGACCTGCTCGTCGTCGCTCAAGAAGGCGACGCCGTGCCGCTCTGCGGCGCGCTCGAGCTCGAGCAGCGCGGGGTTCGACTCCTCTGAGATGGCCAGCCGCAGGCGCGCAGCGGCAGGCGCGAGCCGCGGGGCGGGCCGGCCCCCAAGCGTCGCCACCGCCGCCTCGAAGGCCCACTCGTTGACCTCCGTCGTCGCGTAGAGGGCGTCGAGCGGGGCGGAGAGGAATAGGCTGGCGCCGCCAGGGAAGGCGCGAGCGACCCGCTCGCTCGCCGACCAGCCCACCGCGTCGAGAATGCGATCGGCCTGCTCCTGCCAGGCGGCGATCAGCGGCCCGGCGGGCTCGTCCCCCTGGGCGCAGTCGACGATCGCCCCCGGCTTGTCGGAGAGCAGGTTCGGACCGGTCAGGCGGCGCGAGTCCCGGAGTTCCATCGTTCAGGGTGTTCACTCTTGTTTCGGCCGACCTCGTGTTGGCCGAAACAACGGCCGAGACGAGCTCGGCCGCTACAGCCGGCGTCAATCCTCGGTCTCACGGGCGAGGCGGACTCCCCGTTCGTCGCGGATCAACGCGTCGTCGACGGCCCAGCCGAGATCGGGGATCGGTGGTGGCGGGGGAGAGGGGGCCGCGGCTGGCGTCGCCTCCATCGGCACCTCCGCCTCCGGCCGGCCGTCGGTGCGAAAGCGCACGATCTGCTTCCAGGTGCGACTGATCTGATCGCCGAAAACGAGCAGGAGGTCGTCCTTGCGCGCCCAGCGCAGGGCGGCGTTCACCGCCGCGGGCTCTTCGGGAATGACATCGATGGCCCACTCGTCGACACCGGCTTCGCGCAGGGCCGCCGCCAGCATCTCGGGAACCTCGCCCGGCCGCCGGCCGCGCAGCCCGTCGTCCTGGCGGCAGACGTAGCGATCGAACCGTCTCCCCTGATCTGTCAGGAATGCGGCGGCGCGATTGGGACCCGCAGGCGCCGAAGGCACGGTGGCTGCGCCCTCGCGATGAGCGAGGGCGCCAAGAAGCAAGTCGCTTAAGGCTTGGCGCGAAGCGACAAGCCCCAAGCGAAGCTTGGCCTGTGGGGCATCCTCGCCTTCCTGCTCGAGCCTGTCGCCATCCACAAGATCCTCGCCCACCTCGAGCGCCAGGCAAGGCTTGCGCCCCGCGGCCCGCCAGCGACGAGCG
>JBOGJI010000350.1:0-1176 GCA_050747865.1 Thermoanaerobaculia bacterium
AGCGACTGGACCGCGGGCCGCTTGGTGGACATGGCGCCCTGCCCTCCCTCCGGGCCGCTCCGCTACCCCTCCTGGCCATCTGGTGGGCCGTGAGGGAATCGAACCCCCGACCTTCGGATTAAAAGTCCGCGGCTCTACCAACTGAGCTAACGGCCCAAGCTTTTATCTTCAATGACTTGCGAACATCGCGACGCGACCCTTCCGGCCCGACTTTCCCTTTTCTTTCCCTGCCAGAGCCCCGAGCCCTTCCCGGATGTCCGCCTCGGAGACGATGTTGTAGCGGTCGAACACGCTGCGGGTCTTGTGGCCTGTGATCCTCATTGCGATCGCGTCGGGCACGCCCGCACGCACCAGGTTGCGCACGGCGGTGCGCCGGAAGTCATGGAGCAGTCTGTCAGGAACCCCAGCGGCCTTGCAAGCGGACGCCCACGCCTTCTTGAACGAGCCGATGCGCTCGCCGTCACGGGTGAACACGCACGGCGAGATCGTGCCGCCCCTGGCCAGCTCCTGATGGTGTCGCCACGCCGTGTCCACTACGTCCACCAGCTCGGGGAGCTGGCCGTACGGCAGCGTGCGGCCTTCTGCGTTCTTGGTCGTGCCCGGCTCTAGACGGATAGTCCGCGCGCTCCGATCCACCTGCGCCCACGCGAGCGGCAGGACCTCGCCGCGGCGCCATCCGGCGAAGTACATGAGCGTCACGGCGCCGCGGAGGTACTCGGGCAAGTTGGCGCGCACGTCCTCGAACTCGTCGCGCTCGAAGAATCCCTGGCGGGTGTTGTCTTCCTTCAGCATCGCGATATGCGGTCGCGACAGCACGGTGCCGCCCTGCTCGGCGAGCCGGAACGCCCGCTTCAGTACGGCTAATTCGCGATTGATCGACGCCGGCGCCGCGCCCTCACCCAACCGGTGGCCCGAGTAGGCCCGTACGTCGGCCGTGGTGATTGACGCCATCCGACGGCCGCCGAACCAGGGCTCGATGTGCAGCCGGATGCGCGCTTCCACGTCGCTGGTCGATGCCCGGCCGTTCTGCCGGTAGTCGGCGACGACGTCGGACACGGCTTGCTCGAAGCGTAGCCGGCCGATCTTGGCCGAGACCGGGAGCCCCCTTGCCACGTCTCCCTCGCGCAGCTTCAGCAGGCGCTCGGCGTCGCCCTTCTTCGTCGAGCCGCTCGACTC
>JBOGJI010000351.1:0-2205 GCA_050747865.1 Thermoanaerobaculia bacterium
TCCCGCACCTCGTCGGGCTCGTCGAAGCGCCTGAGGATCGTCTCCATGCGTCGCCTCCGCTGCCTATCGTACGCCGGGATCAGAGGGCTGTGGCCAGGGCGTCGTCTGCAACGACCGCCGGGCCGAGCTCCTATCCGCTATTACGGCCGGTATTCGAACGCGACGAGGGCACGCCGTAGCACGGACGACTTCAAGGCGCACCTCGCGGGCCCCGACGGCGAGCGCCGGTCGCCTCCGCGCCGGGAAACGAACTCCCTACTCTTATCCCCGAACACCCCTCTCGACCGCAAGGGCTCGGACACGCAGCTCAAGTCCGAGCGCATCGGCCACCGCCTCACCGGCGCCCAGATCCGCGAGCGCGTGAACGCCCTGCCCGACTGGCAGGCCGTCGACCGCGAGCAGGCGATCCGCCGCACCTTCGAGCTTCCCGGCTTCCGCGCCGCGATCGCCTTCGTCGCCTACGTCGCCGAGCTCGCCGAGGCCCACGACCACCACCCCGACATCGACATCCGCTACGACAAGGTCACGCTCACCCTCTCCACCCACTCCGCCGGCGGCCTCACCGACCAGGACTTCCGTCTCGCCTCCAGGATCTACGCCTGAGACGGGCCGCTGCTATTCAACGCGATGCCCGTCGATCCCGGGTGCGGCCGTTCGACTAGTGTGTGAACGGCGACACTTCCGTGCCGCCCGTACGCCGCCAGCGCGACGAAACCAGAGGAGACAACGCCATGACCCAGCCGATCCCCGAAGGCCACGAAGGCCTCATCCCCCACCTGATCTGCGATCCCTGCGCCGAGGCGATCGAGTTCTACAAGCAGGCGTTCGGTGCCGAGGAGACCACTCGCATGCCGGGGCCGGACGGCAAGCGGATCATGCACGCGGCGATCCTGATCGACCGCCGGCCGCTGTTCCTCAACGACGACTTCCCCGAAATGAGCCCGGAGGGCAAGGAGTGCTCGCCGAAGGCCCTGGGCGGATCCCCGGTCACCGTCCATCGCTACGTCGAAAACGTCGACGCCGCGGCCCAGCGCGCCATCGACGCCGGCGCCACCGTCGTCATGCCGGTCGAGGACTGCTTCTGGGGCGACCGCTACGGGATCCTGAAGGACCCGTTCGGTCACAACTGGTCGCTGGCGACGCACATCAGCGACCCGACGCCCGAGGAGATGGCCGCCGCGATGCAGGAGATGGGCGAGCCGGGCGGCTGATAGACTGGCTGCGCGATGAACGAGATCGTTTTCGAGGTCACGCAGGAGGCAGACGGAGGCTTCGTCGCGGAGTGCCTCACCGAGGCAATCTTCACACAGGCCGACACGTGGGAGGAGCTGCGCGCGAACGTGCGTGAAGCCGTGGCTGCTTACTACGGTGACTCCACAGAGCCGGCAACGGTCCGGCTCCATCTCGTGCGCGACGAGGTCCTCGCCACCGGATGAAGCTCCCGCGCGATCTCAGCGGGGAACAACTCAAAGGCGTCGCGAGACGCGAGATTCTAAGCCGCCTGTGACCCCGACCCGGAACGAGCGGTAGCGACCATCACCCGGCATAACGGCGGAGGATCGCGAGGCATCGGGGCCGATAGGAGGCGCCGAAGAGGTTCAGGTGGTTGAGCAGGTGGTAGAGCTGATAGAGGGGTAGGCGCTCCCGGTGGCCCGACGGCGGCGGCCAGGCCTCCTCGTAGGCGCGGTAGAAGGCGGCGTCGAAGCCGCCGAAGAGCCGCGTCATGGCGAGGTCGGCCTCGCGCTGGCCGTAGTAGACCGCGGGATCGATGAGCACCGGCTCGCCGCCGTCGGCGGCGAGGAAATTGCCGCTCCACAGGTCGCCGTGCAACAGACAGGCGGGCTCGCCGGGCACCTCCAGCCAGCGATCCAGACGCTCCAACAGGCGGTCACCGAGGCGCGTGAGCTCGGCGTCCGCGTGGCCGCGGCGGGCGGCGAGGCGGAGCTGGTGGCCGAGGCGGCGATCGCGGAAGAAGTCGACCCACGAATCGCTCCAGCCGTTCGGCTGCGGCGTGCCGCCGAGGTAGTTGTCGTGGTCGAGCCCGTAGCGATCACCGCGGGTGGCGCGATGCAACTCGGCGAACCGGCGACCGAAGCGGACGAAGAAATCCCCTCCCGGACGCCCCGTGGGCACCGCCTCCATGATCAGGAACGCGGTGGCGCCGGCGCGCCCCGGCAGCGGCTCGGCGGGCACGCGCAGCACGCC
>JBOGJI010000352.1:0-1352 GCA_050747865.1 Thermoanaerobaculia bacterium
CGCTTCCTCGACATAGCCCCAGCTATGCCTGCGTCAGCGCGCCTTGCCAGCGACGAAGATGACTCGCGCATCTGGCA
Source organism: Thermoanaerobaculia bacterium (assembly GCA_050747865.1). Classification (GTDB taxonomy): domain Bacteria; phylum Acidobacteriota; class Thermoanaerobaculia; order Multivoradales; family JAHEKO01; genus JBOGJI01. The sequence continues at coordinate 78 of JBOGJI010000352.1, forward strand.
AAGCCATGTTGGAGACACAACACTAGGTCGCTACGGGCTCAGCTCCCGCACCGGCCGCACCTCGATGCTCCCCACCCGCGCCGGTGGGATCTTGGCGGCGATCCGGATCGCCTCCTCCAGCCCGTCGGCGTCGATCAGGTAGAAGCCGGCGAGCTGCTCCTTGGTCTCGGCGAACGGCCCGTCGGTGACCGACATCTGGCCGTTGCGCAGCCGCACCGTGGTTGCCGAGCGCACCGGCTCCAGCGCCTCGCCGCCGAGCATGTGCCCGCTCGCTCTCAGCCCGTCGGCGCAGGCCAGGCACTCGGCGTCGGTAGGGCTGTCGGGCAGGGAATACAGATCGTTCTCGTCGCAGTAGACAAGGCAGGCATATTTCATGGCTCACCACACCCCCTGGCTATGCTACCCTGCGCGCTCGCCAAGGAGGGCCCATGACCGCACGTCACGTATTTCTACTGTCCGCAGCCGCGTTGCTGGCGCTCGCCCCGGGCGTACCCGAAGCGGCGCAGGAGGGAACGCAAGTGGAGCTCGTAACTTCAGAGGGCACGATCGTGCTCGAGCTGGACGCCGCCGCGGCGCCGAAGACCGTCGCCAACTTCCTGCGTTACGTCGGGGAAGGCCACTACGACGGCACCATCTTTCACCGTGTCATCGACGGTTTCATGATCCAGGGCGGCGGCTTCGACCGGGAGCTGAACAAGCTCTCCACCCACGAGCCGATCGAGAACGAGGCCGATAACGGCCTGAAGAACACCCGCGGCACCATCGCCATGGCACGCACCGGCGATCCGCACAGCGCCACGGCGCAATTCTTCATCAACACGGTCGACAATGTGTCGCTCGATCACACGGGCAAGAGCATGCAGGGCTGGGGCTACGCCGTCTTCGGCAAGGTGGTCCAGGGCATGGACGTGGTCGACGCCATCGCCGCGGTCTCGACGGGCCGCGCCGGCGGCATGGCCGACGTCCCCGCCGAGCCCCTCGTCATCGAGAAGGCCAACCGCCGCTGAGACCCGAGGCGGCCGGCCCGTCGCTACGCGCCGGGCCGCGGCGACGTTGTTCCTGGGGCCTCGCGCAAGCGCTCGGCCGGCCGCCTAGGCCGCCGCAACGCGACCCACGGGAGATATCTTCACAGGCTCTCAGACCTTCTCGCCTGCGCAAAGTATCCCCGAAGTCGAGGTGTATTGCGAGCCACGGACGGCGGCGGCGGGGTGTGACATCGTGGGATCCCCACCGGGCCATGCAGGTCCGGCTTGGGCGTGTATCGAAGATACTTGA
>JBOGJI010000353.1:0-21872 GCA_050747865.1 Thermoanaerobaculia bacterium
GCCGTGGAGCCTGCCGCGCGACTGGGGCCGCGTCCTCGGCGCCGCCGTGCTCGCCGCCGTGGCGGGCGGCCAGCTCTACGCGCTCGCCGCGAGTCGGATCCTCGAACCGAGTGCGGGTAGCGAGCGCGTTCCCTCGACGGCGGAGCTGGGGCTGGAAGCCCGCACCCTCGAACAGCAGTTCCGGCAGGTATCCCTGCCGGCCTGGAGGGTTCCCGACTCCGAGCACGGCCAGCTCCAGGACGTGGCGCTGGCGCTGTGGCGCCAGTCGCCTCTCGCCCGTCGCGGGGTGCTCTCCGCCCTCACCGTGGAGCGCGCCGGGCGCGCGCTCTCGAGCTTCGCCTTCGGTCTCCCGATGACGAAATCCGCTCGTCTCGATTCCAACCCCAGCCGTTTGCAGGAGCTCCGCCTTCCCGGCTGGGACGACACGTTGATCGAGGGAGAAGGGATCCTCGACGGTCTGGGCGCGGGCGTGCGGCTGCGGTATTGGGCCCTGCTGCGCCCGGGCTTCCGCACCGGGGGTCCCCTGACCCCGGATCTCGCCGTCGGCCTGGTGCGGGGACCTCCCGACGCTGGACGTCTGGCGACGGCGGCCGGCAGATTCTCGGCCGCGACCGAGGCAGCCGAGCTGCGGCCTCGGCCCTGGTCGGCGCCGTTGCGCCGCCTCGAGCCGCTGCTCGCGCGGCAGGACCTGGGCCGAGGGTTGGGCCTGGCCGGCCGTGTCCTCGTGGCGGCGGCCGGAGTCGCCGCCGTTCTGCTGCTCCTCACCGTGCCCGCGGCGCGGATCCGCCAGATCCTCGACCGGGCCTGGAGCTCCTACTCCCAGCGCCTGGTCGCCGTCTTCGCCCTGCTGGTCCTGGCGACCCTGATCCCGCTGCAGACCGTGCTGGTGGGCATGGTGAGCCGGCGCATGGACGCGGAGCAGCTCCAGCGCGGCATGGCGGCTCTGGAGTCGACGCAGCGGGTGCTCGGCGAATACGTCGATTCCCTGCCGCCCGGCTTCGGCGTGCAGACCACACTCGACGACGAGCTCCTGAGCTGGCTGGCGCGCGTCATCCACCACGAGGTCAACCTCTACTGGGACAGCTCGGTCTACGCCTCCAGCCGGCGCGAGCTGTTCACCGCCGGCCTGCTGCCGGTGCGCATCCCCGGCGAGATCTATGCCGACCTGGCGCTCTCCGGCGCGCCCGTGAGCTTCCGGCGCAACCGGGTGGGAGAGACCAGCTATCTGGAGATCTACGCGCCGCTGCGCGTGCCGGGGCTGCCGTCGCAGGAGAAGCTCTTCCTTGCCATCCCGCTGCTCGCCCAGCAGGAGGCGGTGGCGGCGGAGGTGGAGACGCTGCGCCGCCGCACGCTGCTGACGGCGGGCGCCCTCTTCCTCATCCTGCTGGCCGTCGGTACCACCCTGGCACGCAGCTTCAGCGGGCCCCTGCGCGCGATGGCGGACGGCACGCGCCGCATCGCCGGCGGCGCCGAGCGCCTCGATCTCAAGCCGGGATTCCGCGAGCTGGCGACGCTGGCCCGGGCGATCGACGACATGGCGCATCGCATCGGCGAGGGCCGCCGGCGCCTGCTCAGCGAGAAGCAGCTCGTCGATCGCGTGGTGGACAGCGTCACCTCGGCCGTCGTCTCCCTGGACGGCCGGGGGCGTGTGCTGCTCTGCAATCGTGTCGCCCGCGAGCTGCTCGGGGTCGAGCCCGGCGGCGACCTCAGGCGGGCCCTCTCCGGACGGCAGGAGATGCGACCGGTTCTCGAGGCTCTGGAGGCGGCGCCCGGGGCGCCGCTGGCGCGCACCGTGCGGCTGCCGCCGGCGCAAGTGGATGCGGACGAACGCGAATGGGCGATCGTCGTCACGCCGCTGCCGCACGGCGACGAGCCCTCGACCCTGCTGGTGGTCGAAGACATCACCGAGGTGCTGCGCGGCCAGCGTCTGCAGGCGTGGGCGGAGATGGCGCGTATCATCGCCCACGAGATCAAGAACCCGCTGACCCCGATCCGGCTGTCGGCCGAGCATCTCAGGGGGGTCTACGAGGCGGACCCGCAAGGGGTCGGGCGCGTGCTGGAACGGTGCACCGATAACATCCTGAGCCAGGTGGAGGAGCTGCGGCAGATCGCCGGAGAGTTCGCGACCTTCAGCCAGATCCCTCGCCTCGAGCGCCAGGAGGCCGACCTGGTCGATCTGGTCCGCGAGACGGTGGCGGCCTACGAGACCGGTGGTGCCTCGGCTCCGTGGATCCGGGTCACCACCGCGCCCTCGGCGTGCCGGCTCGACCTCGACACTCGCCTGGTGGGCCGCGCCCTGCGCAATCTGCTCGAGAACGCCCTGCGCGCCACCGGGCCCGCCGGCAGGGTGGAGGTTCGGGTCGAGACGGGCGAAGACGCCGTCTCGGTCGTCGTCGCGGACAGCGGTCCGGGGGTTCCGGCCGAGATGCTGGCGCGCATCTTCGATCCCTACTTCTCGACCCGCGAGGGAGGCACGGGACTCGGGCTGCAGATCAGCCGCCGCATCGCCGAAGAGCACGGAGGTTCGTTGGCGGCGCGCAATCACTCACACCTCGGGGGACTGGAGGTGGAGCTCCGCCTCCCACGGATCCCGGTAACGAGCCGCATGGAGGCTGGGAGCCTGTGAACAGGCGTGATTCTCTGCCACGTCGAATGATCGGTTGGCTGCTGTTGCTTTCCCTCGGTGGCTGCAGCGAGGCGCCGGCGACACCGGGCGTCGAGACCGTGGCCGCGGAGCAGGGCGCCGGCAATCCCGCCCCCGCCGTCCAGCGGCTCACCGTAAAGATCCTGCGCACGCTGCCACACGACCCGAATGCCTTCACCCAGGGCCTGCTCTGGCATAAAGGGACCCTCTACGAGAGCACCGGCCGCTATGGCGTGTCCTCGCTGCGGCGGGTGAGCACGCGAACAGGAGAGGTGGAGCAACAAGTCGCCCTGCCGCCGGAGCTCTTCGGCGAAGGCCTGGCCCTGGTGGGCGACGAGCTGATCCAGCTCACCTGGCTCGAGGGAGTGGCGCGGCGCTACCGGCTCGCCGACCTGGCGCTGGTGGGGCAGTGGAGCTACGGCGGCGAGGGCTGGGGCCTGTGCTGGGACGGCCGCCGGCTGGTCATGACCGACGGCGGCGACGAGCTGCAGATCCGCGATGCCGACGAGTTCACGGTGGTCGACCGCCGGCGCGTGACACTTCTCGGCCGCCCGCTGGATCGGCTGAACGAGCTGGAGTGCGCCGAGGGCTGGGTGTACGCCAACCGCCTGGGCAGCACGACGATCTACCGCATCGACCCGCAAAGCGGAGAGGTCACCGCGACGATCGACGCGAGCGCTCTGTCACCCGCGGAGCCGCAGCCGGAGCAGGTGCTCAACGGCATCGCCTACGACCCGCGGACGCAGCACTTCTACCTGACCGGAAAGCTCTGGTCCAATCTCTACGAGGTCGTGTTCGTGCCGTGAGGGCCTACCGGACCTCGGCTTCGACGCCCAACATGCGGGCCCACGCTTGGCGCAGATTCTCGGGCAGGTCGAGGCTGGGGAAGATCGACCGCACGGACTCGCGGTCGACGTAGGACCAGATGTCCTCCCACTCCGCGTAGCGCAGCAGATGCGAGATCGCCCAGGCGCGGCGCACCGCGTCGTCGCCGGCCAGGATCTCCTTGAGCTCCGCCTCGGTGATCGGGTCCTCGGGGAAGAAGTAGAGAGTCTCGGCGCTCTCGTCAGCGGATCCGGGTGTCTTCTTCGCGGCTGCCATGGCCTCGACACGCAGTATACATATCACCGTGCTCCATGAGCGCACTTCGTGCGCAGGCACCCTTGACCGAGGCCGACCCGATCTCGTAGATTCCGTGACCGCCGGCGGGCATAACTCAGCTGGTAGAGTGCAAGCTTCCCAAGCTTGATGTCGCGGGTTCGAGTCCCGTTGCCCGCTCCAGGTCGTGATCCCACAACCCCAAAACGCGCACAGCGAACTCATCGGGAGGCGTAGACCGCGGTGAAGATCGGTGTTCCTCGCGAGATCAAGGACCACGAGTATCGTGTTGGCCTGGTGCCCGCCGCGGTGGTCGAGCTGACCCACGCCGGCCACGAGGTCTTTCTGGAGAAGGGTGCGGGTCAGGGTAGCGGCATCGAGGACTCCGAATACGAGCAGGCCGGGGGCAAGCTCCTTCCCGACGCGGCCGCGATCTACGAGACCGCCGACATGGTGGTCAAGGTCAAGGAGCCGATCGCGCCGGAATACGAGCTCTTGAAGCCCGAGCAGGCCCTGTTCACCTATCTCCACCTGGCGCCGCTGCCCGAGCTGACCCAGGTGCTGCTCGACAAGCGGATCACCGGCATCGCCTACGAGACGATCACCGACGAGCGCGGCGGGCTGCCGCTCTTGACCCCGATGTCCGAGGTGGCGGGCCGCATGTCGGTGCTGATGGGCGCCTACTTCCTGCAGCGGCCCGCGGGCGGGCGGGGAACCCTGCTCTCCGGCGTCCCCGGAGTGCCGCCCGGCGACGTGGTGATCCTCGGCGGCGGCATCGTGGGCTTGAACGCCGCCAAGATGGCGCTCGGCCTCGGCGGCCGGGTGACGATCCTGGAGACCAGCGTCGAGCGCATGCGCTTCCTGGACAACACCTTCCACGGCGCCATCACCACCGTGGCCAGCAACCGCCACAACCTGATCTCGGGCATGGCGCGCGCCGACCTGCTGATCGGCGCGGTGCTGATCCCCGGCCGCGCGGCGCCGAAGCTGGTGACCCGCGAGATGCTGGCCGAGATGAAGCCCGGAGCCGTGGTCGTCGACGTCTCGGTCGACCAGGGAGGCTGCTTCGAGACCACGCGCCCAACCACCCACTCCGATCCCGTCTACGAGGTCGACGGCATCGTCCACTATTGCGTCGCCAACATGCCGGGCGCCGTCCCCCGCACCTCCACCTTCGCCTTGAACAACGTCACCCTGCCCTACGCCCTGGCCCTGGCCAACCGTGGCGTGGTCGACGCCGTGAGGCGCGACTCCGGCCTCGCCGACGGCGTCAACACCTACAAGGGCGAGATCACCTGCCAGCCGGTGGCCGAGTCCCAGGACCGCCCTTACCGCCCCCTCACCGATCTCCTCTGAAGCGCCGCCGGCGCCGCGTCGCGACGGCCTCTCCAATCACGGTGTCCTCGTCGCGGGCAACGTCAGCGCCGCCCGTGGTGCCCAGATCGGCTACCGCGTCGGCATTCGTCGGTCGGGCAGGGGCAACCGGTAGCGGGGCGGCAGCGACGGCCATCCAGAGAACTTCGAGATCGGCGGGGGGCGGCGCTTTCAGTTCAAGGGGCTCGCCGGTGGTGGGGTGCTGGAGTCCTAGCCGCCAGGCGTGGAGGCCCGGTCGGGGGAAGTCGCGGAGCACGCGTTGCAGGTCGCGGGGGGCCTCCTTCCAGCGCGCCTCGCCGTAGACGGGGTCGCCCACCAGCGCGTGGCGGGCGTACTTGAGGTGGACGCGGATCTGATGGGTGCGGCCGGTCTCGAGCCGGACTTCGACCAGGCTCACCGGGCCGGCCGCCGCCAGCCGGCGCAGGCGGGAGCGGGCGGGGCGCCCGTCGGGGCGCACCGTCATCTCCTTGCGATGCGTCGGATGCCGGCCGACGGGGAAGTCGAGAACCCGCTCGTCGGGCCCGGGATCTCCCCAGACCACGGCCAGATAGCGCTTGTCGATGCGGCGCTCCGCGAAGGCTCGGGAGAGCGCGCGGTAGGCCCTGTCGGTTCGGGCGACCAGCAGCACGCCGCTGGTGTCCTTGTCCAGACGGTGCACGATGCCGGGGCGCCCCAGGCTGCCGACCGCGGCCAGGTCGGGATAGTGCTCCAGGAGTCGATGGACGAGCGTGCCTGTGCTGCGCCCGGCGCCCGGATGCACGGTCAGGCCGGCCGGCTTGTCGAGGGCCAGGAGATCCGCGTCCTCGTAGAGCAAGGACAGCTCGCCGGGCTCCGGCGCGAGCGCGGTCTCGGCGGCGGGCGGTATGTGGCAGCGGATGACCTCGCCGGCGGCCACCGGCTGGGACGGTCGCGCCGGCGTGCCGCCGACCGAGATGTGACCCTCGCGAATCCAGCGCTGCACTCGATTGCGAGGCAGGTCGAGGCGCGCGGCGACGTGCCGGTCGAGGCGCTCGCCGGCCTCGTCCACCCGCACCGCCCAGGTCTCTTCGCGATTCACAGGCTCTCAGCCTGCGACACCGGGGCGCGCCGACGCGCCAGGAGCAGCTCGAACGCCATGAGGACGATGCCCACGGTGATCGCGCTGTCGGCGACGTTGAAGGTGTGCCAGTGCCAGTCGCCGACATAGAAATCGATGAAGTCGGTGACCGCGCCGGCCGCGATCCGATCGAGCAGATTGCCGACCGCGCCGCCGAGAACGAGCGACAGCGAGGTCAGCAGCAGGCGTTGGTCGGCCGGCGTGCGGAAGAAGTAGTAGCCGATCACGCCCAGGGCCACGAGACCGAGCGCGGTGAGCAGCAGGGTCGCGGTCAGGTCACCATGGGCGGGCAGCAGCCCGAACGCGACGCCGGTGTTGCTCACGTGCGTGAAGTCCAGGCAGCCGGGGATGACAGGGACGCTCTCGTGCAGATCGAGACGTCGCTCGACCAGCCACTTCGACCACTGGTCGGCGGCGAGCACCGCCAGGGCGATCAGCAGGAAGCGTGGCTTGGTCCGAGCGTCCGACGAGAGGCGGGGATTCGGCATGGCGTCGCAAGCTTAGTGCAGCCGCTGGGGCGGCCCGCTCTCCAGGACGGCGACCGCGACGGCCATGCCGCCGTCGTGGCTGATCGACAGGTGAATGCGCGTGACGCCGAGAGCCTCGGCACGCCGTGACGCCACGCCGTGGAGGCGCACTCCCGGAGCGCCTCGATCGTCGCGCGCCACCTCGATCTGGTGGAAGGCCAGCCCCTCCGCCCATCCCGTCCCGAGCGCCTTGAGAACCGCCTCTTTGGCGGCAAACAACCCAGCCAGGCGCTGCGGGCCGGGAGAGCCGGAGACCGTCTCGGAGGCGCAGCAGACGCGTTCTACGAAGCGCCGGCCGTGCCGTTCCAAGGCGGCCTCGATGCGAGCCACGGCGACGAGATCGACACCGATGCCGGTGACGCTCAAGACGCGAAGCGCTCCCCGATCAGGCGGACCGTATCCTCGAGCTCTTCGCCAGGCGCCTGGAAGAGACGGATGGCGGCGACCCCCCAGGCCCCGGCGGAGGCCAGCTCGGTGAATCGTTCCTCCGTCACGCCACCGATCGCCAGCACGGGCAGCTCTTGGGAGCATGCCGCGCGCAGCGCCTGCAGCCCCTGCGGCGGGCCGAAGCGGGTTTTGGCGGGGGTGGCGAAAACCGGTCCGAAGGTCACGTAATCCGCTCCGTCCTCGGCGGCGCCAACGATCTCCGCTTGGGCGTGCGTCGAGCGTCCGACCGTGGCCGCCTGGCCCATCTCCCTGCGGACGGCCGCGGTCGGCAGGCCGTCCGCCGGCAGATGGACGCCGTCGGCTCCGGCGGCCATGGCCACGTCGAAGCGCCCGTTCACCAGGACGCGGAGACGACCGGCCGACGCCTGCACCGCCGTACACACCAGCTCTAGCAGGCGCCCGTCGGGCACTGCCTTCTCGCGGATCTCCACCGCCTCGACGCCGGCGGCCGCCACGCGCTCCACCCACGCGCCGATGGCGTCCGGCGGATCTCCCTCGCCGGCGCTGATGGCGAGGCTCCTGGGGGGCGGTCGCCTATCGCGCCGCACGGCGCAAGGCTCCGGTGAGCGCCAGGTGCAGGTCGTGAGCCGCCCAGCCCAGGTGGAGCACACCAAAGCCGCTGATCGCGGCGCGCGTCCACGGGCTCAGGACGAGCTGGCCCACGCCGGTGTAGGGGAGCTGGATCGCGTAGCGGTCCCAGCCTGCGCCCCAGGGGAAGAAGCACAGCACCAGCCCCACTTCCAGGCAGTAGAGGATGAACAGCCCCCACCAGAACGTGAATGCCCGCATCGGACGCCCATTCTAGGCGCTACGCGGGCAAGCTGTCCCGGCACTGGCGTTCGTTCGCCGGGTTAGTCAGGCGAGCGGCTGGAGGCGGCCCGTCCTCGCGATTCGCTGCCGCGCGACGGGGACTCGCGGCGCGGTGGGGGAGACGAGTAGCTGCGCGACGATCCCGAGGGGCGCGACGAGACGCCGCGCGATGACGACCCGTGAGAAGAGGGCGGCGACGGGGAGAGGCTGGACGGCGGCCTCGACCTGGAGGAGACTCCCGACGACGGCCGGTCGGGAACCGTCGGGCGAGCTGACGGTCGGGTGACGCTGGGCGGCGCGGTTCGCTCCGTCGGCGGTGTGCTGCGTGTCGGCGGAGAGTACCGCGGCACCGGCGGCGTAGCGGGCGCGCCGCGCACCGCGTCGATCACGCGGCGCACTGGCGGCGCGCTGTCGGGAGCCCACCCGGCTTCCGGGCGCGGTGCCACAGGCCGGGTCGCGGGACTGCGCCGCCAGTCCGATCGCTGATCGGGGATCGTTCGCACTCCGGTGTCAGGACGGCTGCGGTCCGGCGTCGCCGGCGGCCGCACCTGCACCGGCCTGTCGGGAAGCGTGGCGCCCACCTCGCGACGGCTGTCGTCGGAAGGCGGCGACGGGGCGGTCCGGCTCGGGACACGCACCGAGCGGGCGTCCGGAATCCGCACGGTGGTCCCGGGCGCATCGGGAGAGCGACGCCAGGCGTCGGTCCCCGGCGTCGTCTCGCCGTCCCGACCCACCGGCCGGCGGATCCCGTCCGTCACCTCGACGGCCGGATAGCCTTCTCCCCGCGGTACCCGCACGACGGTGCGGCCGCCCTCCGCGGTATCCGGCGGGGCGCCGGATCCGACCCGGCGCAGGGCCTGGCGGCCTACCGTCGGCGACGCGATGCTCCGGCCGCCGGCCTCGCGCGCCACAATCCGGCGCTCGACGTCGGCGGGGAGATCGGCGGAGCGGGCGATGAACGGCGTCACGTCGGGCAGCTCCGCCCCTCGTCCCGGGCGTGTGGCCGCGGCGCCGCGGGCGAGGACGTCAACGGCTTCGTGGGGCCGCTGCCAGGCGGCGCGGCTCAGGCCGCTGGTGTCGGTGGTGATGAGGCCGCGCGGCAACGCGGTGCGCCCTCCCGGGGGACGCGTATCGGCGGCACGCAGGTGCACGTGGCGGCGCAGATCGCGTTCGTGCAGCCGACCGTGCGACACGAAGGTCCAGTGCTTGAAATGATTCCAGGAGCCGCCGGCCCAGCCGTAGGAGCCCCAATGGAAGCCGTGTCCGAAGTGGCTGTAGCGCGGCCCGTAGTGCCGCGCGTAGATGCCCACCGGGCACCAGCCGACGTAGTCCGGCCCCCAGTACCAGTAGACCCAGGCGGGAGCCCAGCGGCGGGCAGGGAACCAGACCCAGCCGTAGTGGGGCACCCAGTCCCAGCTCCCGTAGTGGTAGGTCACCCAGCCCCAGGGCTCCACCGAGACCCAGGACAGGCCAGCCGGCGTGTAGTACCAGTGGCCGGAGGTGTACGGCCGCCAGTCGTAGCTCACGGTGGGCCGCCAGGCGTACGAGCCTTCGACATCGACCCAGTCGCCATGCCTCTCGAGCGGCGCCGTGTCATAGGCGAGGTCGTCCGCCAACTCCTCCGGCACCCGGGCATCGGCGATCCGCTCGTCGAGGTCGTTGCCCCAGGCCTCCAGGCTCGACCAGGCGCCAGGCCGGACGTGCGCCACCTCCGGCCACTCCTGGCCGTCGACGCTCAACGCCTCCTCGGCCCGCAACACGGAGGATCCGCGTGGCGTCCGCACCTCTACGGTGCCGGAGCGCACGGTGACCAGGGTGTGCTGCGCGCCCCGCGAAACAACGGAGAACTGGCCCGGGTCGACCGCGTAGACCGTGGCGTTGCCGGCGTCGACGCGCGGTGTCGCCGAGCTGGCGGTGACGTCCGGAACCGTGAGCTGGAGCTCGCCGTCGAGCAGCTGAAGCCTCGGGCCTTCGCCGTCCTCCTCGGCGCCGAGCACCGCGAATCCCAGCTCGGTGTCGCCTCCGGCGCGCACGCGGGTTCCCTCCGGCAGCACCACCTCGAGCCGGGTCCCCGGGTCGACGTAGAGGCGATCGCCCGGCAGCACGGGCTGGTTGATCGAGGTCGCGAACGGCTCTTCCTCACCATCGGCGGGGGCCAGGGTCGCCGTGCCCTCGAGCGTGCGCACGTAACCGTAGGGGGAGCCCGTCTGGGCCCGCGACGTGTCGGCCAGGAGGAGCAGGAGGGTGAGCAGGGCAAGGGCCAGCAGGACGTCTGTCAGGCCGGGGCGTGCGGTTTCCAGGGAGAGGCGCTTCATGGCACTTGCCTCTGAAAGCAACTTGTGGGCCAGTGTATCGCGGCCCTCCGGCGCCGGAACATCTGCTCGGTGACGTCTTTCGTACTCTGGCACGGCCGTCGCCGTCCTCCGCCGCGCACGCCGGCCGGCACCCGCGATGGTTGACGCTCCGCGTAAGCCATTGCTAGCCTGGCACCCTGGCCGGGCGCCCCGAGCCAGACCCCAACCATGGTCCACCTCCCCATTCGCCTCTATCCCGATCCCATCCTGCGTCAGGCGGCGGCGCCGGTGGAGACCTTCGATGACGAGCTCGAGGAGCTCATCGACGACATGGTGCAGACCATGCACGCGGCACCCGGGGTCGGCCTGGCGGCTCCGCAGATCGGCCGGTCGATGCGCCTGGCCGTGGTCGATGTCTCGGCCGGCGAGGACCCGGAGGCCGTCCGCGTGTTGATCAACCCCGAGATCGTGGAACAGGAAGGCTCGGAAGCGGACCTCGAGGGCTGTCTCTCCATTCCCGACTTCACCGACAAGGTGGAGCGGCCGACGCGGGTCCGCGTGAGAGCGCAGGATCGCACCGGCGAGGTGTTCGAGCTCGAGGGGCAAGGGTATGAGGCGCGGGCGATCTGCCACGAGATCGACCACTTGAACGGCGTCCTGTTCACCGACCACTTGCGAGGTCTGCGCGCGGAACGCGCGCGCCGGCACCTGCGCCGTCTCGAGCACGCGGAAGTGGAGGTCGGCGCTTGAGGCGCGGCGCCAGACGCCTCGCCGCCGTCGTGCCGGCCCTGGCGCTGCTGCTGGCCGCCTGTGGAGGCAGCTCCTCGCCGTCAGCGCCGCGGCGGGGAGTCATCTTCACGCCGCAGGGTACGCCGGGGGCGAACAGCATCTTCCTGAGCCAGAACCCGGCAAGCAACGAAGACCGGCTGTTCCTCGACGTGCGCGCGAACGAGGTCACCAACCTGTTCGGCATCAACCTGGAGATCGCCTATCCGCGCGCCGTCCTGCAATACGCGGCGGCCTCCGAAGGCGACTTCCTGGCCGGCCCCAATAACGTGGGCACCAGCTTCGTGGTGGCGGAGCCGGCGCAGGGCGAGCTGGTGATCGGCCTGACCCGGCTGCGCGACGTGCAGGGGCGCAGCGGATCCGGGGTCCTGTGCACCCTCGAGTTCGCGCTTCCGGCGTCCGGCACCGGCTCCTTCACGTTCCTGGACACCGAGGCCTTCAGGCCCGGACCGACGCTGGATCCTGGAGTGACATGGCTCGCCGGGAGCGTCCAGGTGACCCGGTGACGGCGGAGCAACGTCTCCCGCTACGGCTCTACAACACGCTGACCCGCCGGATCGAGGCCTTCGAGCCGCTGCGGGAGGGCGAGGTGCGTCTCTACACCTGCGGGCCGACGGTCTACGACCGGGCCCACATCGGCAACCTGCGGACCTTCCTGTTCGAGGATCTGCTGCGCCGCACCCTGGCGGTGCTGGGCTACCGGGTCGTGCAGGTGATGAACCTGACGGACGTCGACGATAAAACCATCGCCGGCGCCCGGCAACGCGGCGTCTCGCTGGACGAGTTCACGCAGCCGTTCATCGACACCTTCTTCGAGGACCTCGACACCCTGCACGTCGAGCGGGCGGAGGAGTATCCGCGCGCCACGCGCCACATCCCGCAGATGATCGAGCTGATCGTCCGTCTGGAGGGGAACGGCCTGGCCTACCGGCAGGACGGCTCGGTCTTCTTCCGCGTCGGCGCCGATCCCGGCTACGGCCGCCTGCTGTCGATCGACCCGGAGCAGCTGCGCCAGGGCGAGCGCGTGGCCGACGACGAATACGGAAAGGAGGACGTGCGGGATTTCGTCCTGTGGAAGGGAGCCAAGCCGGGCGAGCCGAGCTGGGAGTCCCCCTGGGGTCCCGGCAGGCCCGGCTGGCACATCGAGTGTTCCGCCATGAGCATGCACTATCTGGGCGAGACCCTCGACCTGCACTGCGGCGGCGTCGACAACGTCTTTCCCCATCACGAGAACGAGATCGCGCAAAGCGAAGGCGCCACGGGCAAGCCGTTCGCGCGCACCTGGCTGCATTCCGAGCACCTCATCGTCGACGGCGAGAAGATGTCCAAGTCGCTGGGCAATCAGTTCACGCTGCCTCAGCTCCTGGAGCGCGGCGCCGCGCCCAGGGCCCTGCGCTACCTGCTGCTGTCTGTTCACTACCGACAGAAGCTCAACTTCACGTTCGAGGCCCTGGCCGCCGCCGCGGCGGCGCTGGCGCGTGTCGACGAGCTGCGGTTTCGCATCCGGCCGGCGAGCGGCGACGACACCGCGCCGAGCCTGCTCGACGCCGCTCTAGACGAGTTCAGGGATCGCTTCCTCGTCGCCTTGGCGGACGATCTCAACGTCTCGGCCGCCCTGGCGTCGGTACACGGGCTGGTGCGTGGGGCGAACCGGGCGGTGGAGGCCGGGGCCGTCGGGCCGCAACGCCGCGACGCCATCATCGCCGCCCTTGCGGAGGCGGATCGTGTCTTCGGCGTGCTCGACGCCGAGCCCTGGGAGACGAGCCGTGTGCACGACGATCAGTTCAGCGCCGACGAGATCGAGCGACTCCTCGACGAGCGTCGAGCCGCCCGGGCGGGCCGCGACTTCGCCCGCGCGGACGAGATCCGCGACGAGCTGACGGCCGCCGGCATCGAGATCCAGGACTCGCCGGAGGGAACGCGCTGGCGCCGCCTGTGAGCGAAGACTCGGCGGTCGCCCGGTTCACCGATGCGCCGCACCCCCGCGGCCGCGGCAGCGTCGCGGAAGCGGCCGGTGCCGCCTGGCTCGAGCGCCACGGCTACCGGATCCTCGTCCGCAACTACGGTCCCCGCTGGGCCGAGATCGACGTCGTCGCGCGCGAGGGCGACACGCTCTGCTTCATCGAGATCAAGGCGCGCCGCAACGAAGACCTGGGCTCGCCCCTGGAGGCCGTGACTTCCCAGAAGCAGAGCCAGATCGTGCGCGCCGCCACCCACTACCTGGTCGAGACCGATTGGCCGGGCCCTTGCCGCTTCGACGTCCTGGGGATGACCGCCGACGCGGGCGGCGACTGGCGCTTCGAGCTCATCCGCGACGCCTTCGAGGTGCCTCAGCGCGCTTGACACCTCCTCGCAGGCTCTCTATCCTCTGACCCCGCGAGCGGGAATAGCTCAGGGGTAGAGCACAACCTTGCCAAGGTTGGGGTCGCGGGTTCAAATCCCGTTTCCCGCTCCAATTCGCGCCCCGCGACACGCCCGGCGACGTAGCCAAGTGGTAAGGCGAGGGTCTGCAAAACCCTTATTCGTGGGTTCGATTCCCACCGTCGCCTCCAGACATCCCCGGCAGAACCAGGAATCGACGACGGCGCCCCCTCGGCCAGTACAATCCCTTCCGCCGGAGTGGCGGAACGGTAGACGCCGGAGACTTAAAATCTCCTGGAGGTAGCCCCTCCGTGCGGGTTCGAGTCCCGCCTCCGGCACCATAGCCGGAGGCGCGGTGAGCTCAGCGGACGGCGACGGTCAGGCTGCCTGGCCCGCCTCAACCTTGAACGGCACCCGCAGCTTCTCCCACGAGAGCACTACCGCGTTCCCCTCCACGCTGAAGGTGAGCTCCTCCACGTGGTCGCCGGTCGTCGGCTGCACCTGCACGCGCAGCGCGTCCTGGCTCTCGTCGTAGTCGTAGGCACCCCACTGCTCGGCGACCTTGTTGAAGACCACGGTCCAGGTCTCCTGGGATGGGATGGTGAAGAGCGCATACGTGCCAGCCGGCAGCGGCTGGCCCTCGATAGTCACGTCACTGGAGAAGGTGATGGTCGTCGCCTCGTCGGCGCCAGCGCGCCAGACGGCGTCGTACGGCACCAGATCCCCCCAGACGGTGCGGCCGCGGGCCTGAGGCCGGCCGTAGGTGATCCTCACGTCGACGCCGCCGATGGTCGCCGTGGTCTCGCCATTCTTGCTCTTCCGCTCGGCGTCGTCGCCTCGCTGCTGGCCGAAGGATGGAGCCGGTCCGGCGAGCAGGACCAGGCTCGCGATCGTCACGGCGGAGCACAAGCTTCGCATGCGCATGATCTGTATACCTCCTGAGTCGTTCATGGCCACGCGTTGTATACGCGGGCGAGCCAGACCGGGTTGCCCAACCCGCCGCCGCAAGTGAGCGAATCAGCGGCGCGATCGCGTCCTGTTCTCTCGGGCGGAAGGGGCGTCGAGCGACGGCTTCGCCGTTCGCGTCCGGGAGGGACCGCGGCGTCCTCTCCGCCCACTTCCGGACCACTTGCGAGCGGTTCACGGCGGGGCAGAATGGGGTACGCTTCCGGGATCCTTGAGGACGATGCTCGACGCCCTGCCGCAACCCCAGAAGTCCCTGCCGCACAGCGAGGAGTCGGAGCGTGCGGTGCTCGCTGCGGTGCTTATCCATCCGCCGCTGCTGGCCACGGTCAGTGGCCGGCTGACGCCGGAAGACTTCTATGTCGAACGGCATGGCCTTATCTACGAGGCCATGCTCGGCTTGCAGGAGGACAGCGTCGAGGTCGACCTGCGCACCCTACAGGCCAAGCTCGAGCAGCAGGACCGGCTGGACTCGATCGGCGGCGTCGCCTACCTCGCCGGGCTCGACGTCGACCTGCCCGACCTGGGACGGCTCGACAGCTACGTCGACATCGTCAAGGAGCGCTCGGTCCGCCGCCGCCTCATCGACGCCGCGACGACGACGATCCGCAACTGCCTTGACGGCGGCCTGCCGGCGCAGGAGGCGCTCGGCCTCGCCGAGCAGGCCATCCTGTCCCTGGGCGAGGAGACCATACGACGCGGTTTCGTGCCGCTGGGCGAGATCCTCCACGAGGCCATCGAGGAGATCGAGGAGCGACCGGGCAAGGCGCTGACCGGCCTGCCCACCGGCTTCGTCGAGCTGGACAGCATGACCCGAGGCCTCAATCCGGGAAACCTGATCATCATCGCCGGCCGTCCGGGCATGGGCAAGTCCAGCCTGGCTACCTGTATCGCCCAGTACGCGGCCATCCACGAAGGCAAACCGGTGGGCATCTTCTCGCTCGAGATGGGGCGCTCAGAGGTGGCACGGCGCATCCTCTCATCCGAAGCCGACGTCCCGTCGCAGGCGCTCGTCTCGGGCCACATGTCTACGAGCCAGTGGCAGAAGGTGGTGCGAACGGCCCGCAAGATCGACCGGGCGCCGCTCCTGATCGATGACTCGTCCAACCCAACGCTGCTCGAAGTCGCCTCCAAGGCCCGGCGACTACGTGCTGAGAAGGGCTTGGAGCTCCTCATCGTCGACTACCTGCAGCTGATGCAGGCGGGCGGGCGGTACGAGAACCGCAATCTGGAGCTGGGCGCCATCTCCCGCGGGATGAAACAGCTCGCCAAGGAGCTGAACATCCCGGTCATCGCGCTCTCCCAACTCTCCCGCCAGCCAGAGCGTCGCGGCAAGGACCGGCGCCCGCAGCTCGCCGACCTGCGGGAAAGCGGAGCGCTCGAGCAGGATAGTGACCTCGTGGCCTTCATTTACCGGGAGGAGGTGTACGACCCGGAGAATCCGGAGGTGGAGGGGATCGCCGAGGTGATCATTGCCAAGCACCGCAACGGGCCCCTGGGCCGCATCCGGCTGGCGTTCTTGAAGGAGACCACGACGTTCAAGAACCTGGCGCGCGGCGATTTCGAGCCGCCGTCGGACGTTTTCTGAGACGGCTCGGGTGATGGAGCTCGCGGCAGGTGCCTCGCGACCGGCCCAGGTGGTCGTGGATCTGGATGCGGTGGCGGCCAACCTGGACTTCCTGCGTCGATGTGCGGGATCGGCGGCGCTCTTGGCGGTCGTCAAGGCGGACGCCTATGGGCATGGAGTGGAGCGGCTGGGGCCGTTCCTGGCAAGTCGAGGCGTGGGCTGGTTCGGCGTCGCCCTGGTGGAGGAGGGGATCCGGCTGCGTGAGGCCGGGGTGGGTGGGCGGATCCTCGTCCTCGGTCCGGTAGTGGAGGCGGAGCGGCGAGCGGTCATCGACCAGGGGCTGACACCGTTGGTCTCGAGCTTGGAGCAGCTTCGCGGCTGGGCGTCCTGGAGCCGGGACGTGCGGACACCGATTCGGTTCCATCTGAAAGTGGACACGGGGATGGGCCGGTGGGGGCTGGCGATGGAGGAGCTGGCCGAGGCCCGCCGCGTGCTCGAGATGGCCGCGGGAAACGACGGTCGCTTGAGACTGGAGGGCATCGCCTCCCACTTCGCCGACGCCGAGTTGCCGGAGAGCGCACACAACCGCGAGCAACAGCGGCGTTTCGGGGAGGCCCTCGAAACCCTGCGCCCGGTGAGCCCCGAGGGCGTCCTGCGTCACATGACCAACAGCGCCGCTCTCCTGCACCTGCCCGAGAGCCGGCTCGATCTCGTGCGCGTCGGACTCGCGCTCTACGGCGTCGACCCGGCGGGAGAGCATCCCGGGCTGGAGGGCGTGATGCGCGTCGAGTGCTCGGTGGCGGAGGTGCGGGAGCTGCCGGTCGGGGCGACGGTCGGCTACGGCAGCACCTGGACGGCCTCGCGGCCCAGCCGCATCGGCCTGCTGCCGCTGGGCTACGCCGACGGCGTGCCGTGGCGGCTCGGCAATCGCGGGCAGGTGCTGACCGACGGCGGCCGCGCGCCGATCGTCGGCCGCGTCAGCATGGACTCCCTGGCCGTCGATCTCACGGGGACGCAGGTCGGGCACGGCGACCCGGTGGTGCTGCTCGGGCGGCACGGGGGCGACCGCATCACGGCCCACGACCTCGCCTCGTGGGCGGAGACCTCGCCCTATGAGATCCTCTGCGGATTCGCCGGGCGGCTGCCGCGCCGGTACGTCCAGGGGAGCTAAATGGACTCGCTGAAGCAACGACTGGCCACCTTCTTCGAGGAGCTCGGGCGCTTCTTCATCACCCTGTGGCGGGTCTTCGCCTGGACGCCCCGGCCGCCCTACGACCTGCGCCAGCTCCTGCTGCAGATGGGGCGCGTCGGCGTCCAGTCGATCCCCGTCATCGGGCTGACCGCGCTGTTCACCGGCATGGTGCTGGCGCTGCAGACCTCGTCGGTGCTGATGCGCTTCAACGCCGAGCGCTACGTCGGCTCGATCGTCGCCCTGTCCATGGTGCGCGAGCTCTCCTGCGTCATCGGCGGGCTGGTGGTCGCCGGGCGCTGCGGCTCGGCCATGGGGGCCGAGCTCGGCACCATGCGGGTGACCGAGCAGATCGACGCCCTGGAGGTGCTGGCGACCGACCCCATCCACTACCTGTTCGTGCCGCGGGTGTGGGCGATGACCCTTACCCTGCCGATGCTCATCGTGCTGGGGGACGTCGTCGGCATCTGGGGCGGCTATCTCATCTCGGTGAACCTGATGGGGGCGAACCCCGTCAGTTACATGGCGACCACCTGGCAGTTCATGGACTTGAAGGATGTCCTCTCCGGGGTGATCAAGGCGGCGTTCTTCGGCCTCCTCGTCGCCCAGATCGGCTGCCAGATGGGCTTCTACACCCGCGGCGGCGCCGCTGGCGTCGGGCGCTCCACCACCCGTGCGGTGGTGGTCGCCAGCATCGCCATCCTGATCTCGGACTTCTTCTTGACTCGAATCCTGTTCTAAGCCGCGGACCACGATGCGGGAACCCAGAATCCAGCTCGGCGACGTCTACAAGGCGTTCGGAGACAAGAAGGTGCTCGACGGTCTCGATCTCGAGGTCTTCGACGGCGAGGCGCTGGTGGTGATCGGCGGCTCGGGAACCGGCAAGAGCGTGCTCTTGAAGCACATCATCGGGCTGCTGCACCCCGACGCGGGGACCGTGCGTGTCGACGGCGTGGATATCGCGACCCTCGACTTCCGGGAGATCACCGAGTTCCGGCGGCGCTTCGGCATGGCGTTCCAGGAAGGGGCGTTGTTCGACTCCATGACCGTATGGGAGAACGTCGCCTTCCCGCTGCAGCGGGCCCGACGCTTCAACTCGGGCCAGATCCGCGACCGCGTGGCGGAGTGCCTGGACATGGTGGAGCTCGAAGGCAACGAGTCGAAGTACCCGGGCGAGCTCTCCGGCGGCATGCGCCGGCGAGTCGGCTTCGCGCGGGCGATCGCCCTGCAGCCGCAGATCCTGCTGTTCGACGAGCCGACGACCGGCCTCGATCCGGTGATCAAGGTGACGATCGATGACATCATCGTGCACCTGAAAGAGCGGCTGCGCTGCACCTCGGTCACCATCACGCACGACATGGCCAGCGCCCTGCGCATCGCCGACCGCATCGCCATGCTCGCCGACGGCCGCATCCTCGCCGCAGCACCTCCGGCCGAGTTCCGCCGCCTCGACGTGCCGCAGGTGCAGGCGTTTCTTCGCGGTGCCGGATTCGCTGACGGCCCGTCGGCCGACAGGAGAGAGAGATGAGCCAGGCAGTCAAGGTAGGCATCTTCATGGCGATCGGCCTGGTGGCGCTGGCCGTCTTGATCCTCAAGGTGGAGGACATTCGCCTGTTCGGTCCGCGCGGCCAGAGGATCGCGGCACAGTTCGACTCCGTCGCCGGTCTGGATGCCCAGGCGCCCGTGCGGGTGGCGGGCGTGCGGATCGGGCAGGTCGAAGAGATCCAGCTCGAGGGCCGCGCCGCGCGCGTGACCCTGCTGCTCGAGGAGCCGATCGACCTGCGCCGGGGCGCCGCGGCGCGCATCGCCACCGTCAGCCTGCTGGGCGACAAGTACATCGAGCTCGACCCCGGCGATCCGACCAGCCCGCCGCTGCCCGAGGGCACGGTCCTCCAGGGCACGACGCCGGTGAGCTTCGACGACGCCCTGGCGAAGCTCAACGAGCTCGCCGGATCCCTGGCGGGGGAGCCCGGGGCCGAAGGCGGCGTGCCGGCGCTGATGGGGAGCCTGCGGCAGACCAGCGACACTATCCGCCTGCTGGTCGAGGCCAACCAGCGGCAGGTCGATGCTACGGTCGCCAACTTCCAGCAGTTCAGCGCCACCCTGGCGCGCGAGCTGCCGCACCTGGCGGGTCAGATCGAGCAGGTGCTGACCCGGGTCGACGGCATCCTGGCCGAGAACCGTGAGGTGCTGGCCGGGTCGCTGGAGAACATCGAGCGGGTCACCGGCAGCATGCAGGCGTCGGTGGACAATCTGAACACCATCACCGGCGGCCTGGCGCGCGGCGAGGGGACACTCGGCAAGCTGCTGACCAGCGACGAGGCGCACACCGAGCTGGTCTCGACGCTGGACTCGATCCAGGGCGGCGTGAACAGCCTGGGCGAGACCTTCGGCCGCATCAACCGCATCAAGCTCGACCTGGCGATGGACAGCTACTACCTGGAGGACCCGGAGGAGTACCGCAACGGCTTCTCTATCGACGTCCGGCCGTCGGAGGAGAGGTTCTACCGCATCGGCCTGGTCGACGATCCGCGCGGCCGCACCAAGCGCCGGACCGAGGTGGTCACCGTCATCCAGCCCGACGGGTCCAGCGAGACGACCACGACCGAGTTCGTGACCACCCGCGACGAGCTCACGTTCAACGCCCAGTTCGGCTTCGACTTCGGGCCGGCGTCGCTGCGCGCCGGCCTCTTCGAGTCGACCGGCGGCGGCGGCATCGACTACGGGCTGATCGACGACCGCCTGCGGCTGTCGCTGGACCTCTTCGACTTCAACCGCCAGGACGACCTGGAGGAGCTGGATCCGCGCCTGCGCCTGACCGGCCGCTGGAGCCTCAATCCACATCTCTACCTGCTGGGCGGCGTCGACGACCTGCTGGTCTCCGACCGGCAGTCGTTCTTCTTGGGCGGCGGGGTGACGTGGAACGACGACGACCTCAAGTACCTGATGGGCTCGATCCCGAGGTTCTGAGGCTGTGGCCACATTGACCGCCCGCCATCGCTTCGTCTGCACCGAATGCGGGGAGACGTCGGCGAAGTGGCTGGGGCGGTGCCCGGGCTGCGACTCCTGGGACAGCCTGCGCGAGGTGGTGGAGAAGGACCCGCGCGCCGCTGGCGTGGCGCCGGTGGTAGGCCGGCGGTTCGCCGATCTGGCGGCGGACACGGCGGCCGGGAAGCGGGTGGTCAGCGGCCTCGCCGGTGTCGACACCGTGCTCGGAGGCGGCGTGGTGCCGGGCAGCTCGGTGCTCCTCGCCGGCGAGCCGGGGATCGGCAAGTCGACGCTGCTGCTGCAGCTCGCCAGCCGCCTGGGCGACGCGGGCGCCCGCACCCTCTACGTCAGCGCCGAGGAGTCACCGCAGCAGGTGCGCATGCGCGCCGAGCGCCTGGGCGCCGCCGACACGCCGCTGCTGGTGGCGGGGGAGTCGGAGATCGAGCCGCTGCTCGCGACCCTCGCCGGCGACGCGCCCGCGGTGCTGCTCGTCGACTCGATCCAGGCGGTGCGCTCCGCCGACCTCCCCGGGCCTCCGGGCTCGATCGCCCAGGTCCGCTTCTGCGCCGAGCGACTGATCCACGCCTGCAAGCGCCACGAGGTCTCCCTCTTCCTGGTCGGTCACGTCACCAAGGAGGGGGACATCGCGGGTCCGAAGTCCCTGGAGCACCTGGTCGACGTGGTGCTCACCTTCGACGGCGAGCGGGAGACCCAGTTCCGCCTGCTGCGGGCGGCGAAGAACCGCTTCGGATCGACCGGCGAGGTGGCGCTGTTCGAGATGCGGGAGGCCGGCCTGGTCCTCGTCTCCGATCCCTCGCGCATCCTGCTCACCCGGCAGCACGGCCAGGCGCCGGGCTCGGTGGTACTGCCCAGCCTGCAGGGCACCCGGCCGCTGCTGGTGGAGATCCAGGCGCTGGTCAATCCCAGCCCGCTGCCGACGCCCCGGCGGATGAGCGTCGGCCTCGACGGCAACCGCGTGGCCCTGCTCACCGCCGTGCTCGAGCGCTTCGCCGGGCTGCGTCTGGCGGACAAGGACCTGTTCCTGAACGTCGTCGGCGGCCTGGCGCCGCGTGAGCCCGCCGCCGACCTCGCCGTCGCCACCGCCATCCTGTCGGCGGCGCGCGACCGGCCGGCGCCCGCCGACGCCGTCTACTTCGGGGAGGTCGGCCTGCTGGGCGAGGTGCGGCCGGTGGGCCACACCGCCTCCCGCCTGCGCGCCGCCCAGGCGCTCGGCTTCCGCGCCGCCGTGGCGCCCGAGACCGAGGCCGCGGACGTGCCCAACGGCATCCGCCTCCTGCGCGTCCGCAAGATCGCCGACCTGGTGCGCATCTTCGACCTACCGGGCCGCTAAGAGAACGCAGGCGAGGTGAGAGCTTCAGGGTGAGGACGGTCAGCGTCTCGTCGAGCCCTTCGCGGACGCTCTCCGCAGCGCTGGGGTACTCGGCCTCCATGGTTTCGGAATCGCATGGAGGCAAAGGTCAGCATCGAGGAATGGCGCCGGCACTACAACGAGGTCCGGCCCCATTCGAGTCTGGGCTACTTGACGCCGGCCGCGTTCAGACCCATCTTCTACAGTGCTCGAGTCGAAGTAGTTCATTCGAAAGGCCTTACGAGTTGGCATGAGATCGTTGGCACTACGTCCGTCAGCGTCCGACAAAGCGCGTAGCCTCGCTCAGGCGACCTGGCTCACCGTCTGCGGCAAGGCGATGCCGGCGGCCTGAAAGACCT
>JBOGJI010000354.1:0-20916 GCA_050747865.1 Thermoanaerobaculia bacterium
AGGCTGAAGCGCGCTGCGAGGAAATTCGCCAACCCTATGAGTCGGCGGTGCAAGAAGCCCAGCTAACCTACGAAACCAGACGGCAGGAGTATTTAAGGGTCGTCGAAGAAATCCGCGAGCAGTTGGAAAAAGCGCCCGACGAGTACCGGCAGCGCTTCGATGAGATCTTCGCGCGATACAATCAGATTTGTGCCGAGGAACGGGAGCGCGTGATCGCCGCGGGCGGGCTGCATATTCTCGGCACCGAGCGGCACGAGAGCCGGCGCATCGACAATCAGCTGCGCGGTCGGGCGGGACGCCAGGGCGACCCCGGCTCCTCGCGCTTCTACCTGTCGCTCGAGGACGACCTGATGCGCATCTTCGGCTCCGACCGGATCAAGGGGCTGATGGGGCGGCTGGGCATGGAAGAGGGCGAGCCGATCGAGGCGGGCATGGTGACGCGCGCCATCGAGCGGGCGCAGAAGCAGGTCGAGGGGCGCAACTTCGAGATGCGCAAGCACCTGCTCGAATACGACGACGTGATGAACAAGCAGCGGGAGGCGATCTACACGCTGCGCAAGGACATCCTGGAGGGACGCGAGGGGCGCGATTACGTGTTGGGCATTGCCCGCGACGTCGTCAACTATGTCGTCGAGACCCACTGCCCCGAGAAGGCCGATCCGCGCGACTGGGAGCTCGAGGCCATCGTCACCGACATGTTGGCCTACTTCAACCTGCCCGTCGGCGAGCTGGATTCCGATCTCGAGGAGCTGGGGATCGACGAGCTGAAGGACAGCCTGTGGCAGGCCGTCGAGGCCAAATACGCAGCCAAGGAGGAGCGCCTGGGCAGCGAGCTGATGCGGCTGTTCGAGCGCGACATTCTGCTGCGGGTGGTGGATGGCGCCTGGAAGGATCACCTCCTCGCCCTCGACCACCTGAAGGAGGGCATCGGCCTGCGCGGCTACGGCCAGCGCGATCCGCTGCAGGAGTACAAGCGCGAGAGCTTCGAGCTCTTCCAGGCGATGAAGGAGCGGGTCGAGGACACCATCCTCAAGACCCTGTTCCGGCTGGAGCCAGTCAGCGAGGAGCAGCTCGCCGAGCAGCAGCGCCGCCGCCGACTTGCCGGCCCGGCGACGCGCTTCCAGCTCTCCGCCCCGCCCAAGGAGGCCTCCGGCCGGCAGCGCCCGGCCACCGTCGTGCGCGACGGTGAGAAGGTCGGGCGCAACGATCCCTGCCCCTGCGGGTCGGGCAAGAAGTACAAGAAGTGCCACGGCGCCCCCGAAGCCGTGGGAGCGGGCACCGCCTAGAGAACGGCCGGGCGCTCAGGCCCGGTCGGACTGCTTCGCGACGGTAGGCTCTCAGGCGCGCCCACCGGATCGGAGCGGGGTCACTCGGGAGTCTCTTCGCCCCTCTCCTGCATCTTCTGCTTCATCTCGGACGCCTTCTCCTTGAGCTCGGAGGCCGTCTGCTTCATCTCGCGCGCCGCCTGGCTCGCCATGGTGCGCTCGTAGACGATCTCCATGCTCTTGAACTCGGTGCCGTCACGGGTCTCGTACATCGAGAACTTCTGGGAGTCGTCTCCGACGTACTCCATCTCGATCCGCGCGCTGGTCGTGCCGCCGGTTATCGGGTCGGCCCAGGACAGCGTGTAGGTGCACGTGGAGTGATCCTCGGCGCAGGTGCCTTCGCCGCTGCCCGTTCCGGTCGACATGCTGTCGATCCAGATGCTCCAGTACTTGCCGGTCACGTTGTTGTAGCCGCCGAGGCCCATGCCCTCGAACGGCGTGCCCATCATGTCGCCGTGGAAGTGCTCCACCATCACCCGGCCGTCGAGCACCATCTTGCGCTCGACCTTGCCCGCGCTCGTCATCGGCTCGGCGCCGGGCTCCATCCACATGGTGTTGGTGGTCTTCCAGCTCCCGGCCGACTTGGCGAGCCAGGCGTGCGGCTCGCCGGGAGTGCCGGCCTTCATGTAGGCCTCCATCATCGCCTGCATCTCGGGCGACATCTCGGGCATTGCGCCGGCCGGCGGTTGGACGCCCTCGGGGTGCTCCTCCTGACCGGTCGGGTGCTCCTCCTGGCCCGTCGGGTGTTCCTCCTGGGCCCATACGGGCAGCACGACCACGAGGGCGAGCGCGGCCAGCACGACCAGGAATCGATTGCGAACTGTCATGGGGTCCTCCTTTCGAAAGGATCTCACCGCGGATCGGCGACCGGTGGAGGTGCGCGCGTCGCGATGTGTCGTGCGGTCATTCTACACGCATTCTCCGAGCGGAGGTTCTGGTATCCTCCGCCACTCCATGCCCGATCTCGCGCAGACGCCGCTCGCCCTCACGTTCGACGACATCCTGATCCTGCCCGGCCTGTCGCGGGTCCATCCGGCGGAGGTGAGCCTGACGACACGGCTGACCCGCGGGATCGAGCTCAACGTCCCGCTGCTCTCCGCGGCGATGGATACGGTGACCGAGTCGCGCCTCGCCATCTCGCTGGCGCAGGAGGGCGGCATCGGCGTCATCCACAAGAACCTGTCGATCGACGCCCAGGCGGCCGAGGTCGACAAGGTGAAGCGCTCCGAGGCGGGGATGATCGTCGATCCGGTGACCATGCGCCCGGAGCAGCGGATCCGCGAGGCCCTGCAGGTGATGGCGAGCTACAAGATCTCCGGCGTCCCGGTCACCGACGCCGGGGGCCACTTAGTGGGCATTCTCACCAACCGCGACCTGCGCTTCGAGACCGACCTCGAGAAGCCGATCTCCGAGCTGATGACCCGCGACAACCTGGTCACCGTGGCGCCGGAGACTACCCTCGAGGAGGCCAAGGCGGTGCTGCACGAGCACCGCATCGAAAAGCTCCTGGTGGTCGACGGCGAGGGCAACCTGACCGGCCTGATCACGGTCAAGGACATCCAGAAGACGATCGAATACCCGAGCGCCTGCAAGGACGAGCTCGGTCGGCTGCGCGTCGGCGCCGCCATCGGCACTACCGGGGACTATCTCGAGCGCGCCCAGGCCCTGATCCAGGCCAAGGCCGACATCCTTGTCGTCGACTCCTCCCATGCCCACAGCGAGGGGGGCCTGAAGGCGATCGAGACCCTGCGCCAGCGTTTCCCCGACGTTCAGCTCGTCGCCGGCAACGTCGGCACCCGGGAGGGCGCCCAGGCGCTGATCGAGCGCGACGTCGACGCGGTCAAGGTCGGCATCGGTCCGGGGTCGATCTGCACCACGCGGGTGGTGACGGGAGCCGGAGTGCCGCAGGTCTACGCCGTCCAGGAGGCGGCGCGGGCGGCGGCGGACAGCGGCGTGCCGGTGATCGCCGACGGCGGCATCAAGTTCTCCGGCGACGTCACCAAGGCACTGGCGGTCGGCGCCGACTCGGTGATGATCGGCTCGCTGTTCGCTGGCACCGAGGAGAGCCCCGGCGAGACGGTGCTCTACCAGGGACGCAGCTTCAAGGCGTATCGCGGCATGGGCTCGCTGTCGGCGATGGCGCGCGGCAGCGCCGATCGCTACTTCCAGGAGCACGCCGCCGACTTGCCGGGGGGCGAGCCGGTGCAGCTGTCCAAGCTGGTGCCCGAGGGGATCGAGGGGATGGTCCCGTTCAAGGGCAGCGTCCACGAGATGGTCGCGCAGCTCATCGGCGGCCTGCGCGCGGGCATGGGGTTGGCCGGCTCAGCCACCATCGCGGAGCTGCGCACCGGGGCACGCCTGGCCCGCATCACCCCCGCGGGCCTCAAGGAAGGGCACCCGCACGACGTGGTGATCACCAAGGAAGCCCCCAACTATTGGGTCGAACAATAATCCCCCGCACGCCCCGGGGTCAGGGTTCAGGGGTCAGGGACGAAGGGGGGCCTACTCCGGCCGCCAGGCCAGCGTCAGCAAGCGGACTCTGATATCGGCCTTGCGCGGTGCGAGCGCAACGGTCTCCAGCTCCTGCCCGGCCGCGTCGATCGCGCGATCGAGCTCCCGCAGCGCTTCCTCGTGCTCATGTTCACGTTCCTCCCGCTGCCGCTCGAGGGCGGCGAGCTCCCCCTGAGCGCGCTCCACATCCTGCTTTTCGGCACCGACGCGGCTGTAGCTGCGGGCGGCGGACCCCAGGCCGCTGGATCGCCGTCGGCCGAGCACTCCGCCGAGGACGGTGGTGCCCAGGTGGATCCAGGCGTTGCGCTTCTGATGCGCGACCTGCTCCTCTTGCTTGGCGAGGTTGGCCGTGGCCTTCTGGATGCGCTCGTCCAACCGCGCCAGATCGCTCCGCAGCTTCTCGTCGAGCGCCGTCTCCTTCGGCCCTCGTTGCGCCTTTACGGCCTCCCGCACCCGCTCCAGGAATGCCTCGCGGCTCTCCCCCGCTTCGGATGTGAGCCCGACGCCCGGGGCTCGTAGCAGCTCCAGGCGGCGCTCGTTGTAGAGCCAGCTCGTGAGCGCCTTCTCCCACTGCCCGTAGCTGGCCTTGCGGCTGGCCGCGGCGGGAAGCGGTGCAAAGGGAAGCGCCAGCGCCGGCTCGGCGCCCAGCCCCTCCTCCCCGACCTCGACCTCTTCCGCTGCCGTCCAGTCGATCGGGACCGGGCCGTCATCGAACGGAGCGAAGAGCGCGAACTCCTGCGACCCCTCGTGCTCGCGGCCGCGGTCGGCAAAGTACATCCGCACCAGGGCCAACAGACCCGGATAGTGGCGCCGAGTGTCCTGGCGCAGCGGCGGCAGGAAGACCTGTCGCACGTCGGGCGGCAGGACTGGAAGGGTTCCGGTCGAGGTCTCGGCAGATGCGGCAGTCGCGTCTGCGCCGGCCCCACCGGCCGGGGCTGCAGCTGCCGGCGCAACCGGCGCCGTACCGGCCGCGACGTCGGACGCGGTCGCCGCCGCGTCAGCCGTGGGCTCCGGCTCCTGATGCCCGGCCATCAACTTCTCGATCTGCCGGCGCGTCAGCGGCCCGCGCAGATAGGACATCGCCCAGCGGGTGTGGAAGATCACCGGCTCGCCTTCGTGCACGTTGTG
Source organism: Thermoanaerobaculia bacterium (assembly GCA_050747865.1). Classification (GTDB taxonomy): domain Bacteria; phylum Acidobacteriota; class Thermoanaerobaculia; order Multivoradales; family JAHEKO01; genus JBOGJI01. Next base: position 4,965 of record JBOGJI010000354.1, read on the forward strand.
CATGAGGAAGACCCGCTTGCCCAAACCGGCGAGCGTCTCCTCCATGGCCTTGCGGTCGAAACGGGCCTCTCCCGCCGACACGCCCTCGAGGCCGTCAAGCACACGCATCTTGTCCCGCTCGGTCTGCAGCCGGCCGAGGAACCAGGTCCCGGCGTTGGACAGGGCCTTGTAGTCGAGGTCGACCGGGTTCTGGGTCGCCAGCACCAGTCCCAGCCCGTGCGCCCGCGCCTGCTTGAGCAGGGTCAGGAACGGCCGCTTCGACGGCGGCTCGGCGCTCGGCGGCAGGAAGCCAAACACCTCGTCCATGTAGAGGATCGCCCGCAGGTTCTCGGTGCCCGGCTGGGCGCGCATCCACCCCAGGGTCTGGTTCAGCAGCAAGCTGACGAAGAACATGCGCTCGGTCTCGGCGAGATGCGCGATCGAGAAGATGGCCACCCGGGGCTTGCCGTCCGCCGTGTAGAGCAGCTTCTGGACGTCGAGCGGCGTCCCCTCGAGCCAGGCAGCGAAGCCGGGAGCGGCGACCAGGCTGTTGATCGCGGTGGCGAGCTTGAAGCGCTCCTTCTCCGGGTAGAAGGTCTCGAGCTCCATGACGCCGACGCGGTCGAAGGGCGGCTTCTGGACGCCGTGGATCAGGCCGGCGAGATCGAGGTCGCGGCCGGCGCGCCAGGTCTGGTCGAAGAGGGTGGCGAGCAGGATGTGCTCGCGTGATTGCACCGGATCGGCATCGATGCCGAGCAGGGAGAGCAGGCTGGTCGCGGTCACCTGCACCCGGTCGCGCAGCAGGTCCTCGTCCTGCAGCAGCTCGGCCGGAGGCGCGGCCAGCGAGCTCAGGATGGACACCGGCAGGCCGGCAGAGCTGCCCGGGGTGTAGATGCGCACGTCGGCCGCCTCGCGCAGCTGGCGGATGCGCTCGCCGTCCTGCTGCCAGTCGGCCAGACCCTTGCGCCAAGCTTCAGCCTGGGCCGCCGCGTATTCCGCCTCGCCCGCGCCCTCGCGACGCGCGGTGTCGGGGTCGACCCAGGGCGCGAACTCCTCCGCCGTCAGGCCGGGGAAGGTCAACAGCAGATTCCCCAGGTCGCCCTTGGGGTCGATCAAGATGGCCGGGATGCCGTCCAGGATCGCCTCTTCCAGCAGGCAGATGCACAGCCCGGTCTTGCCGCTCCCGGTCATGCCCACGCAGACCGCGTGTGTGGTCAGGTCCGCAGAGTCGTACAGGACGGGGTCCGGACCGACCTTTCCCGAGGACAGGTCGTACGTCCGCCCGAGATAGAACGCATCCGGTCGCTCGATGTCCGCTGCTGCCATGCCGCTCCCTCCATCCTGGCTCGCAAACGGTACCGCACTCCCCCGCTGCAGGCCAGCGTTCGAGTGGGCGGTAACGGAGGGGTGCGACCACGATGGCCGACCGAGTTGCTGGCCGGAACCGATCGTGCATAATGCGGGTCTCACGTCGTATGCAACTGCCTCGCGACCCGCGCTGGTTGCAGATCGCTTCGTTGGCAACGCTGCTCGTCTACGGCGTGCTGGCCCTCGATCTGGAGGTGCGCCTCGGGCCCGCGGTCGTGATCGTTGCGAGCTGCCTGGCCTTCCAGTGGCTGGGCACCCGGCTGGCCGGTCTCCCGCGGCACGATCCCAAGAGCGCCCTCATCTCGGCCCTGTCCCTGGCCCTGCTCCTGCGCACCGCGAGCCCGTTCTGGCTCCTCTCCGTCCCCCTGCTCACCATCGGCAGCAAGTTCGTGATTCGCGTCCGCGGCCGCCACGTGTTCAACCCGACGAACGTCGGGCTCGCCGCCGGGATGCTGCTGTCCGACGGCGTCTGGGTGTCTCCGGGGCAGTGGGGCTCGATTGCGATCACGGCGTTCGCCGCCGTCTGCCTGGGCAGCGTCGTGGTGCGCCGGGCGGAGCGCAGCGACGTCACCTGGGCCTTCCTCGCCGCCTGGCCCGGCCTGCTCTTCGTTCGCGCTTTATGGTTGGGGGATCCGCTCACGATCCCCCTCCATCAGGTGATGAACGGTGCGCTGCTCATCTTCGCCTTCTTCATGATCTCGGATCCCAAAACGACGCCCGACAGCCGCGCCGGCCGCATCCTGTTTGCTTGCCTGGTCGCCGGCGTCGCCTACGGCCTCCGCTTCGTGCTCTTCGATTCCAACGCCCTGATCTGGGCCTTGGCGGCCTGTTCGCCGCTGGTGCCCCTGATCAACCTGGTGCTGCGCGGACAGCGTTACGAATGGCCCGGCGCCGTCCCGACGAAGACGGCCGCCACGCCTGGCCGCGTCGTCGCGGCCGGGGTGGGCCCATCCATGACCCTGACGGGAGGTGCGCCGTGATGCGATTCCTGAGCAAGATGACCATGGTGCTTGCGCTAGGGCTGGCGGGTGCCACCGGCGCCCACGCTTTTTGCGGCTTCTATGTCGCCAAGGCCGACACCGAGCTGTTCAACCGGGCGTCAAAGGTGGCCATCGTGCGGGACGGGGATCGCACGGTGCTGACGATGGCCAACGACTATCAGGGCGAGCCTAAGGAGTTCGCGGTGGTGATCCCGGTGCCGCAGCTCCTGGAGGAAGGCCAGATCCACGTCACCGATCGGGCGATCCTGGAGCATCTGGACGCCTATACGGCGCCGCGCCTCGTCGAATACTTCGACGAGGATCCCTGTCGCGTGTACCTGATGCGTGAGATGGAAGGAGTGCCCGCACCGCAACCGGCGGCCGGTGCCGCCGCGGCGCGCGCCGAGGCCCTGGGCGTTACCATCGAGGCTGAATACACCGTCGGCGAATACGACATCCTGATCCTCTCCGCCAAGGAGTCCCAGGGGCTCGAGACCTGGCTGCGCCAGGAGGGCTATCGCATTCCCGCGGGGGCCAGCGAGGTGCTGGGCAGCTACCTGAAGCAGGGACTGTATTTCTTCGTCGCCAAGGTGAATCTCGAGGAGCAGGACCGGCTCGGCTACACCTACCTGCGGCCTCTGCAGGTGGCCTACGAGGATTCGCGGTTCATGCTGCCCATCCGCCTCGGCACCGTCAACGCCGACGGTCCGCAGGAGCTGTTCGTCTTCACCCTCACGCGCAACGGGCGGGTCGAGACCACGAACTACCGGACGGTGCAGCTGCCCACCGGGGACGAGCTGCCGGGGTTCGTGGAGGAGGAGTTCGGCGACTTCTACCGCGCCATGTTCGACCGCCAGGTGGAGCGTCACGAAATGCGCGCGGTCTTCCTCGAATACGCCTGGGACATGAGCTGGTGCGACCCCTGCGCCGCCGATCCGCTGTCCCCCGAAGAGCTACGCGAGCTTGGCGTGTATTGGCTCGACGGGCCGAGGACGATGCCGGCACCGACGCCGCCGCAACGCCGGATCATGCCGCCTCAGGGGGTGGACGTTTTCGTCACCCGCCTGCACCTGCGCTACGACGGCGAGCGCTTCCCCGAGGACCTGGTGTTCCAGGAGACCGGGGATCGCGCGAACTTCCAGGGCCGTTACGTGCTGCGGCATCCGTGGACGGGCGAGGCCGAGTGTGAGGCGGCGGAGCGCTATCTCGCGGAGCTGCCGCGCAGGCAGGATGAGCGGGCGCAGCGGCTGGCGAATCTCACCGGGTGGGACATCGCGGACATTCGCGCCAAGATGAAGATCGAGAAGCCTGCCGAGACAGAGCCCTGGTGGAAGCGCATCTGGAAGTGATCGGCTGATGGCCCCCGCCCTTTCCCCCTCTGCTCGGGACCGTTACCAGGCCCTTGGGTTCAGGTCGTACGGTAGCGGCGTGAGGTTCTCGGGGCCGTCGGGTCCCAGGTGGATGAGGTCTTCCAGCCGGATGCCCCAGCCGGCTTCGGGGTCGTAGAGGCCGGGCTCCAGGGTGAAGACGTCGCCGGGGGCGAGCCGGCCGCCGTCTTCGGGGGCGGCGCGGAACGACGGCTCCTCGTGGAGCTCGAAGCCGACGCCGTGGCCGAGGGTGTGGACAAAGCCGGTGGTCGTTTGGGGGTTGGTCCGCAGGGTGGCGTAGCCGGCTGCTTCGAAGCGCGCGGACGCGTCCTCGTGGAGATGGCGCGCCGCGACACCCGCCTTCGCGTCGCGGTGGGATTCGTTCAGTACTTCAAGTGTTGCTTGAAAGGCTTGGCGGACTGGGTCGCAGGGCGTGCCGACGACGAAGGTTCTCGTGCAGTCGGCGAACAGCTTCCGGCGCGGGAAGACGTCGACCAGGATGGTCTCGCCGGCGCGGAGGACACGGTCGGGGTTGCTGCGGCTGTGCGGGACTGCCGCGTCCGTGCCCGCGGAGACGATGTTGCCCTCCGGCTGCTCCAGCTCGTGGCGGGCCAGGGCCTCGGCGACGGTGCGGCGCAGGTCGCGGCAGGTGAGCGGGTGGTGGTCGAGGCGGAGCACGCCGTCCTCGTCGGGCTCGGCCCGGGCCAGCATGTCGGCCGCCCCCCGCAGGGCCTCGCAGGCGCCCTGTGCCGCTTCGCGGATGTCGTCGAGCTGCCAGGGGGTCTTGGTCTTGCGCCAGCGGCGTGCGAGTTGGTGGCCGGAGAAGACGTCCCAGCCTTGCTCTCGGAGACGGTGCAGAAGCTCCAGGGACCAGCCGGCCGGTAGGCGGCCGGCGACGGCGATGCGGGCCCCGGATCGCACTCGCCCCTCGGCCAGGCGCGCGGCGAGGTGCGCGATGGCGGCTTCCTCGCCCAGCTCCCGGCGCAGCCGGCTGAAGTCAGTCTCCTCGGGGGTGAGCAGGGCGAGGCCGGTCGACGCGGCCTCTTCCCGCTCCATGGGCGTCGTGTAGGCGAGCAGCGGGCGCTCGCGGGCGACGGCCAGCGCGCCTGCCACGCCCAGATGGGCGATGCCGACGAAGGGCGCCAGGTCCGGGTCGGCGGCCGAGGTGGCGAGCACCAGCAGGGCCTCGCAGCCCGCCGCCTGCAGCAGGGCGTCAAGGCGCGGGTCGGCTCCTTCCCCCGCCGCCCATCCAGGGGACAGCGGTAAGGGGTCAGGGGTCAGAGACCCGGTATTTCGGTCGGCTATCGCGTGGCGCCGCTTCGTTTCTTCCCCCTGACCGCTGATCCCTGATCCCCTGACCCCCGGGTGGGCGGGGGGCTAGACGTGCGGGGAGAGGAACTGCTGGAAGGCGCCCTTGGGCATGGCGCCGCGGAGCTGGTCGGCCACCGCACCGTCCTTGAACAGGATGAACGTGGGGATGCTGGAGACGTTGAACTGGAAGGCCAGCTCCTGCTGCTCGTCCACGTTCAGCTTGCCGATGCGGAGCTTGCCGTCGAGCTCTTCCGCCAGCTCCTCCAGGATCGGCGCCACCATCCTGCAGGGGCCGCACCAGGCAGCCCAGAAGTCGACCAACACGGGGACGTCGGCGCCAAGCACGTCCTTCTCGAAGTTCTCGTGCGTCACGGTCAGGATCTTGTCGTTGCTCGCCATGGTGTCGTGGTTCTCTCCGATGGTGTCCTTCGCAGATTGTAACCGGGCGCGTCGTCGCGCCCGGCCGTACCAGCTAACGCCGTGTCAGCGCGAAGTATTCTCGCACGGCCTCCACGTCTCTGCCGATCTGCTGCTTCAACGCATCGAGATCGGCGAATCTCTCCTCCCCCCGCAGCCGGCGCAGGAACGCCAGCTCCAGCGGCCGGCCGTAGAGGTCGCCGGCGAAGTCCAGCAGATGGGCCTCCACCATCGGCTGTGAGGGGTTGCCGCCGACTGTCGGCCGCACGCCGACGTTCACCGCCGCCGGGTGGCGCGCGCCGTCCGGACGGATGGCCTCGGCGACGTAGACGCCCCGTGCTGGCGGCAGCTCGCTGCTGAGCTCCAGGTTCGCGGTCGGCCAGCCGAGCTGGCGACCGCGTCCGTCGCCGGCGACGACTGTCCCCTCAACGGCGTACGGCCGTCCCAACAGGCCCGTGGCGAGCTCGACCTCCCCCGCGGCCACGGCCTCGCGGATGCGTGTGCTCGACACCGGCGCCCCGTCGGCGATGACCTCGTCGATCCCGATCGCCCGATATCCCCGGCGGGCGCCGGTCTCCTGCAGCAGGGCCAGGTCGCCGGCGCGACCCCGCCCGAAGCGAAAGCGACGGCCGACGTGGATCTCCCGCACGGCCAGGCGCTGCCCCAGGAAGTCGTCGGCGAAGACGCTCGCCTCGACGTCGGCGAGCCGGCGATCGAAGCGGACCAGGAACACGGTGTCGATCCCCTGGGCGTCGAGCAGCGCCAGCTTCTGGTCCCGCGTGGTGAGGCGCCGCAGGCCCGCCTCCGGGTGCAGGACCTGGACCGGGTGCGGCTCGAAGGTGATGAGGCCGGCCTCCGTGCCGACGCCGCGAGCGCGCTCCACCACGCCGCGGATCAGCGCCTGGTGCCCCCGGTGCAGGGCGTCGAAGTTGCCGATCGTGGCGACCGTTCCCCGCGCCGGATGGGCGGCGTTCCAGGCATCCTCGACGACGCGCATGACTCCCTTCCCGGCGCGGGCTCGTCACGCGACCGCCGTCAGCTCCGACGTGCACGCGGGGCAGCGGGTGGCGTCGAGCGCCACGGCGGTTTTGCAGCGCGGGCAGTCGCGCGTCGCCGGAGCGGCCTCCTCCTCCGTCTTGCGCCAGCGATTGATGGTGCGCACCAGCATGAAGATGGCGAAGGCGATGAGCAGGAAGGTGACGATGGTGTTGATGAAGACGCCGTAGTTGATCGTCACCGCGCCGGCGGTTTTCGCCGCCTCCAGAGTGGCGTAGGGTCCGGCGGTGGCGCCCTGCTTGAGGACCGCGAACAGGTCCGTGAAGTCGACATTGCCCAGCAACAGGCCGACGACGGGCATGATGACGTCGTCGACCAGCGACTTCACGATCGGGGCGAAGGCGCCGCCGATGATGATGCCGATCGCCATGTCGAGGACGCTGCCTTGCATGGCGAACTCCTTGAACTCCTTGAACATAGTCTGCCTCCTCCTTGGATCGAGAATATAGCATTCACAGGCTCTTGGCCGGATAGACTCCCGCCCGCGTCATGGCGTCACATCGGCATCCACGCTTCCCCTACCGCGGCCGCGGCGAGCGCGATCCCGTGCCGGGGGCGCCGGCGGTGGACGTGGCAGGCCTGGTGACCGGATACCCCGGAGGCGGGGCGGCGGCGCTGCGCGGCGTGGATCTGCGGGTGCCCGCGGGCGCCAGGGCCGCCATCGTCGGCCCCAACGGAGCCGGCAAGTCGACCGTGTTGCGGGTGCTCGCCGGGATCCTTCCGATACAGCGAGGTGAGGTGCACATCTACGGCCTGGGCGTCGGGAGCTGCCACCACCGGGTCGCCTACCTCCCCCAGCGAGGCGAGCTGCAGTGGAGCTTCCCGATGACCGTCGAGCAGCTCGTCTGCACCGGTCGCTACGTCCACCTCGGCTGGTTGCGGCGGCCCGCGGCGGAGGATCGCGAGGTCGTACGGCAGGTGCTCCGGCAGCTCGCCCTGGACGGTTTGGCGAAGCGGCAGTTGAGCGAGCTCTCGGGCGGCCAGCAGCAGCGCGTGCTGCTGGCGCGGGCGCTGGCCCAGGAGGCCGAGCTGCTGCTGCTCGACGAGCCGCTCAACGCCGTCGACGCCGAGACCCGCCAGATCGTAGCCGACATCCTCGACGAGCTGCAGCGCCAGGGGCGCACGGTGCTGGTGGCGACGCACGACGTCGGGCGCCTGGAGCATCAGTTCGACGGCGCGCTCTACCTCGCCGAAGGTCGGGTGACCCCGGCGCCGCCGGGAGCGTTCGTCGGCGAGCCCCTGGCACCCACGACCACGAGTACGGTGACGTAGCGGTGGTTCAGGCACGCCGCTGGCAAGGCGCGCGACCGAGGCATACCCGAAGGTATGTCGCAGGGAGCGCAACGCCGCCAGCGGGGATGCATGGGCCGCCGATACGTTGCCGTACTCGTGGTCGTGGGTGCTCAGTGCGGGAGGAGTCCGCGTGAGCTGGGCCTCGTGGCCGGCCGCCCTCGCGGTCGCGCTGCTCGCCGGGGTCTCCTGCGCGACGCTGGGCGTCTACGTGGTACACCGCCGCATGGCCTTCATCGGCGATGCCATCGCCCACACCATGCTCCCGGGGATCGTCGTCGCCGCGGCGCTCGGCTGGAGCCTGTCGGCCGGCGGTCTGGCCGCCGGGCTGATGACGGCGCTGGGGGTCGGCTGGCTGGCCAGCCGCGGCGGCCTCAAAGAGGACACCGCCATCGGCGTGCTGTTCACCGCGATGTTCGCCCTCGGCTTGGCCCTGGCCTCGGGGGAGGAGGCGCACGAGCACCTGGAGCAGGCGCTGTTCGGCAGCCTGCGCGCGGTCGACGGGGGGGACGTCCTGCTGCTGGCGGTGATCACCGCTCTCGCCCTCGCCGTGCTCATCCTCTTCCACAAGGAGCTGGAGCTCGCGTCTTGCGATCCGTCCTACGCCGAGGTGATCGGCATCCGCACCGACGCCCTGCGCTACCTGCTGCTCCTCATCCTGACGCTGGTCATCGTCGCCGGGGTGCAGGCGGTGGGCGTGCTGCTGACCGCCGCCTTGCTGGTGACGCCGGCGGCCGCCGCCTCTCTCCTGACCCGCCGCCTCCCCCACGCCATGGCGGCGGCGACGCTCATCGCCGCCCTGTGTAGCGTCGTCGGGCTGCTCGTCTCCGCCCGCCTCGACATCCTGCCGGGCGCCGCCGTCGTCCTCGCCTGCACCGCGGCGTTCGGCCTCGCGTGGGGTGTGCGTGCCTTGCGGCTGCGGAGCTGACGGGGGATCCGAATGACCGTGAATATGTGTACCGGAGCCCTGATGATAACGACCTCGATCCTGCTGGCCGCCTGCGGCGGCGGCGGCGAGGTGGCTTCAACGCGGGCCACAGCAACTCCCGCCGCTTCGGCATCGGCGCGCGATCCCCACTCGTTCTCGCGTCCGGACGAGGTCTTGGTGCGACACATCCACCTCAACCTGACCGCGGACTTCGAGGCCAGGCGGCTGGTCGGGCGTGCCTCGCTGCGCATCGACAACCTCGGCGGCGCACGGCGTCTGGTGCTGGACACGCGCGATCTGGAGATCCGCGCAGTCCTGCTCGACGACTCGGCAGAGCCGGTCGAGGCCGTCCTCGGCGAGCCGGATCCGGTGCTCGGCCGCGGCCTCACCGTCCCGATCGCCGCCGACACGCGCTTCGTCCACGTGGACTACGCGACCTCGCCGCAGGCCGGGGCGCTGCAGTGGCTGGATCCGGCGCAGACCGCAGGGGACGGCCTGCCCTATCTGTTCAGTCAAAACCAGCCCATCCAGGCGCGTACCTGGATCCCATGCCAGGACACGCCGGCCGTGCGCGCCAGCTACACGGCCCGCTTCATCGTGCCGCAGGAGCTGCGTGCCCTGATGGGTGCGCGCAACCCGGCCGGCCGCTCGCCGGAGGGGGTCTACGAGCTCGACATGCCCCAACGCGTCCCCTCCTATCTGATGGATCTCGCCATCGGCAACCTCACCTTCAGGGCGATCGGCGACGGTGCTGGCGTATGGTCCGAGCCGGGCGTCGTCGAGCGGGCCGCCTGGGAGTTCGAGCAGATCCCCGAGATGATCGCCGCCGCCGAGGCGCTGTACGGCCCGTATCGCTGGGAGCGCTACGACGTGCTGGTGCTGCCGCCGAGCTTCCCCTTCGGCGGCATGGAGATCCCCCGGCTGACCTTCGCCACGCCGACGATCCTGGCGGGCGATCGCTCCCTGGTCTCCCTCATCGCCCACGAGCTCGCCCACTCCTGGACCGGCAATCTGGTGACCAACGCCACCTGGAACGACCTGTGGCTCAACGAGGGCTTCACCACCTACGCCGAGCGCCGCATCATGGAGGCCCTGCACGGCGCCGAATACGCCGAGATGTTGTGGACGCTCGGCTACCAGGATCTGGAGGCGGAGCTGCAACGTCTGGGTCGCGATGCCGACGCGACCCGCCTGCACGCGGATCTGGCCGGCGTCGATCCGGACGACGCTTTCACCGACATCCCGTACGAGAAGGGCGCCCTCTTCCTGCGCCTGCTGGAGCGGACGGTCGGGCGGGAGCGCTGGGACGCCTTCCTGCGCGAATACATCGATGCCTACGCCTTCCAGTCGATCGACACGGAAACCTTCAAGCGATACTTGAACGATAGGCTCCTCCGCCCCGCCAAGATCGATGGCTCCGGGATTCGTGTAGGGGCCTGGATCGAAGGTCCAGGGCTGCCGCCCAACGCCCCGCTTCCGCAGTCCGTTCGCCTGGCGCGCGTCGAGCAGAGGATCCGGGTGTGGCAGGCGGGCACGTCCGTCCAGGATCTGCCGACCGCCGAGTGGAGCAGCCACGAGTGGCTGTATTTCCTGCGCCGGCTGCCTGAGGACCTGACCGCGAAACAGATGGCCGAGCTGGATGCGGCGTTCAGCTTCACGCAGAGCGGCAACTCCGAGATCCTGGCGCAGTGGCTGGAGCTCGCAATCCGCCACGACTACCCCGCAGCCGACGAGGCGCTCGAGCGTTTTCTCACCACGGTCGGACGCCGCAAGTTCCTGCGCCCCCTGTACACCGCTTTGGCCGAAACTCCGGCCGGCCGCCGCCGCGCGCTCGAGATCTACGAGCAGGCGCGCCCGCGGTACCACCCGTTGTCGCAGCGGACGATCGACGAGCTGTTCGACTGGTCCCCGCCGACGTAGGTTACGTCCACCGCAAGACGAACTTGCCGATGTGGCCGCCTTCCGCCAGGACGTCGTAGGCCTTCGCCACCTCGACAGCGGAGAACGCGCCCGCGAGCAGGGGACGCAGGCGCCCGTCGGCCAGGCGGTCTCGGGAGAAGGCGTCGAAGGTGGCCACCAGGCGCGCCTTCTCGGCCCGCGGACGCGGCCGCAGCAGGGAGCCCACGACGCGAAGGCGCCGCCGCAGGATCGCCGACAGATCGATTGGGCCGCGCGGCCCGTCCATCAGGCCGAGCAGCACCAGGCGGCCGCCCGGCGCCAGCAGCTCGAGCCGGCGCCCGAAGCCGTCGCCGCCGACGAAGTCCAGGATCACGTCGACGCCCGCCCCGGCGGTCAGCTCGCGGATCCGCCCCGGCAGCCGGTCGTCCTCGACCTCTCCATGCTCCAACCCCACCTCGCGCAGGACCTGCAGGCGTTCGCGGCTGCGCGAGGTCCCGATCACCTGCGCCGCGCCGAGCTCCCGTGCGAGCTGGCAGGCGAAGCTGCCCACGCCGCCGGTCACCCCGGAGATCAGGACCCGCTCGCCTGCCTGCAGCCTCCCCTCCTCCACCAGATTGACCCAGGCGGTCACCGCGGCTTCGGGCAGGGCGGCGCCATGCTCGTGCGTCCACGCGGGCGGCAGCGGCAGGAGCTGGCCGGCCTGCACGGCCACCCGCTCGGCGTGCCCGCCGCCGCCGAGCAACGCCATCGCCGCGTCCCCGACACGCCAGGGCGCGCCCGCCGCCACACCGGGTCCGAGCGCTTCGATCACCCCCGAGCACTCGAGGCCGGGGATTTCCGGCTCCCCCTCCGGCACCGGGTAGCGCCCGCGGATCTGCAGCAGATCGACGCGATTCAGGCCGCTGGCGTGGACGCGGACGAGGACCTCGCCCGATGCGGGCTCGGGGTCCGGCAGCTCACCGAGCTGCGGCACCGGATGCTGAGAATCGGTTCTTGGAAGGACGCCTCGCATGCGAGCTAGGCCGCTACATGTTACGCGCCGGCAGCGCGGGTGGCGGGCCGCCGTTCCTCCTGGGCCGCGATCTCCTCCAACGTCTGGCGGGCGCGCTCCAGGCTGACGTCGAGCGGCTGAACGCCGGTCTCGAAGTCGGCGAGCTGGCCGTCGAGCACCCGGATGCCGAAGCGGTAGAGCGCGGCGTCGTCGTTCTCCCACAGGCGGTAGAACAGCTCGCCGACGTTGCGCCGGGACTCGCGGCAGAACAGGTCCGCCAGCTCGACGGCGCGGGACGCGGTTGCGTGTCCGGCCCGCTGGAGCGCCCGCGCTCGCGTGACCGAGGCGGCCATGGCGAACAGCTCGTTGGCCACGTCGACCAGCCGGAAGAGGAAGGCCTGCTTGTTCTGCAGCTTCCCCTGGTAGCGCACCATGCCGTGGAAGATCTGGCGCGACAGCCGGCGCGCCGCGCGGTCGAGAAAACGCACGTGGTCCGCCAGCGGCCCGAACTCGGCGTAGCGCGGCCACCTCCCCCAGCCCAGCCAGCGGGTGGGATACCACCAGAGGTAGAAGCCCGCCGCCCGCAACAGGCCCTTGAGCTTCGCTCCGGCGCCGGCCTCGGGATCGATCAAGGTCCCGGCGATCTCCAGGTGCTTGTCCACCGCCTCGCGGGCCATGAACAGGTGCATGATCTCGCTCGAGCCCTCGAAGATGCGGTTGATCCGGTAGTCGCGCATCATGCGCTCGACGCCGATCGGGTCTTCGCCGCGATTGGCCAGCGAGGCCTCGGTCTCGTAGCCGCGGCCGCCGCGGATCTGCATGGCCTCGTCGACGATCTGCCAGGTGCGGTAGGTGTTCCACTCCTTGGCCGCCGCCGCCTCCAGGCGGATGTCGACGTCGCCGCGATCCGCCATCACCGTGGCGAGCTGGACGAGAGATTCCATGGCGTACGTGTACAGCGCCATATAGGCCAGCTTGTGGGTGATCGCCTCGTGGCGGCCGATCGGCCTTCCCCACTGCACCCGCTCCGCCGCCCAGCGGCGGCAGATTTCGAGGGCAGCCTTGGCGGTGCCGACCGAGCCGTTGGGGATCGACAGGCGGCCGTCGTTGAGCGTGGTCAAGGCGATCTTGAGGCCTCGCCCCTCCTTGCCGATCAGGTTGCGCTTCGGCACGCGGACGTTGTCGAAGGAGAGGACGGCGTTGGCCAGGGCCTTCAAGCCCATGAAGTGGCAGCGGTGCTCGACGGTGACGCCCGGCCAGTCGGTCTCCACCACGAAGGCCGAGATCTTGCCGGACTTCGGATCGCGGGCCATGACGACCAGGAGCTTGGCCAGCGTTCCGTTGGTGCACCACAGCTTGGTGCCGTTCAGGATGTAGGCGTCCCCCTCCGGCGTCAGCTCGGCCGTGGTCTCGAGACGCGCCGGGTCGGATCCCACCTCCGGCTCGGTCAACGCGAAGGCGGAGATCTCGCCGGCGGCGCAGCGCGGCAGGTACTCGCGCTTGAGCTCGTCCGAGCCGAACAGCTTCAGCGGCTGCGGCACGCCGATCGACTGGTGGGCCGACAGCAGGGCCGAGAGATTGCCGTCGAGCCCGCCGACGAACTGCATGACTCTCTGATATTCGACCTGGGTCAGCCCCAGGCCGCCGTACTCCTTCGGGATCTTCATGCCGAAGGCGCCGAGCTCGCGCAGGCCCTGCACCACGTGCTCGGGGTACTCGCCCGTGCGGTCGATCTCGCTCGAATCCACCTCGCGGGCGAAGAAGTCCCGGAAGCGGGCGAAGAAGTCGCGGAACTCCGGCCGCTCATCGGCGACCTCGGCCAGCGGGTAGGGATGGATCAGATCGATGCGGAAGTTGCCCAGGAAGAGCTCGCGCAGAAAGCTGGGGCGGGTCCACTCCTTCTCGCGCGAGGCTTCGGCGACCTGCATCGCCTCCTGTTCGCTGACTTGCGGTGCGGGCTTGGTCATGGTCGACTCCTCTGCTCGTCATGCCGCACGGCGGCATCGCCTAGTGTACAGCAAGGCAGAGATTAGCGCAAAGCCCGGTCTCGGCGCGGCATGAAGCATGCCGCAATGCGGCAGGCGCTACGGATAGATCTTGTGCAGCAAACGCGGATACGGAATGGTCTCGCGCAGGTGGGGCACGCCGCAGATCCAGGCGATGAAGCGCTCCAGTCCCAGCCCGAAGCCGCTGTGCGGGAAGGTCCCGTAGCGGCGTACGTCGAGGTACCACTGGTAGTTCTCCACCGGCAGGCCATGCTCCTGGATGCGCTCGAGCAGCAGGTCGTGGTCGTGGATGCGCTGGCTGCCGCCGACGATCTCGCCGTAGCCCTCGGGAGCGATCATGTCGAGCGCCAGGGCGAGGTCGGGGTTCTCGGGCGCGGGCTGCATGTAGAAGGCCTTGATCGCCGCCGGGTAGCGGCTGATCAGCAGCGGCCGCTCCGAATGCCGGGCCAGCGCCGTCTCCTCGTCGCCGCCGAAGTCGGCGCCCCATTCGAGGTCGAAGCCCTCCTGCCGCAGGCGTTCGATCGCCTCGGTGTAGGTGATGTGCGGGTAGGGCCGCTCGGCGGCGCGCTCGAGGCGGGAGACGTCGCGCTCCAGGATCGCCAGATCGCTCTGACAGCGCTCCAGAACCCGCACCACCAGCTCGGAGACGAACTCCTCGGCCAGGTCGCAGAGCCCTTCGAACTCGAGGAACGCCACCTCCGGCTCGACCATCCAGAACTCCGTGAGGTGGCGCCGGGTCTTGGACTTCTCCGCCCGGAAGGTGGGCCCGAAGCAGTAGACCTTGCCCAGGGCCGCCGCCGCCGGCTCCAGGTAGAGCTGGCCCGACTGCGAGAGGTAGGCCGGCTCGCCGAAGTAATCGGTGGTGAACAGCGTCGATGTCCCCTCGGCCGCGGCGGGGGTGAGGATGGGCGAGTCGACCAGCACGAAGTCTCGGCTGTAGAAGAAGTCGCGGATCGCCTGCTCCACCTCGGAGCGCACGCGCAGCACCGCGGCCTGGCGCCGCGAGCGCAGCCACAGGTGGCGGTTCTCCATCAGGAAGGCGACCCCGTGCTCCTTGGGGCTCACCGGGTAGTCCTCGGTCAGGTGCAGGATCGTCAGCTCGCTCACCTGCAGCTCGACGCCGGACGGCGCCCGCCGGTCCTCCTTGACCGTGCCGATCAGCTGGATCGTCGACTCCTGGGTCAGCCGCTCCGCCGCCTCCCAGGAGGCATCCGACACATCAGCTCGGCTGACCACGGCCTGCGCGGTCCCCGAGCCGTCCCGGAACTGCAGGAACGCGAGCTTGCCGCTCGAACGCTTGTTGGCCAGCCAACCCTGTAGGGTCACGGTCTCGCCCACGTGATCGGGCAATCTGCTTACGGTCGGCGTCTCCATGATGGGCGCGGGATTGTACTACCTGGCGCCCGCCATGACCCCGACGCCTGCCGACCCGGCCTCCATCCTCGAGGGCCCACTGTTCACCGCCGCGGATCTACCCACCCCGAGCGACAGCGAACGCCGCGCTCCCGAGCAGAGCAGTCGCCCGGCGAGCGCGAGAGAAGCTCAAGCGCGACTCGAGTCGAGGTAAGGGACCGTCGGGCTCAGACACCAAGAACCAGGCGCAGCCCTCGGTCGATGGCCTCGAGATCCCTTCCTGGAAGCTGGCCGACCCGTTCGAGGAAATCCGTCCGAAGCGCCTTCTGCAGATCGTAGACATTGGCCACGGAGTCCTTCGGCAAGCCGGTCGAACGGCGTGTGAGGCGCACCGTACCCGGCAGACCCTCGAGGTGGAGGCGGCTGGTCAGTGGGACCACGAGAAATGTCGTTACCCGTGGCTCGCGTATGAGGTCTGTCTGCACCACGAGCGCCGGCCGGCGCTTGTCCATTCGCACCCACCATACCTCTCCACGCCTGGGCAAGGCTTCACCATTCGTCGGCACCGTACTCCTCCGCGGCACGGCGCGCCTGGTACTCTCGCCACGCCGCTTCGTCCTCGACGATGTCCCAGCCGTGCTGATCGATGTATTGCCTCACCTGCTCGCGAAGACGTTCGGCTTCCAGTAGCTGGGCGAGGAGACCAGACCTCGATGTACTGCGCCGCTTCGCTTCCGCGTCGGCAAAGGCGATGAGATCTTCCGGTAGCGACACCCCCACTTTCATACTTGAATGGTAGCACAGGCGGGAATACCCGCTTATTCCTCGGGGTGTCTCCAGGCTTCGCGGACAGCTTCCTGCTGGGCGGCTAGCCTGGAGCCGGCGCGGCCTCGGCTCGCCTGCATGGCCACATCGGCCAGGGCGCTCTCGATCGCTTGGGGAAAGCGGGTCGGCGCGACCCGTTGCTGCACCTCGGGATCGGCGACCAGCAGCTCGACGGGGCCGAG
>JBOGJI010000355.1:0-8455 GCA_050747865.1 Thermoanaerobaculia bacterium
GGTCCTGGGTCTGGCCGCGGCGCGCGCGGCGCTGCGCCGGGGCGGCCGGCTGGGGCGAACGCTCGAGGGCCTGGTGGCGCTGCCCTGGGCGATCCCGGGCACCGTGTTCGCGGTGGCGCTGGCCACCGCGTTCAGCGCCCATCAGCCGTGGCTCGGGCGCTTCATCCTCGTCGGCACGCCCTGGATCCTGCCGCTCGCCTACCTGGTGCGCGACCTGCCCATGACCGGCCGGGCGGCGCTCGCCGGTCTCGGCCAGCTCGACCCGGCGCTCGAGGAGGCGGCCGCCGCACTCGGCGCCGGCCCCTGGCGCACCTTGAGACGGGTAGTGCTGCCGCTGGTGCGGCCGGCGATCGCCGCCGGCGCCGCCCTCGCCTTCATCACCGCCTTGGGCGACTTCATCGTCTCGATCGTCCTCTACACCTATGACACGCGGCCGATCTCGATCGAGATCCTGTCGAGCCTGCGCTTGCACGAGCTCGGCGTGGCCGGGGTCTACGGTGTCCTGCTGACGCTCGCCGGCGGCGCCGCCTTCCTCCTCTGGGGTCGCCGGGAGGCGGCGTGAGCCCGGGAAACGGCCGGCCCCATCTGGTCGCCCGTCTCTGGGTGATCATGATCACCAGCTTCGTCGACATGGTCGGCTTCCTGGTGGTGCTGCCGCTGCTGCCGTTCTACGCCCAGCGCTTCGGCGCCTCGCCGTCGATCATCGGCTACCTGGTGGGGGTGTTCGCCATCGCCCAGCTCGTCACCGCTCCGTTCTGGGGGCGGCTCTCCGACCGCTTCGGGCGGCGGCCGGTCATCCTCGGCGGCATCGCCGCCTCGGCCGGGGCGTTCGCCCTCTTCGCCCTCGCCGACTCGGTCACCGTGCTGCTGCTCTCGCGGCTGGTACAGGGGGCGGCCGGCGGCACGATCGGCGTGATCCAGGCCTATGTCATCGAGCGCTCGCGCGAGATGACCGGGAGCACCGCTCCGCGGTCCGCCGCGAAGTGGCGGACCGACCGGGCGAGCCACGAAGAGGGGGCCAAGGCGCTGGGCTGGGTGACCGCCGCCACCAGCGCCGGCGTCATGCTCGGGCCCGCCCTGGGCTCCCTCGCCGTGCGCTTCGGCGAGTCCGCGCCCGGCTTCATCGCCGCGGGGCTGTGCGGCCTCAACTTCGCCTTCGCCTGGCGCTGGATGACCGAGCCGGCACAGGAGGCCGAGCACGATCCCGCCGACGAGCTCACGGACCCAAGCGCGGTCGCGGCGACGCCGCGGGTCGCCATCTGGCGCTCGTTCGCCGATGTGTTGCTGCACCCGACAGGACTAGTGGCGTCGCTGGTCTGGATCTATGCCCTGGGCATGATGGCGTTCATGGCTATGAACGGCGTGCTGGCGCTCTACCTCGCGGCGGTGTTCGGGGTCACGGAGGAGACGATCGGCTGGTTCTACGTCTTCGTCGGCGCGGTGTCGCTGGTCATGAGGGCCGCGGCGCTGGGGCCGATCGTCGATCGCCTGGGGACCGTGCGCACGCTGCGGCTGGGCCTCCTGTCGCTGGTCCTCGGCCTCGCTGTCCTGCCGCTGCCGCAGTCGCTGCCGAGCTTCGGGCTGGCGGTGATGCTCATCCCCATCGGCACCGCGCTGCTCTTCCCCGCCACCACGTCGCTGGTCTCGCGCCGCGCCCGCCGCCGGCAGACCGGCCAGACGCTCGGCGTGCAGCAGACCTTCGGCGGCATCGCCCGCGGCGTCGGCCCCGCCTGGGCGGGCCTGCTGTTCCAGCATCTCGGCGTCGCCAGCCCGTTCTGGGTCGCCGCGAGCCTGGTCGCACTGGCCTCGCTGCTCGCCCTGCGCGTCACCCCCGACCAGCCCGGCGCAACGGCCCCGCTGACGGAGCCCGCCGCCGCCGAGGCGGCCGAGCCCAGCTAGCCTGCGGGCTGGGACGCGGTGGCGGCGCGGTGTTGGGCAACGAGCTGGTCGACGACGGCCGGGTCGGCGAGGGTGGTGACGTCGCCGAGCTCCTCGTAGTTGCCGGCGGCGATCTGGCGCAGGATGCGGCGCATGATCTTGCCCGAGCGGGTCTTGGGCAGGCCGGGGGCGATGTGGATCGCGTCCGGGGTGGCGATCGGGCCGATCTCGTGCCGTACCTGCTGCTTGAGCGCCCCGATCAGCTCCTCCGGGTCCCCCCTTTCCGCCGCCGGCGTGATCAGCACGAAGGCGCAGACGCCGGTGCCCTTGATCTCGTGCGGGAAACCCACCACCGCGGCCTCGGCCACGGCGTCGTGGGCCACCAGGGCGGACTCGATCTCGGCGGTGCCCAGACGGTGGCCGGCGACGTTGAGCACGTCGTCGACGCGGCCGGTGATCCAGTAGTAGCCGTCCTTGTCGCGACGGCAGCCGTCGCCGGTCAGGTAGAGGCCTGGGAAGCGTGAGAAGTAGATCTCCTTGAAGCGGGTGTGGTCTCCCCACAGGGTGCGCGCCTGTGCCGGCCAGGAGCGGGCGATGCAGAGGTTTCCGGAGACGTCGTTGCCGTCGAGGACGTTCCCTTCGTCGTCCACCAGCGCCGGCTCGACACCGAAAAACGGCAGCGTCGCCGAGCCGGGCTTGGGAGCGATCGCCCCGGGAAGCGGGGTGATCAGGATGCCGCCGGTCTCGGTCTGCCACCAGGTGTCGACCACCGCACACTCGCCGTGCCCCACCTTGTCGTGGTACCAGACCCAGACCTCGGGGTTGATCGGCTCGCCGACCGTGCCCAGGATGCGCAACAACTTCCGGCTCGAGCCCTCGAGGTGGCTGTCCCCTTCGCGGATGAGCGCCCGGATCGCCGTCGGCGCGGTGTAGAAGATGGTGATGCCGAGATCGTCGACCATCCGCCAGTAGCGCCCGGCGTCGGGGTAGACCGGCGTCGACTCGAACATCACCGTGGTCGCCCCGTTCGCGAGCGGCCCGTAGACGATGTAGCTGTGCCCGGTCACCCAGCCGACGTCGGCGGCGCAACAGTAGACGTCGTCCTCGTGTAGATCGAAGATGAGCTCGTGGCTCATGGCGGTGTAGAGCAGGTAGCCGGCGGTCGTGTGGAGCACGCCCTTGGGCTTGCCCGTCGAGCCGGAGGTGTAGAGGATGTAGAGGGGATCCTCAGAGGCCATCCACTCGTTGGGGCAGGTCGAGCGCTGGCGCGCCATCTCGTCGGCGAGCCACAGGTCCCGGCCCTGCGCCATCGGCACCTCGGTGTCGGTGCGGCGCGCCACCAGCACCGTCCGCACCATGTCGAGCCCTTCGATCGCCTCGTCGGCGATCGCCTTCAAGGGAATTGTCTTGCCGCCGCGCAGCCCCTCGTTGGCGGTGACCAGCAGCTTGCAGCCAGCGTCCAGGATCCGCTCGCGCAGCGAGCGCGCCGAGAAGCCGGCGAAGACCACCGAATGGATCGCCCCGATGCGGGCGCAGGCCAACATGGTGGCGGCGAGCTCCGGCATCATCGGCAGGTAGATCGCCACCCGGTCGCCCTTCTTCACCCCGTGCTGCTTGAGCGCGTTGGCGATCTGGCAGACGCGGTGCTTCAGGTCGCGGTAGGTGACGTGCTCGTATTCGCCCGGCTCGTCCTTGGCCCACAGGATCGCCGTCTTGTCGCCGCGCTCGGCGAGATGCCGGTCGACGCAGTTGAAGCTGGCATTCAAGCGGCCGCCGCCGAACCAGGAGAAGTCGACTCTCTCGTAGTCGGAGTCGAGGACGGTGTGCGGCGGGTGGAACCAGGTCAGGCGCTCGGCTTCGCGGCGCCAGAAGCCCTCCGGATCCTCCAGCGACTCGCGGTAGAGGCGCTGGTACTCCTCCATCGACGCGATGCGCGCGCGCTCCGCGATGCGGGGCTTGACCGCATACGTCCCTTCGCTCATCGGCTGTCTCCTCGCTCGATCATAAGAGGCGAAATCTTACTGTAGCGGTCTCGCGATATAGTCGCGCGGCACTTCTCGGGTCGCCGGCACGCGGTCAAGGCGTGAGCGAACGCTCGAGACGTGCCGTCAAGAGGAGACATCGGTATGTCCGCACGAACCCTCGGCATCGTGGCGGTGGCGATCGGACTGCTGCTCTTTCTCGTGTCGCTGGGCGCCGACGCCCTGGGCATCGGTCCCCACCCGGGATTCGGCTTGAAGCAGGCCGCCGGAGCCATCGTCGGCGGCGCCCTGGTCGCCTTCGGCATCTTCCGGCTGCGGTCGCGCTAGGGACACCCTTCGAGACGGCCGGCGGCCTGCTGGCACATTTGCTGCACTCCCGTATGGGCGGGAAGTCGCGGCATGGCGCCGCCTAACCCCGGGAAGGAGGTCCGTCGTGAACGTCCACGTACCGGCCCCGCTGACCCTGCCAGCCATCCTCTCGCTCGCTCTCTCGGCAGCTCTCATGCCGCCGGCCGCGGCGGCCGCCGACGTGGAGCTGACCCCGACGGTGAGCTATCGCGCTGAAGGCTACAGCCTGCGACAGGATCTGGTCTGCATCACCATCTACGAGGAGTGCAGGCTGCGCGCCGACGGCGAGGACGGGCCGGCGTTCGGGTTGATCCTGGGCGTCGGGTTGGCTCCCGACTGGCAGCTCGAGCTGCTCGCCAACCGGCAGGAGTCCGAGCCTGAGGCCCGGGTCGACCTGATCGCGCCGCCTGGAACCCGCATCCCCGACTTGCGGGTCACCGAGGACCTCGACTTCAAAGCCACCCACGTCCAGATCGGTGTCTCCCGCACCTGGGGCGACGGGGGGGTGCGTCCCTTCGTCGGGGGCGCCGTGGGCGCGAGCCGGGTCGAGATCACAGGGCCGAAACCACCCGGCCCGACCTTTGCGCCCCCCTTCTTCCAGATCGAGGACCGCTCGGAGGACACCCTCTCCGGCAGCCTTGGCGCCGGCGTCAAGCTCTACCTGTCGCCGCGCATTGGCGTACGTCTCGAGGCACGCGGCTACTGGGTCGACCTGGGGGAAGACGCCGGCGGCGACTTCACCCAGGCCGAAGCCGCCGCGGGTCTGATTCTCCGCTTCTAGCCCCTACCAGAACCTGAAGCGCGTTGTGACGCCGAACGTGCGCGGCTGGTTGGTGAGGTAGCCGACGCGCCCCAGCGTCCCGCGCTCCTGGTCGAGCGCCAGGAAGGCCACCTCGTCGGTCACGTTGTTGACGAACAGGGCCACCTCCCAGATGTCGGTTAAGAAGCCGAGCCGAAGATTCACGATGTCGTACGCCGGCAGCTCCGGATCGAAGGTGAAGATGTTCTGCGTCAACGGACCGCCGATCGTGTTGGGCAGGGCCAGCAGATTCACGGTGCCGAAACCTTCCCGGTGATCGGTGATCTGCGTGAAGCGCGAGCCCACGTGCTGGTAGGCGCCCGTGAGGTACCCCGCCCAGTTCCCCGTCATCTGCCAGCGATAGCTGGCCGCCACGGCGGCCTGGAACTCCGGCACCGTGGGCAGCCGCTCGCCCTCTTCGATGCCCTCGATGACCTCGCCGCCGGACGTCAGACTGGACTTCAGCTCGGAGTCGTTGTAGCTGGCCGAGATCGCGAAATCGAAGGACGGAGTCGGCTGCGCCGTGAGCTCCAGCTCGAGTCCCTGACTCCTTGCGTCCGGTACGTTGAAGATGATGCGCGAGGAACAGGTGCCTGCGGTCGTCGTCACCTGGAGATCGCTGACGTCCATGAGATAGGCCGCGACGTTGAACGTACCCCGGCCTCCCATGAACGTCGACTTTGAGCCCACCTCGTAGTCCCAGACCTCTTCGTCCTCCCAGGTCGGAAGATTGCCGAACGTCTCGAGGTCTTCGGGCCTGCACAGAGGAACGTTCAGCGGATCGTTGATGCCGCCCAGGCGGAACCCGTTGGAGACCTGAGCGTTCAGATTCGTGTTGTCGGTAATCGCGTAGCGGGCCGTGACGCGGGGCGAGACCCCGTCGGCCGTCACGGAACCCGGCTGGGACGCGATCTCCTCGCCGACGTTCGCGACCGCGAACAGCCCGTCGAAGACCTGGTCGCGTGACTCGTCGAAATCGTAGTAGCGCAAGCCCCCAGTCAGATCGAAACGGTCGGTGAAGGAGTACGTCGCCTCACCGAACAGCGCGAACTGTTCGAAGTCGTAGGCGAGGTCGGAGAAGAACAGCTCGTCCTTGTCGGCGAGAATGCCGCGGGTGGGAATCCCCGACAGGTCTTCGAACCCGGTCACCGGCAGGCTCTGGCCGTAGTCGCGATCGATGTCGCTGTAGAAGGCGCCGGTCAACCATACCCATCGATCCGTCCCGCCGGAGAGGCGGAACTCCTGCGTCAGCATCTTGGCCGTCGTGGCATCGAACAGCGGTGCGTCGAGCGTGTAGATCTGCTCCGGAAGGCCGATGCTGCCCCCGGTGATGCTGCCGGTGAGAGCAGTGGCATCCCGCACCACCAGGATGTCCCGGTCGGTGTAGGAAGTGATCGACGTCAGGGTGACGGTGTCGAAGTCGTAGCCGATCGTCAGATCGCCGAGCAGGAACTCGTCGGTGAACGGCTCGTCGATCTGGGTGAACAGCTCGCGCTCGCCGAGGTCCACCGCCGGCCGCGTCGTGGTGAAGGGATTGGCCAGGATGTTGTAGTCATCGATGCGGTTCCAGCCGTCCATGTCCACCTCTTGATAGAAGACGCGCGGGACAATGGAGAGGCGCTCGTTCGGCTGGAAGTGGATCGCCACCCGACCTCCCGTCCGGTTTCCGCTGTTGACGTCCTCGTCGACGCTCAGGTTCGGCTGCACCGCATCCATGTAGCCGGCGAACTCGGTGTTGTACGCCGTGATGCGCAAAGCCGCCTTGTCGCCGAGCGGTCTGTTGATCGCCACCTTGGCGCTACCGCCCACCTCACCGTCGTCGATGGCGCTCACCGTGAGCTCGGCGACCCCCTCGGTGACCCCGAGCAGGGGCTGGCTGCTGATGTAGCGCACCGTGCCGGAGAGCGACCCGGAGCCGAACAGGGTGCCCTGGGGACCTCGCAACACCTCGACCCGGGACATGTCGAACAGGTCGATGTCCGGAGTGAAAAGCGACAGAGAGAGCACCGATTCATCCAGGTACACACCGACCTGCTCCTTCACCCCCGGCTGGTCGCGCACCACCTGGCCGGCGGAGATCCCGCGCATCGCCACCTGGCTCTGGCCGGGACCGAGGTTCTGGACGTTGAATCCGGCGACGTTGGCCGACACGTCCTCCAGGTTGTCGGCGCCGCGCTCCCGAAGCACGTCCTCGGTCGGGGCCACCACCGAGAAGGGCACGTCCTGGAGTTCCTCCTCCCGCTTGCGGGCTGTGACGGTGATGACCTCCCGGAAGCCCTCGTCCTCCTCGACTTCCTGCTCCTCCGCGGGAGGCTGCTCTTCCTGCTCTGCCTCGGCCGGCGGAGTCTCCTGTGCCAGAGCGGCGCGCGCCGGCCCCCAGGCTAGCCCGACTACGAGCAAGGCGATCGCGATGCCTCGCCCCGCTGTCGACCCGACGATTGCTGGAATGGAAGTGTGCGGACGCATCTTCATGGCCGTTCCTCCGTCGTTTGGCTGATGTCACTTAGCTCCAATTGTCACGAGTTTGTCACACGGCACTTGCCTTGTACAGGTACGGCGGGCTCCGCCGTCAGGATTCGCGCTGTCCGTCGTTCCCATTGCCGGTCAGGGGAGGGTGATTCCGAGGCCGCGGAGCTGCGCTTCGGCGCGCCGCTGCCAACCGTCATTGGCAACCGGGCTCGCCGGGCTGGGATGGAGGATCTGTCCGGTCTCGAAGTCGAGCTGTGCGAGTGCCGCTCGCGCTCGGCGCTCGGCGAAGCGGCCGACGCCCAGCACCCAACGGGGCTCGAGCGACTCGACCGCGGCGCGCAAGGCGCGGTCGCAGACGGCTTCCAGAGGCGTACGCTCGGCGGCGGGGAGCTTGTCCGGCGTGCGGTTGCGGCCGGATGCCTCGAGAAACGTCAGTGGGCAGTAGTTCCACACGAAGAAGCGCCGGAAGAAGCGGTCCGGAGTGCCGAAGCGCTGCTTCGCCCACCCCCACAGCCGTCGGCCCGAGACCTCGCTTCGCGCGCAGGCGAACCCCTCGACCGGCCGCTGCGGGTGCTCGCGGGGCGGCTTGTCGACCTCGCCGTCGATCCCGAGCCAGTCGCGGACCAGCCCCACCTCGCCGAACGGGACGCCGGTCTGGGCCATGCCCCAAGGGCCCGGGTTCATCCCCACCAGCACGACCTCCTTGGGCCCCGAGCCGTAGCGTTCGAGATAGAGCCGATGCGGACGCCAGGCGTAGTCGAGTGGGTTGTAGACGTGCGTGACCGGCGGTCCGAAGTCGAGCTCGTCCGCGGCGCGCCGCAGCCGATCGGCGATCGCGGCCAGGGATTCGGACATTGGTAGATCCTTACTGCCTCCCCGCCGTTTGGCGAGGGTTGAAGTCAAGACCCCCTTTCAAACCGTGCATGCGGATTTCCCGCACACGGCTTACGGGTGGCCGCTCGGGTCGCGGCATTACGCA
>JBOGJI010000356.1:0-5902 GCA_050747865.1 Thermoanaerobaculia bacterium
GCGCCCAGGAACAGGTTCAGGTAGACGAAGTAGCGCTGGTAGCCGCGGTGCCCCGCCATGTAGCCGGCCGAATACAGATGGATCCAGAACCCCACGAAGGTCACCACGAACACCATCACCGCCGACAACGCGTCGAGCTGGAAGGCCATGGGAAACTCGAGCGCGCGCTGGCCGACGGCGGTGGTCCAGAGGTTGCCGGCGGAGACCCAGGTGAAGAGCGTCTCCTCCCAGGCGCCGCCGGCAGCGCGCTCCGGACTGCCCAGGAACCGCGCCAACAGCACCAGGGCCCACGTGAGCGTCACGCCCGCCGTGCCGCACCCCACCCAGGTCGCCGCGCGTTCTCGACCCGGGATACGGCCCCGTAGGGCCAGCAGCGCCGTTCCGATCAGTGCGCCGGCGAAGGGGAGCGCCGGCAGCAGCCATAGACCCCTCACCCCGACAGCTCCGTCACCGGCCCCAGGTCGACGCTCTGCCGCAGCCGGTGGAGGGCGATGAGGATCGCCAGCCCCACGGCGGCCTCCCCCGCCGCCACCGCGATGACGAAGAGGGCGAAGACCTGGCCGGAGAGATCCCCGTGATCCCAGGCGAAGGCGATGAAGTTCAGGGCCACCGCGTTGAACAGCAGCTCGATCGAGAAGAGGACGTGGATGAGGCTGCGGCGCGTCAGGATGCCGATCAACCCCAGGCCGAATAGTGCAGCCGCAAGGACCAGATACCAGGTGGTGGGGATCATGCCCGATCCCTTCCAGGGGTCAGGGGCCAGGGGTCAGGGGTCAGGTTGTGAGCTCTCATGGCTTCCCCTGACCCCTGATCCCTGACCCCTGTACCCCTGGGTGGGAGGGGGACCTCTGGGCCAGGGCGACGGCGCCGACCATGGCCACCACGAGGTAGAGGGAGGCGATCTCGAAGGGGAGCAGGAAGTCGCGATAGAGGCTCCAGGCCAGCGCCGCCGTGTTGCCGACCACCTCGCCCTCGACCTGGCGCAGCGCCAGGAGGGAGCCGGCCGGCGCCTCCTTCAGGCCGACCAGCGCCAGCGTCAGCAGGGCCACGACGCCGATGGCCACCGACACGGCGACGAGCGCACCGGGGCCGTACCGCGCGGTGGTCAGGACCTCGTCGCGGCGGATCAGCATGATGACGAAAACGAACAGCACCATCACGCCGCCGCCGTAGACGAAGATCTGCACCGCCGCCACGAACTCGGCCGCGCGCAGCAGGAAGAGCCCGGCGACCCCGAGCAGCGTCGCCAGCAGCCCCATGGCCCCAAACATCGGATTGCGCGACAGCAGGATGCCCAAGCCACCGGCCAGCACCACCGCCGCGAAGGCGTAGAAGAGCAGGGCGGGACCGTTCACTCCACCTCCTCGTCGGTGTAGCGCGGCCGCACCTGCCAGTCCTGCAGCGCGTCCATGTCCATGTAGAGCCGGCCCCAGCGATCGTAGGAGGCCAGCTCGTAGGCGCCGGTGGTCATCCAGATCGACTTCGGCTCGGTCGGGCAGCCCTCTTCGCACAGGCCGCAGAACATGCAGCGCTGCACGTCGATGTCGAAACGGTCGAGGACCTTCTTCTTCTTGCCGGTCTCCGGATCCCGGTCCCAATGCCAGTCGATGTAGATGATGTCGATCGGGCAGTCGATGGCGCACAGGTCGCACGCGATGCAGCGCTCCTCGTCGAGCCGGAACATGCCGCGGAAGCGCGCCGGCGGCTCCTTGCGCACCTCCGGGTACTGGATGGTCGCCTTCTTGCGCAGCAGGTGCTTGAAGGTCACGCCGAGCCCGGCGAACAGATCGAGCAGCAGCACGCGGTCGGCGAGAGCCCCCAGCCTGGCCGTCAGCCCGCTCATGTCAGCACCTTCACCGCCGCCGTCGCCATCAGGTTGACGAGAGCCAGTGGCAGCAGCCACTTCCAGCCGAGAGCCATCAACTGGTCGAAACGATACCGCGGGAAAGTGCCGCGGAACCAGATGTAGAAGAACAGCAGCACGAAGACCTTGAGCGAGAACCAGATCACCCCGGCGAGGCCGGCGGGCAGGAACGCCAGGTCGAGGAAACCGAGAGCCTCGACGTTGGGGAAGGGCCGCAGCCAGCCGCCGAGGAACAGCGTCACCGCGACGCAGGAGACGACGATCATGTTCGCGTATTCGCCGAGGAAAAAGAGGGCGAAGCGCATGCCCGAGTACTCGGTGTGGAAGCCGGCGACCAGCTCCGACTCCGCTTCCGGCAGGTCGAACGGACTGCGATTCGATTCCGCGATACCGGCGACGAAGAAGACGAAGAAGGCGAGGAGCTGCGGAAAGACGTACCACACCCCGGCCTCCCGCTGCGCCTCGACGATGCGTGTGAGCGACAACGACCCCGCGAGCAGCACCGGACCCACCAGCGCGAAGCCCTGCGGCACCTCGTAGGAGACGAGCTGGGCTGCCGAGCGCAGGCCGCCCATGAGCGAGAACTTCGAGTTCGACGCCCAGCCGCCGAGCACGATTCCGTAGACCGACAGGGTTGCGAGCCCGAGGAGGAACACCAGTGCCACGTCGACGTCGGTGATGAAGAGGTCGAGCCGCCGTCCCTCTCCCGCCGGCGGTCCGAACGGGATCAGGGCGAAGATCACGAACGCCGGCAGGACTACGAGCAGCGGCGCCAGCCGGTGAGCCCACGGATACGCGCGCTCCGGCGTCACGTCCTCCTTGACCAGCAGCTTCATGATGTCGGCGATCGGCTGCAGCAGCCCCCACGGACCGACGCGATTCGGCCCCACCCGCGCCTGCATGAAGCCGAGAAGCTTGCGCTCCACCAGCACCAGATAGGTGATGAGCGGCATGACGCCGGCGAGCAGCAGCACCAGGAACTTGATGCCAGGGAGCACGGCGTACGTGTAGAGGGGATCAGGATTCACCGATCCACCTCGCCGAGGACGATGTCGGTGGTGCCGATGAGGGCGACCAGGTCGGCCACCAGGTGCCCGCGCGTGAGCTCAGGCAGCACCTGCAGGTTCATGAACGACGGCGGCCGCACGTGGCAGCGCCAGGGGTTCGGCGTGCCGTCGCCGACGATATAGAAGCCGATCTCCCCCTTGGGCCCCTCGATGCCGTGGTAGGCCTCGCCGGCCGGCGCCTTGAGCACGCGCGGGCGCTTGGCCATGATCGGCCCGTCGGGTAGCCGGTCGAGGCACTGGGCGACGATGCGCACCGACTGGCGCATCTCGGCGACCCGCACGCGATAGCGGTCGTAGGTGTCGCCGTTCTCCCCCAGCGGCACCTCGAACTCGACCTCCGGGTACGCCTCGTACGGCCGGTCGCGCCGCAGGTCCCAGTCGACGCCCGAGCCGCGCAGCATGGGGCCGGTGACGCCGTAGTCCAGCGCCGTCTCGGGTTCGAGGACCCCGACGCCCACCGTGCGACGCTTCCAGATGCGGTTCTCGGTCAGCAGCCCCTCGTAGTCGTCGATCTTCGCCGGCAGCTCTCCGACAAGCTCCCGGCAGCGCTCCGTCCAGCCCGCCGGCAGGTCGTAGGGCTGGCCGCCCGGCCGCATACAGTTGAGCGTCAGGCGGGCGCCGCAGTACTCCTCGAACAGGTCGAGGATCCGTTCCCGGTCGCGGAAGCAGTAGAAGAACGGCGTCATCGCCCCGATATCGATGGCGTGCGTGCCGAGCCACAGCAGGTGGCTGGAGATGCGCTGCAGCTCCGCCAGGATCACGCGGATGAAGCGCGCCCGCGGCGGCACGGTCAGGCCGCATAGCTTCTCCACCGCCCCGACGTAGGCGAGGTTGTTGGTCGCCGCCGCCACGTAGTCCATGCGGTCGGTGTGGGGGACGTTCTGGAAGAACGGGTGGAGCTCGAAGAGCTTCTCGGTGCCGCGGTGCAGGTAGCCGATGACCGGATAGCAGTCGACGATGCGCTCGCCGTCCACCTTCAGGTGCAGCCGCAGCACGCCGTGGGTCGACGGGTGCTGCGGCCCGAAGTCGAGCTCCATCTCCTGCAGGTCGGAGGAACGAGGAGCCTCGGTCGTCACTCGTCCTCCTCGTCGTCGGGAGCGAGCCAGCCGGTCCCGGCCTTGGACACGGGGCCGGCGCCCTCTTCGTAGAGCTCGGGGTAGGCGGCGCTGCCGGTCGAGATGCCCTCTACGGGGAAGTCCTTGCGCAGCGGATGGCCCTCGAAACCCTCCCACATGAGGATGCGGGTGAGGTCCGGATGGTCGGCGAACCGGATGCCGTACATGTCCCAGACCTCGCGCTCCGGCCAGCCAGCGCCGCGGAAGACCGGGGTGAGGCTGGGCACCTCCTCTCCCTCGCCGACCTGCACTCGCAGTCTCAGGATGCGGCCCCGCTCGATGTCCCGCAGGTGGTAGACGACGTCGAAGCGCGGCTCGCGGTCGGGATAGTCGGCGCCGCAGATGTCGAGCAGGAGACGGAATCCTTCTTCGTCTTGGAGCGTGCGGGCGACGTCGCGCACTGCCCGGCGATCGATCTCCAGCACCAGGTCGCCGGCGAAGCGGCGCGCGCTGAGGAGCGCCTCTCCGTGCCGCGCCCGCAGATCGTCGACGAAGAGGTCCTCGACTTCCACCCACTCGGGCGGCTCGGGGCTGCGCTCCCAGGGGGGCTTCTCGGCCTCCGCCGCGGCCCGCGCCGTCTCGGCGCGCTCCAGGGCCTCGCGGCGGGCGCGGGCCTTCTCGTCCTCCTGCGGCTCTCCTGCGGGCGGCGGGGCGCCCGCGGGCTCGTCGCTCACCGCACCGCCCCGCTCGAAGCCGCGCGCTTGCCGCCCTGCAAGCGATCGATCTTGCGCTGCAGGTGCATCAGCCCCCACAGCAGCGCCTCCGGCCGCGGCGGGCAGCCGGGCACGTAGACGTCGACCGGGATGACCCGGTCCACCCCCTGGGTGACGGCGTAGGTGCGATAGGGGCCGCCGCAGGTGGCGCACGCCCCCATGGCGATCGCCCACTTCGGCTCCGGCATCTGGTTCCACAGCTTCTTGACGATCGGCGCCATCTTCTCGGTCACCGTGCCGGCGACGATCATGACGTCCGACTGCCGCGGGCTGGCGCGGAACACCTCGGCCCCGAAACGCGCCATGTCGTGGCGCGGATCGACCGTCGCCATCATCTCGATGGCGCAGCAGGCGAGCCCGAACTGCATCGGCCACAGGGCCGAGCGCCGGGCCCAGTTGAACAGCCTGTCGTAGGTCGTGGTGAGGACGTTCTGCCCGGCCGCGGTTTCGGGCTGGAAGACGTTCAGCTCCGCCATATCAGGCCCACTCCAGCGCCCCCCGGTTCCACACGTAGAGGTAGCCGAAGATCAGGATTCCCAGGAAGACGAACATCTCGATCAGCCCGAACAGCGCCAGCCGGTCGAGCAGCACCGCCCACGGGAAGAGGAAGACGGTCTCCACGTCGAAGATCACGAAGAGCACGGCGATCAGGTAATAGCGCGCCTGGAACGGCCGCTCCAGCGCGTAGGAAGCCGGCTCGTTGCCGCACTCGTAGGCGCCGCGGTCGACCTTGCCGCCCGGATGCCGCAGCAGCCGCGCGGCGAGCAGCGTCGCGGCCAGGAACAGCACCGTCAGCACGGTCACCACCAGGATCGGCAGGTACTCGAGCATCAGACGGCCACCTCCGGATTCATGACCCCTCGTCTCCATGCTAGCAGGCGGGACCCTGAGGGGGTCAGCCATGCACACGGGACAGCATGGTCGCTCTCCCACTCCGGGTCCCCACGCTGGTAGTCTGTCTCCAACCATGGCTACCGTGCCCGGCTTCGACCGCATCACCATCGAGCCCGGCAAGATGGGTGGACAGCCGTGCATCCGCGGCCTACGGCTGACGGTCAAACGTCTGCTGCGGATCCTGGCGACTTACGAGTCACGGGAGGACATCCACCGCGAGTTCCCCGAGATCGAGGACGACGACATCCG
>JBOGJI010000357.1:0-1007 GCA_050747865.1 Thermoanaerobaculia bacterium
GCGCGGCCGTGCCGCGGCCGGACGCGGCGCCGACGGCGAGCATGTCGAGGGCGTCCGGGAGCGCCGCCACCAGCCGCTCTTGCCGCCGGCGAGCCTGCCGCTCGAGCAGCGCATCCGGGGCGAGGAAGCCGGCGACCACCAGCCCCGCCGCCCCGACCGGCGCCAGCCGCCCCGGCAGCGCCGGGGCGGCGGCGAGGGCCACCAGTGCCCCCACCACCGCGCAGGCGAGCTTCGCGACGATCACCGCCGCTGGATCGAGCCGGCCCCGCAGCCCCGCGCGCTCGACCCGGCCCGGGAGCCCGAGCCGAAGCGCCGCGTCGGCGAGCGAGCGCGCGCGGCCTCCGGTCAGCCGCGCGAGCAGGTGCCCGGCCCGCCGGTCGAGCGTCCCGCCGGCAGCCCCGGCGAGCTCCCAGGCTGCGGCGAAGGTGAGTAGGACCGCACCGGCGGCCAGCGTGGCGCTCATCTCGGTCCCGACGGCGCTCGGACGCCGTCGCGGTTCATCCGGCGACCCCGCTGAGCCGGCGGATCGCGGCGAATCCGCCGAGCTGGAGGCCGGCCGCGACCGCGAGCAGGGTCGCCGACCCCGGCTCGGAGAGCAGCCCGCCGACGAACCCGGGCTCGAGCAACTCCGCGAGCAACGCGGCGCCGGCAGGCATCGCGACCACCAGCAGGCCCGTGAACCGCGCCTGGGCCGTCGCCGAGCGCGCGTCTGCGTCGGTTCGATCGCGGTCGGCGGCGGCCGCGGCGAGCCGGTGCAACAGCGTCGCCAGGTCTCCGCCGGCGAGCTCCTGCGAGAGGACCGCCGCTGCGAACGAGTCGACACGAGGCGAGCGCATGCGCGAGCGCAGACCGGCGAGGGCATCCCGGGTCGGCGCTCCCAGGGCGAGCTCGGCCCGCACCCGTGCCATCTCGCGCGCCGCCGGCCCCTCGAGCGCGGTCGCGGCGGCGGCGAGCGCGGCGCGGGCCGAGCGGCCGGACGCGAGCGCGTCGGCGACCGCGGTGGCCAG
>JBOGJI010000358.1:0-1887 GCA_050747865.1 Thermoanaerobaculia bacterium
CCGAAGTTACCCCGAATAGCAGCGCCCTGATCGGCCCCGATCCCGCTCACTATGCGGGTTTGGGGGCTCTTTTGGACCGAAGGGTGTAGCCAAGAGTGTTGCTGGCTTCCGTCCGATCGATGGGAGATAATGCGCTCATGAAGGGGAAGGGCGGCGCCATGCACGTGGCCAAGATCCAGCGCCGACACGGCGACCGCGTCTACACCTCCCACCTGGTCCGTCGCTCGATCCGCGAGGGAAGGCGCGTCCGCCACGAGACGATCGCCAACGTCTCCAAGCTGCCCGCCGAGGCGATCGAGGCGCTGCGCCGGGCGCTGCGCGGCGAGGCGCTGATGCCGCTCGGCGAGGTGCTACGGATCACCGACTCGGTGCCCGCGGGGCACGCGGAGGCGCTGCTTCGTGCCGCGCGGCGGCTCGGCCTCCCCCGACTCTTGGACCGCTGGCCGTCGAGGGAGCGCGATCTGTGTTTGGCGATGATCTGCCAGCGGGTGCTCGAGCCCGGCTCGAAGCTCGCCACCGCGAGGGCGCTTCGGCGCTCGACGCTGGCGGCGGAGCTCGGGGTGGAGGGAGCCGAGGCGGACGACCTCTACGGGGCGATGGATTGGCTCTCCGAGCGCCAGGGCCGGATCGAGGATCGGCTCGCCCGCCGCCACCTCCCCGAGGGCACCCTCGTCCTCTACGACGTCAGCTCCTCCTACTTCGAGGGCCGCACCTGCCCGCTCGCCGAGCTCGGCTACTCCCGCGACCGAAGGCCCGGCACCCTGCAGATCGCCTACGGCCTCCTCTGCGACCCCGATGGTCGCCCGATCGCGATCGAGGCCTTCGCGGGCTCGCTGCACGACGATGCGACCCTTCCCGCCCAGCTCTCAAAGCTGAGGGCGCGCTTCGGCCTCTCCGAGGTGGTCGTGGTCTTCGACCGCGGGATGGTGACCAAGGCCAACCTCGAGCTCCTGCGGGGGATGGAGGGCGCCTCCTGGATCACGGCGCTGAAGGCCCCCCAGGTGAAGAGGCTGGTCAAGGACGGCCACCTTCAGCCCACCCTCTTCGACCAGCAGAACCTGGCCGAGATCTCCGACCCCGAGGGCTACCCGGGCGAGCGCCTCGTGGTCTGCCGCAACCCGCTGGTCGCCGAAGAGCGGGCCAGAAAGCGCGAGGACCTGCTCAAGGCGACCGAGCGCGGCCTCGAGGAGATCCGCGCCCGGGTCGAGGCGGGGACGCTGCGGGGCGCGGCGGAGATCGGGCTCGCGGTCGGCCCGGTGCTCAAGCGTTACCGGGTGAAGAAGCACTTCGAGGTCGAGATCACCGACGCCAGCTTCGCCTACCGGCGCAAGCAGGCCCAGATCGAGGCCGAGGCGGCGCTCGACGGGTTCTACGTGCTTCGCACCCCGATCCCCAAGCGCAAGCTCAAAGCGCCCGACGTCACCCGCTCCTACAAGCAGCTGAAGTGGGCAGAGCGCGCCTTTCGCACGCTCAAGGGCCCGCTCGAGGTGCGCCCGATCCACCACCGCCTCGAGGACCGGGTCCGCGCCCACCTCTTCCTCTGCATGCTCTCCTACTACCTGGAGTGGCACCTCAGGCAGTGCTGGGCGGAGCTCACCTTCCAGGACGAGTGTCCACCGATCGGAGCCGACCCCGTCGCCAAGGCGAAGCGCTCTGCCGCCGCGACCCGCAAGGCGCGCCGCAGGCGCACCTCCCGCGGCGAAGCCCCGCACAGCTTCGAGAGCCTGCTCTCAGAGCTCGGGCGGCGCACCCGGAACACGGTTCGCCTGGGCGACTCCGAGGCCAGCTTCGAGCAGCTCTCGGAGGCGAATGAGCTGCAGGCGCGAGCGCTTGAGCTCGTCGAAGAGATCCCGCAACACGCGTAGACACGAGCGAGACAGCCGCCGG
>JBOGJI010000359.1:0-19807 GCA_050747865.1 Thermoanaerobaculia bacterium
TGTCCGGCTGCTGTGCCTCGATCTGCTCCAGCGCCGCCTCGCCATCGTCCGCTTCACCGACGACGCGCAACCGCGGATCCGCTTCGATCACCTGCTTGAGGCCCAGGCGCAGGACCGGGTGGTCGTCCGCGACGACGATGCGGATTTCATCGGGCATGGTGGCCATCCTCTAGTCGCGACTTTCGGCCGCTTCGTCGCTCGTGCTCGACGATATCCCCTGGAGTTTCGTGACGTCGAACGCGATGGCGACCGTGGTCCCCTGGCCGGGCGCCGAGCGGACGTCGAACCGCCCACCGAGCAGCGTGACGCGTTCCTGCATCCCGAGGAGCCCGAAACCGCCGTGCCCGGGCTGATGGTCGCCGGTCGCCGGCGCGAACCCGCGCCCGTCGTCCTGTACGGTGATCAGGACCTGGGAAGGCGAGCGTCGCGCCGTGACCCGCGCGGCGCCGGCGCCCGAGTGCTTGAGGATGTTGTTCACGCATTCCTGGACGACGCGATACACATTGATCTCGGCCTCCTTCGGGAACAGACCGTCGATGCCGTCCACCTCGGCGGCGAAGCGGATGGTCGAGGCGTTTGCCGCCTTCCTGACCAGCGCTTCGAGGGCTTTCGTCAATCCCAGATGATCCAGATGGTGCGGTCGCAGGTTCTGCGCGATCTCGCGTACTTCGCCAATGGCCAGGGACGCCTCCGTGGAGATCTCTCCCACCCGCTCACCGGCGCGGTCCGTGTCGGCGCTGCCTGCCAGCATGGCGAGATTCTTGATGATCACCAGCCGCTGGCCGAGGCTGTCGTGCAGCTCCGCGGCGATGCGCTTGCGCTCGGCTTCCTGGGAGGCGATGAGCTGGCGCGAGAACGCCCGCTGCGTGGAATGTGCCCGCTTCAGTCGCGATTCGCGCCGTGTCCACGCGACCGCCACGAGTCCCACGGCGCCGGCCATCACCAGGGTGAGAAACCACCACGTGCGATAGAACGGCGGCAGCACCACGAGCGCCAGGTTTGCGCCCTCCGTGTTCCACACGCCGTCGCTGTTGGCGGCGATGACCGTGAACGTGTAGCTGCCGGGCGGGACGTAGGAGTAGTACGCCGTACGCCGGTCGGCCGCCTCGACCCAATCGTCGTCGAGGCCTGCCAGCCGGTACCTGAAGCGAACGCGCCGCGGGTTGACGAAGCTCAGGCCCGTGTATTGGATCTCGAACATCGCGCTTGCCGGTGGGATGCGCAGCGGGCGATCGATCGCCGGCAGCGGACTCACCGACGCTCTCGAATCACCCGATCGAGCACGCCCGGCAGCTCGAACAGGTTCTCCTTGAGCACGTAGGCGCGGGCGCCGGCCGCCTGCGCGGCGTCCCGCAGGTCCGCGTCGTCGTAGTCGGTGACGATGACCACCCGCGCCGCCGGGTGGGCGGCCGTGATCTCCAGGGTGGCGGCGATCCCATCCCGCTCGCGCATGGCGACGTCCATCAGCACGGCGTCTGGCCGGTGTGTCTGGTAGGCGCGGAGCGACTCCGTGCCATCGGTGCACTCGATGACCTCGGCGGCCACGGGGGCCACGAAGTCGGCGATCAGGCGACGCACGCGGGCGTTGTCGTCGACGATGAGCAGCTTCATCGCGCCCGGGGGAGGAGGATGGCCATCGCACGAGCGTAGCGGGCGTGCTGGGCACGGGGTAGTGGGGGTACCGCACGATCCCCATGTGGCCGAACGCACGGCGACCCGCCGATCTCGCCCGAGCTGCTGGTGAAGCGATCGCGGAGCCCCGTCGGCAACGGGGCTCCGCGATAGGAGCGTGCGATCGCTGGCGCCGACTAGGGTCCGTACAGCGACAGCCCGAACGTCTTCGACAGGAAGACGGCGATCTGGCCGCGGCTCACCGCGTCGGCGGGACAGTAGTTGCCGGACCCACATCCCGCAGTGATCCCCCGCGTCGCCAGATCTTCGATCCAGTTGGCGAACGTCGACGGGCACGCCACGTCGCCGAAGAGCCCGGTGCATTCAGGCGGTGCGTACCCGGAGCCCAGCAGCGTCTTCAGCAGCAACACTGCAACCTGGGCGCGCGTCACCGGGCTCTCCGGGCAGTAGTCGCCGCCGCCGCAGCCCGCCGTCACGCCCCGGCCCCCCAGATCCTCGATCCAGGCGCAGAACGGGCTGTCGAAAGGCACGTCTGTGAACAGCTCCTCTCCCTCTACGCACGCCGGCGGCACGTAGCCGCTGCCCTCCAGCGTCTTCAGCAGGAACACCGCCGCCTGTTCCCGCGTGGTCGGATTCGCCGGGCAGAACTCCGTCTCCGCGCAGCCCAGCACGCGAAGATCGCGCGCTGCCAGCGCCGGATCGCCGCTCACCGAGTGGTGCAGCAGTGTCTCGATCCAGGGATAGAACAGGCTCGAGCGCGCCACGTCCGCGAAGCTGTCTCCGAGGTGCAGCGTCCAGGTGATAGAGGACTCCTCCGAAAGGGTCTCCTGGAACGAGGCATCCCAGTGCAGCGCCGGGCGCTCGCCGCCCGACAGGTCGACGCCCATCTGATAACACAGGCCGGTGTCTCGGCAGCTCGCGGTCTGCGTGGGATCGACCATTCCGTAGTCCGCCTGGTCGACAACGAGGTCGTACACCGGTCCCGCGGGGCCGGTGAAGGCGGTGGCCGAACCGAGCAGGTCGTGGCTGAGGGTGCCGGCGTTGTTCCAGGCGGGCGCCACGTCGACGATCTCTCCCGGCTCGAAGACGCCGTTGGCGTCGGAGGTGAGCTCGGCGTAGTCGACCTCGAGCGCCTCCGACTCGAAGACGCCCGTCTCCTCGGCCTCTCCGGGGATGGCGCGGACGAGCTTCGCCCGGTAGCCCGGAAACACGGTCTGGGTCGCCTGCCAGCCGGCGGTGTCGAAGTTGACGAACCCAGGGTGGAGCAGGGTCGCGGGGCTTTCGTCCGCACAGATGAACCGGCTGGGGAAGGTCATCGGATTCCAGCGTACGCCGATCCAGACGTTGCCATCCGGGATGTTGAGCCCCAGGCTGGTGATGTCGTACTCGAAGAATGCGCACGGCAGTCCGCCCGGGATGCCGGCCGCCGACACCGGCACCGCGCCGAGCAGCGTGCCGGGCCCCCCGTCCACCCCGTCGTCGTCGCGCACCTCGATCTCGAAATCGAGGTTCGGCCCACCCAGCGAGACCAGCCCGACGCACACCGTGTCGTAGGTCCCCGGATAGGCTGCGGGCGTGAACTGCTGCACGCCCTCGAACGTGCTGACGATGGCCGGGTTGCCGCTGTAGCCGTTCTCGGCCGCCCCGTCGTCGTAGATCTCGCCACCGGCGCAGTCGGCGCCGACGGCCCGTGGCGCCACCGGCCCCACGTCGGGGTCGAGCGCCAGCTCCTGGGAACCGGTTGCGGCGGGAGTGCAGAGGAGCACTGCGCAGCCGGCCACGATCATCCGGTATCGGGACATGAGCCACCTCCTGGTGTCAGCTCGGGATGCCTCCCATGAGTAGGAGGACCTGCTGCTGATTTGCGCGCTAGTCTAGCACATGTGTTTCGCCTGCGTGCTAAGCTCGCGAACGCCAACGAGGAACACGACCTCATCGTTCCCAGGAGGTCGGGGTGACGTCTTGCCGGAACGCCGATGCTGACCGCCTGGACGATTCCGCTGCTGTACGGGATGGGGACGCTGGTGGCGCTCGAGGCCGCCTACCTGGTGCTCCGGCGGGTCCTGCCGGGGTTCCGGCTGCGTCTCATCTATCAATTGTGGGCGGTCGGTGTCGCAGTGCTCGCCGCGCTCACCGTCGCCCACGTCGACCGTCAGATAGGGGGGTGGAAGGCCGCTGCCGCGACCACCGCCGTGCTCTCGGCGTGGGTGGCTTTCGCGCTGGTCAACGCCGCGGTGATCAAGCGTCCGTGGCGTCCAGACGCTCCCTTCCTGCCCAAGCTGGCCCGCGACGTCCTGCGCATGGGCGTGCTGATCGCCGTCGGCCTGCTGGCGGCCAAGACCATCCTCGGCGTCGAGCTCGGCGCCATCCTGGTCTCCTCCACGGTGCTGTCGGCGGTCGCTGGCCTGGCGCTGCAGGACGTGCTCAAGAACGTCTTCGCCGGTCTGGCGCTGGACGTGGAGAAGCCGTTTGCTCGCGGTGACTGGCTGATGCTGGACGGCCAGACTGCGGTCCAGGTGGTCGACATGAGCTGGCGTACCACCCGCCTGCGCACCAAGGAGGGGGTGGACATCTATGAACCGAACGCGCGCATCTCGAACGACCGCCTCCTCAACTACGGCTCCGGGCAACGACCGATCGCTCTGGCCTTTCGCGTTGGCCTGCCATACGGGGCGCCGCCTGCCGACGTGAAGCAGGCGATCCGGGCTGCCGCGCATTCGGTTCCCGGCACGCTGGCCGAACCTCCGGTGGCGGTCTTCCTGGAGAGCTTCGCCGATCACGCGATCACCTACTACGTACGGGTGTGGACGCGCAGCGTCGCCGACATCGGGAGGTTCCGGGACGCCATCAACTCGCGGATCTGGTACGAGCTGAAACGCCGGGACCTGAGTATCCCGTTTCCCGTCCGCACCGTGCATCTCCACTCGGCGCCGGCGATGGAGAACGCGGCGCGCCGCGACGAGCACGCTCGGGCGGTGGCCCGGTTGTCGCGGCTCGAGCTGTTTCGCGAGCTCGATCCGGATGCCGTCCGGACGCTCGCCGAGGGGGCGACGCGGCGCCACTACGACGACGGGGAGGTCCTCGTGCGTGAAGGCGACGCGGGGGAGTCGCTGCTGGTGATCGACGCCGGCTCGGCGGTGGCGAGCAAGTCGACGGAGGGGGGCGGCGGGGTCGAGATCGATGTCGGGCGGCTGGACGAGGGCGATTTCCTCGGAGAGCAGTCGCTGTTGACCGGTGAGCCACGCAACGCCACCGTGCGGGCCGACGGCGGATGCGTGGTGCTGGAGATCGCCAAGCCCCAGCTCGCCGAGATCCTGACCGCCGATCCCAAGATCGCCGAGGTCTTGAGCCACGTGTTGGTGACGCGGCAGGAGCTCACCGACGCGTCCTTGGCGAGCCACCAGGAGCAGCAACGCAGCAGGAGTCAGGTGGCGAGCGAAGCCTCGATCCTCGCCCGGATGCGTGCCTTCTTTGGTCTGCGGTAGCAAACCCCTACAGCACCAACGTGGTGGCCAGGGCCAGCATCAGGCCCATGCCGACGATGTCGGTGATGGTGGTGAGGAAGATCGCCGAGGCGACCGCGGGGTCGGCGCCGAGCCGGCGCAGGACGAGCGGAATCAGCACGCCGGAGATGCCGGACATGAGGCAGGCTCCAGTCATCGCGAGAGCGATCACCAGCGCCAGCACCGGCGCCTGGGGCGCCGCCTCGGGCAAGCGCGAGGCGTAGAGCCACATCGCCGCGGCGGCCACCAGGCCGACGAGCAGGCCGTTGCCGAGGCCCAGCGCCGCCTCCTTGGCCACCAGGCGCAAACGCGATCGCTTTTCGACATCACCCAGGGCGAGGCCGCGCAGCGTGATCGCCAGCGCCTGACAGCCGGTGTTGCCGCTCTGCCCGGCGAGCACCGGGAGGAACGCCGCCAAGGCCACGATCTGCTCGATCGTGCCGGCAAACGAGCCGACGACGAGCGCGGCCAAAAACGCCGTCAGCAGATTGAGCTGCAGCCACGGATGGCGTTTGGTGAACGACGAGAGCAGCGGGGTGTCAGCGCGCTCCTCCTTGCTGACGCCGACCATCTTCCCGGGCTGGGCGGAGATCTCGATCACCTGTTGCTCGAACAGCCGCCAGCCGCGCACCTGCCCGACTAGCCGACGCTCTCGGTCGACGACCGGATAGACCGGGTAGTGGCGGCGTACCGCCGCCTTGCAGGCCTCTGTCAGCGACGTGTCGGCGGCGAAGGCGAACGGGTCCGGCATCATGACGCGGTCCACCGTGGCATCGGGCGCGGCGAGCACCAGGTCGCGCATCACCACCAGGCCGACCAGCCGGTCCTCGTCGTCGGTGACGTAGAGGTAGGTGATGTCGGTAGGCACCGCGGAGCGGCTCACGGCCTCCACGGCGGCGGCCACCGTGGCGGTGTTGGGGACGCTTGCCGGAACCGGCTCCGCCAGCTCCGAGACGGAGCCGGGGACGGCGCGATCCTCGCGCTCAGGCGTCAATGCGAACGGTCGTTTGGCCGCAGGCAGGTGCTCCGCCACCCGCCGGCCGTGCTCAGGTGGCAGCAGCGCCAGGGCCGCCTGGATCCGCTCAGGCGTCTCCCGGGTGAGCAATTCAGCCGCGTCCTCCGGCGCCCGCGCGCGCAGCGTACGTGCCAGCTCGCGGACGTCCATCGCCTCAAACATCTCGTGCCTCCTCTCTAGCCGGCGGATTCGCCGGCGCCTCGATTGTCCGGACCGGTCGTTCCACGGACGGCATAGACGGGAATCGGCTGGCTCTTGCCCTTCACCCGAATCGGTTCGAGCGCCTCGAACGCGAACGAATCGACGTGACGAGCGGCCGCATAGACGGAATCCGAGGCCAGGATCTGGCCCGCACCCGCATGGGCGCACAGCCGGGCGGCGAGGTTCACGTTGTCGCCGAGCACGGTGTAGTCCATGCGCTCGCGGCTCCCCATGGCTCCCATGACCACCTCGCCGGCGTTGATCCCGACGCCGATTTCGAGATCGGCGTTCGGGTATTGCTCGCCGAGCCCGACCATCGCGCGCTGGAACTCGAGGGCGCAGGCGACGGCGTTGCCCGCCATCTCGCCACCTCGGAAGACGGCCATGATCTGGTCGCCGACGAACTTGTCGATGTCGCCGTGGTGGGCGACCACGAGGTCGGCGAGGCTCTGGAAGTAGTGATTGAGCACGTCGACCACGACCCCCGGATCGTGACCCTCCGCGAAGGCCGTATAGCCCCGGATGTCGGCGAACAGGGCGGTGACGTGCACCGACTCGCCGCCCAGCCTGATGCCCTCGCCGCGCGCCTCGCGGATGGCATCCAGGGTCCCTCCGGAGACGAACTTCAGGAGCTGGAAGCGCTCACCGAGCTGCGCGATCATGTCGTTGATCCGCCCGGCGAGCTCGCCGATCTCGTCGCGTGTGCGCACCGTCGTGACCCGCGTCTTGAAGTTCCCCTTGCCCACTTCCACGGCGGCTTCGCCGATCGCCAGGATCGGACGGCTCATGCGCAAGGCGAAGACGACGGCGCCGACGGCGGCCACCAGGAGACCGATCGCGATCCACAGCAGCAGGCTGCGGATCATCTTGCCGACGGCCAGGTAGGCATCGTGCTGGCTCATCTCGACGAGCACCGCCCAATCGATGGCTCGCGGGAATGAGACCGCGCCCAGATGGACCGAACCGTCCGGCCGCGCATAGGGCTCCACGGTGACCGCCCGTGACTGCGATCCCAGGAGGCGCAAGGCGCGTGTGACGATCGAGCGCGCGGACAGATCGGCGGGTGACGGGGCGAAGACCCGCTCGCCGGCGCGGTCGACGATCGTGATCTCACCCCGGTGCTGGAATGTGTGGCCTTCGATGAGGCTCCGCAAGCGCCGCAGGTCGATGCGGGCGAGCAGCGTGGCGGCGCGACCCGATGGGTCGCTCAGCGGCAGAGCGACGGTGGCCAGCCAGTCGTCCGTCTCGGGAACATGGGCCACGGCGGCGACGCGGTTCGGGTCGCGAGCGCGGTACGCCGAGACCTGCTCATCGGTGAGGCGCAGGACCTCCAGCGGATTGAGCGACGCCGCCTCGAGACGCCGATAGAAGCTCTGCTGCGAGACGACGACGGGCGCGGCGGCACCCTCGATGGTCACCTGCAGGGCCGCGATGTCGGCCAGATCGGTGATGCCCTGGGTCAGCAATGCGATCTTCTGCTCCACCCCGAGCCGCTGGTCATCGATGGCGTTGCGCACCAGCGTCAGGGGGGCGAGCCAGACCTGCTGGTAGGTGGAGTCGATCGTCTCGCTGACCTGACGCGCGGTCGCCGCGAGGTCCTCGTTGGCGGCGCTTTTGAGCTCGTCGCGGGCGATGCGGGTGAGGCGCTGGCCGGCGACCAGCAGCGGCAGGATGGCCAGCACGATCGCGAACAGGACGAGCTTGCTGCGCAGGTTGAGTCTCATGGGGCCTCCATCAGCGCCGGCGGTCTCGGGCGATGACACGAATCGTGTCGGTCGAGGTGGCACATGTGCGGCCGGACAGATCGTCGACTCGCAGGGTGATCTCCATCTCACCGGCCTCCGACAGCACGTGCTTGACCTTCTGGCCGTGCAGCACGTCGCCGCTGGAAAGGGTCCAGCTGTAGTCGAGAGTTCCCCCCTCGACGGAGCGGGACGCGGATCCGTCGAGCAGCAGGGTGTCGTTGGCGCCGCCGATCCAGACCTCGCGGTCGGGCCCGGCATCGGCGACCGGAGAGGGGCGGATGTCGACCTCGACGGTGTCGGTCGCCGTGTCGCACGCGCTTCCGGAGTCGTCCGTCACGGTCAATGTGACGCGATAGACGCCGGGCTGCTCGTAGGCGTGCTTGACGGCGTACCCGCGCGCCGTGGTGCCGTCGCCGAGGTCCCACAGCCGCTCGACCACCTTGCCGTCGGCGTCGATCGATCCGGCCGCCTCGAAGGCGACAGGGGCTCCGGGGCAGCCGATCCGGTCGCGCCCGGCCACGGCGCGTGGCGGCGCGTTGACGCGGAGGATCTTCGTGGCCGCCCGCCGGCCGCTCACGCCACCTTCGCCGCCACCGGTGAACAACGTGATCGCGTAACGGCCGGGCCGGTCGTATTCGTGCGTCACGTCGGCGCCCTCGGCGCTGCCGCCGTCGCCGAGCAGCCAACCGTACGCGGTCCCGGGGCCCGCCGCGGCGTCGTCGGCTTGCCAGCGGACCGTCTCCGCCACGCAGGCGATCGCGGGACCCGCGATCTCGGGCCGCGGCACCGCGGTCACCTCCAGCTGCAGCGTGTCCGTGGAGGTGCTGTTGGACACCCCCGCTTCGTCCCTTACCGTCAGGGTGACCTCGTACGATCCGGCTTCGCGATAGGCATGGCGCACCTGCATGCCCCGCGCCGTCGCGCCGTCTCCGAAGTCCCATTGATACTCCGCGAGCCCGCCGTCGGGATCGTGGGACGCCGAGCCGTCGAACGGCGTCGCCTCGCCGGCGCGCGCCGTCCGCTCCCCGGCGGCGACGGCGACCGGGGATGCGTTGACCGTGATGAGGCGATGGGTGGAGACCCTGCGGCACTCGGAGGCCTCCGTCTCTGCCTCGGCGGTGAGCGTGACCCGATAGGCGCCCGGTCGGGAGTAGCTTTGCTCGACCACGCTG
Organism: Thermoanaerobaculia bacterium; assembly: GCA_050747865.1. GTDB lineage: Bacteria > Acidobacteriota > Thermoanaerobaculia > Multivoradales > JAHEKO01 > JBOGJI01. The sequence continues at coordinate 9,269 of JBOGJI010000359.1, forward strand.
CCTGCCGCCGCGTTGCCGTCGCCGAAGTCCCAGAACCAGCCGCCGATCGTACCGCCGTCGAGCGTCGAGGCCGAGCCGTCAAAGCGGGTGGGGACCGAGACCGGCGTCACGGCAGCGGCCTCGATGACGGGGGCCGGCGCGCCGACGATCTCCACTACCACCTCGTCGGTCGCGGTGTTGTCACATTGCCCGGCCTCGTCGCCCTCGATGGTGAGGATCGCCCGGTAGCGACCGGCGCGGGAGTAGACGTGCGTGGGCCGGTCGCCGCCGCCGGAGGCGCCGTCGCCAAAATCCCACGAGAAGCGATTCACCACGCCGTCCCGATCGGTGGAGCGGCTGCCGTCGAAGGACACCGGCGTGTGCGCACAGGCGCGGATGTCCTCGCCCGCGTCGGCCGTCGGCCCCTGGTCCACGTGCACGAAGAGGCGGTCGGAGTGAGTGCTTTCCGGCAGGCCGGAGTCGTCCTCCACCGTCAGGGTCACCGGATAGGTTCCGCTCTGCTCATAGACCTTGGTCGGGTTGACGATGTCCGCGGACGTGCCGTCGCCGAAGTCCCAGATGTAGCGCAGGACACCGCCCTCGGGGTCGCGCGAGCCGCCGCCGTCCAGGACGACCACGTCGCCGGTGCAGACCCTCTTGCTCTCCCCGGCCACCGCGGTCGGCGGCTGGTTGACCCGCACGGTGAGCGCGTCGCGGTGCAGCGAGTTGGCGAGGGCGCTCCCGTCACGCACGGTCAGCACCACGGGGTAGGTGCCGCCCGCGGAATAGGTGTGAGAGACGCGGGCGCCGTTCGCCGTGTGACCGTCGCCGAAATCCCAGCGGAAGATCAGCGGATCCCCATCGGGATCGACCGACGCCGAGGCGTCGAAGGCGACCGTCCGCTCGGCGGTGCGCACCTCGGTGCCGGCGGCGGCGATCGGCGGATGGTTGATCCGGATCGTCACCTCGTCACGGGCCGTGCCGTTCGACGTTCCGCTGTCGTCGGTAACGGTGAGCTGCGCAGTGTAGATCCCTGGTGTTTCGAACCTTCGCTCGACCACGCGACCGGCGAGCGGCGCCTCGGCGTCGCTGAAGTCCCAGCGGAACTCGGTGATCGTGCCGTCGAGATCGAACGATCGACCGGCGTCGAGGCGCACCGGCTTGCCGGCCGCGGCGAGGACGTCCGGACCCGCGTCGGCCTGCGGCCTCCGGTTGACGACCACCCTCGCCTCGTCGAAGTCGATCGCCTCCTCGTGACCGCTGTCGTCGCGCACCGCGAGGCGCGCGAGGTAGGTGCCGGGCGTGTCGTAGCGGTGGGTCACCACCGCGCCGTTGGCGGTCACGCCGGCGCCGAGATCCCAGGAAAAGTCGACGATCTCGCCGTCGGGATCGACCGATCGGTCCCCCCGGAGCACGATCTCGTCTCCCGGCGCGGCGACGATGTCGGGGCCGGCATCGGCGATCGGCGATGCGTTCACCACCACCCGCGTGGTCATGCTGGCGCTGCTGCGGATCGTCCCCGAGTCGTCGGTCACCGTCAGCTTGGCATCGTAGGTGCCCGGCGCGGCGTAGACGTGGCTCGGTGTCGGCCCGCCGCCGGTCGCGCCGTCGCCGAAATTCCATCGATAGCGTGCGATGGCGCCGTCCTCGTCGCTCGAGCCACGGCCGTCGAAGTGCACCAGACCTCCGCCGACGTATTGCGGCGGTGCGACGACGGCGACCGGCCGGGCGTTGACGATCACCGTCATCTCATCCGTCCCCATGGCGTTCGCCACCCGCGAGTCGTCGCGCACCGAGAGGAGCACGCGGTAGCTCCCCGGCGCCGTGTAGCCGTGCTCGACCACGGGACCGTGGGCCTGCCCGCCGTCGCCGAAATCCCACAGACGGGCGGTGAGCTTGCCGTCGCCGTCCGCGCTGTCGCGCGCGTCGAAGGTCAGAACTTCGCCGACAGCCGCGCGTCGGTCCTCCCCGGCGGCGGCGACCGGCGGCGCGTTGGCCACCACCGCGAGCTCCGTGCTCGCGGTGCTGCAGGGATGTCCGGAGTCGTCCACGATGGTCAAGGTCACGTCATAGCGACCCGGTTCGGCGAACGTGTGGCGAACCTGTTGGCCGGCGAGCTCCGCGCCGTCGCTCAGCTTCCAGGCAAAGCTGCGGAGCGCCCCCCGCTCGACGCTCGAGCCGGAACCGTCGAGGAGGAACGGCTCTCCAGGGGCGACGACGCGCGGGGCGCTCGCCTCGGCTGTCGGCGGCTTCTTGATCTCGACCTCGAGGTCGTGCGCCGCACCATGCCCGACTTGCGGAGAAGTGTCGCGAATCTCCAGCCGTGCGGGATAGGTTCCCGGCTCCGCGTAGCGGCGGGTGACGCGCTCGCCGCGCGCCTCGCCGCCGTCGTGGAAGCGCCACCGGTACTCGAGCGCCTCTCCGTCGGCGTCCGTGGATCCGCCGGCGTCGAGCGTGACGGTGTGGCAGTCATCCGGCGTCACCGTCGCGACGACGCTCGGTCGGGAATTCCGCGCCGGCCAGATGCGCGGCGGCAGGCGCAGGGCCTGCGGCCTGCCGCGCGCGTCGGTCAGGTAGAGGGTGATGTCGTTGGGCCGCTCCCGCCCGCCGCTGATCACGACCGCCGCCCGCCCGCCGCGCTCTTCGTCGTCGAGCCGGAGCTCACCCGCCTGCCAGGCATCGTCCCCCGACGCCGCGAGCGGGTGCGAGAGCAGGGGGAGGGCGAGCTCCGTATCGGCGCCGCGACCGTCGAACGTGTCCACGGTGAGGTCGGCGGCATCCTCCGGCGTCGCGAAAGGCAGCTCGAGCACGGCACCGCTCTCGGGGAGCCGGAGCGTCGGCCGGAAGCTGAAGATCTCGAGGCCTTCCGGCGCTCGAGTCTCGTCCTCGCGCGTGCCGGCCGCGATCGAGAAGACGTTGGCGTCGTCGCCCTGGAAACCGTCCACCAGGAGCCGAAAGATGCGGCGTCCGGCGACGAGCTCGCCGTCGGCCGGGTCGAGCTCGGCGAGGGTCTGCCAGGTGTCGTCGATCTCCGGATCGGCGCCGAAGGTCCGCTCGGCCAGCCGGCGCCCTCCCGCTTTGCGATCCGCTGCGGGTTCTCGGGTCGCCTCCTGGCCGCCGTACGCTCCGGCGCCGCCGAAGACGGTGAACCGGGTCGCCGAGTCTCCATATTGGCCGAAGGCCAGGTCGTGTTTGCCGTCGGTGTCCGGATCGAAGACCCGGAGCAGGAACGACTCCGTGGTCGCGGCCGGGAGACTCATGTAGAGGATCTGATAAAAGTCCGGATCGCCCTCGCGCGTGTGATTCTCGTGGCCGTAGGTGACCAGGATGGGCGTGGCAGGAGCGATCCGCTGCGGATTCGACGCCGGGCTGGTGGCCGCAAGGGCGATCCCCGTCAACAGCAGCGAGAGTCGAATGCGCTTCATCGTCCTTCCCCCTCACACCGACTCCGGCAGGGCGGTGTCCAGCCGACCTAGTTGGGCGAGAAGACCCTTCTGTTGCCCGCGTCGTCGGTCAACTCCACGCGTGTGAGCCGGGCGCCTCCCGGGTCGGCTTGCGCCGCCCGGAGCAGGCCTTCGTAGCGGTCCGCAGCGTCGTTGTAGAGCAGGAACCCGGACGAGCTGCCGTATCGCGTGACGATTGTACAGGGCGCGATGCGCGCCAGGCCCGAGGCGTCCCGGACGGTTACCGTGACCCGTATCGTGGCGCTCCCGGTCTCCCGATCCGTGACGAGCCGATGTCCGAGCAGCTCGGGCGGCGTCGTGTCGCGCTGCACCTTCCACCTGCTCAACCCCACGTTGCCGGCGGGGTCGGCGGCCACGATGTCGACGCGGTTGTCGCCTTCGGCGAGCTCGATGTGCCGCGCGAAGCGGCCTCCCACGACAGGGACCTCGCGGCCGTTGAGGCGCACCTTGGCGGTCTCGCTCAGTCTGCCCCTGACGCGAAGCCCGGTTTCAGTGGTCAGCCGCGGCAGGGGAGCGTCGAGGTGGATCTCCGGTGCCTCGCGATCGACGGTGACCCGGAAGCGAAAGGGGGTGACGTAACCCGAGGGAGAGATGACTCGCCCGTCCAGCTCCTGACGGTCGCCGGCGAGGGGCACGTTGACGCGGAATCGGCCTGCGCCGTCCGCGGCCGCCGTCGCGAGCGGTGCGCCATCCACGGTCTGGATCAACAGCCGCGCGTGCCCGAGTGTCCGTCCGGCGAGCGACAGGGTGTCGCCGTTGGCGAGAAAGTGACCGGGCTCCAGGCGCGGAGTGTCCGGCAGGTAGCGGATCTCGGCGGGCCGGTCCGGCATGTAGGTGATGTGGTGGCTTCTGGTGGTCTCGTTGCCTGCCGGGTCGACGACCCGGACGGTGACCACGTTGTCGCCCTCCGTCGGTGAGAGGTTGTGCTCGAAGCGGCCGGCGTCGTCGATTCCGACTCCCTGTTCCTCGACCGTCAAGCGGGCGCCCGGCTCACTCCGACCGGAGACGGTCACCGGGGCCTGGCGCAGGACGCGGTCCGGCTCCGGTCGTTCGATCAACAGGTACGGCGGCACCGTGTCGGAGCGCACTTCGAGTCGCCGCGCCTCGCTGCGCGCCCCCGGGAGCCCGAATCGGTCGAGCGCCGAGACGCGCCAGTAATAGATGCCGGGGGCGAGCAGATCGGCGCGGAACTCTGTCTCCGGAACGCCCCGCTGCGAGGTTGCCATGCGGTTGAACTGCGGATCGTGGGCGATCTCTAGCCAGTAGCCGGCGGCGTCCGCAACCGTGCTCCAGCGCAGTCGCACGCGGCCGGCGATGGCCGGTCGGTCCTCCGCCGGCGCCTGCGGCAGGGGCGCCCGCAGCACGTCCAGCTTGCGCACTGGCGAGTCGTCGGGGCGCACCAGGGCCCCTTCGTTCTGGCGCAGGACGACGGTTTCGCCGCGGGCTGCGATGCGCACCGGAGCGACGTCGTAGTTGGCGAACTTGGCCCCCTCGTTGGCATCGTGGCTGACCCAGAAGTCTCCCGAGTCGATGCGTGCCTCGACGCCGGGGACTTCGACCTCGAAACGCTTGCGGTCGCTCTTGTCGGCGAGCAGGGCATAGAAGTCGCCTTCGATGAGGCTCACCTCGGCGTCCTCCTCGCGCGTCAGGGGGTCGACGCGCAGGCGCTGGATGACGGCCTGGGAGTTGGGATTGAGCCGCAGCCGACTGGCGTCGCGGAAGGTGATCTGCGCCGTCGAGTCGGACAGCGTCCTGACCTTCTCCTCCTCGATCAGGATCGCGTTGGGCTCCCTGTCCTCCCAGACCAGCTCGCGCGGCTTCTGGCCCTCGACCGCGCCCTGCTTGTCACTCAGGCGGGCCTCGGCCGCCTGCTCGCGGTTCTGCCGGCAGACCTCGTATGCCTCGCCGGCGGCGGCGCGCGATTGCTGGGCAAGATCGAAGGTCTCCAGCCAGGCCCCCAGGGTGCGCTTGATGAGCGCCTCGTTGTAGTAGCCGATCGCCAGGGCGATGATCCGCGGAGCGAAAAGCTGGGCCCCCGCTCGGTTGGCGCGCTGGATGTCCTTCTGGGAGAGCTGCAGGGCCCGGTTGGCCGCCTTCACCTGGGAGACCGGAAGGCGCAGCTCCTGGCCCGGCCTGAGATCGACGATCGAGGTGAGGCCGCTGGTCCTCAGGATCTCCGTCCACAAGTCGGGGTCGCCCAGGTAGTCGTGGGCGAGCTGGCGGAGCGAGATCGACCGATCGAAGGCGATGACCAGCAACGGCTCCTGCTGGGCTGCAGGAGCTGTCGGGGTGGTCGCGAGATACCCGGCGACCGCCAGGACCGAGATGCGTACGCCGAGTCTTGACACCCAGGCCGGCATGGCGCCCGATTCACCTTCTCCCATTCGGTCGAGAACCCGTCTTCGGCCTCCCGCGGATCATCCCCCCCGGCATCGCGAGCGCATTGTCCGTACCAGACTCCGAAGTCTAGCACAAGTCGTTGCGGAGACTGGATTTCCGCCGCGACGCGTGGGAAAACGGGATTGCGGCCTGGCACACAAAGTGTGCCACAAGTGTTTCACCCCCTGTCCCACGCGTGTCAAGGTGTCCCGTGTTGCATCGCCGTTATCGAGGCGCGGTGCAGGGCTGTGCCGGCCGAGCCGCTGTCCGCGAGATCTCGCTCTCTGTGCACAGATCTCGTTGCAGTATGCGCGTTTGGACTTGCTTTCCTGGAGGTTCCGGTCTAGATTCTGCGAAACGTCCACGAAACGGAGGGCACTGTGACAACGCGTGAAGAGATCCTGAAGGCCGGCGACAAGGAGAACGTCCACTTCCTGCGCCTGCAGTTCACCGACATCATGGGTGTGATCAAAAACGTCGAGATCCCCCGCAGCCAGTTCGAGAAGGCGCTGGACGGCGAGATCATGTTCGACGGCTCGTCGATCGAGGGGTTCACCCGCATCGAGGAGTCGGACATGCTGCTGGTGCCGGACTTCGAGACCTTCCAGGTCAACCCGTGGACCAACCCGGACGGGACCCGGGTGGCGCGCATGATCTGCGACGTGCACCTGCCCGACGGCTCCGCCTTCCCCGGCTGCCCGCGCCTGACCTTGAAGCGCCAGGTGGCGCGCGCCGCCAAGCTCGGCTACGTCATGGTCGCCGGCCCCGAGGCCGAGTTCTTCCTGCTGCAGACGGATGCCAACGGAAACGTCCTCGGCGAGACCCATGACGTCGGCGGCTACTTCGACCTGACGCCGGTGGACAAGGGGGAGCAGTGCCGCCGCGACATCGTGCTGGTGCTCGAGGCCATGGCCTTCGAGGTCGAGGCCGCCCACCACGAGGTGGCGCCGGGGCAGCACGAGATCGACTTCAAATACGCCGACGCGGTGAGCTGCGCCGACAACGTCTCCACCTTCCGCTTCGTGGTCAAGAAGGTGGCGCGCGACCATGGCCTGCACGCCACCTTCATGCCCAAGCCGTTCTACGGCGTCAACGGCTCCGGCATGCACACGCACCAGAGCCTGCTCGCCGTCAAGGGCAAGAAGAACGCCTTCTACGACCCCAAGGGAGAATTCGAGCTGTCCAAGCTGGCACTCTCCTACATCGAGGGGGTCCTGCAGCACGCCGCGGCCTTCGTGGCGGTGACCAACCCCCTGGTCAACTCCTTCAAGCGCCTGGTGCCCGGCTATGAGGCGCCGACCAACATTGCCTGGTCGGAGAAGAACCGCTCGCCCCTGGTACGCGTGCCGGCCAAGCGCGAGATGTCGACCCGCTGCGAGGTGCGCCTCCCGGACCCGGCCTGCAACCCCTACCTGGCGCTGGCCGTCATGCTGGCGGCCGGGCTCGACGGGGTGGAGCGCAAGCTGCCCGGCCGCGAGCCGGTGAACAAGAACATTTTCACCATGAGCCAGCGGGAGAAGCGGCGCCTGAAGATCGACGAGATCCCCGCTGATCTCTCCCAGGCCCTCGACAACCTGGAGAAGGACGCGGTGATCCTCGACGCCCTGGGTGGGCACATCGCCGAGCACTTCGTCGCCGCCAAGCGCCAGGAGTGGGCCGAATACATCTCCAAGGTCCACCCCTGGGAGCAGGAGCGCTACCTGGAAGCGTATTGACCCGGCTCATCGCGCGTACCTGGCGCTCTAGTCCGTCGAGTACCAGACCTGGTAGGCGGTCCGGTTGCTCGGCTGCGTTGCCTCCACCAGCCGTTCGCCGCCGGCCGGTTCCGGAGTGCTGAGCAAGGTGCCGACGTCGACGTCGCCGCTGACCTCGCCGTCGTCACCGCTCATGCGGACGCGCAGCGTGTCTCCGGGCTGGGCCACGAACCGGATCTCCGGCGAACGGTTGGCGGGCGGGAACTGGTCGAAGAAGTGGCCGGTGTCTTTCACCGCGCGCCGGAACTCCCAGGGGCCGTCGCGGCGCGCCAGCCTTCCTCGCGAGTCGAGGTGCTCGACCGCGAGTGTAACGTCTTCGACCGCGCTGGGGTCGCCGACGTGCGGGCCTCCGCGCTTGAAACGCCGGAACGTGATGGTAGGGATGCGGATCGAGGTCGGCTCCCTCGGGCCGAACGCGAGAGAGACGGGCGAGCTGCTGTGAGTGGCCACCTTCGTCGTCCAGCCCGCGCTATGGAACACATCGGTGTCGCCGGCGCTGTGATCAGCGAGGATCTGTGCCGACTGAGGACCGGCGAGAGCCAGGCCGAGGATGTTGGGATTGGTGTGGGTCGGCTCGTAGGTGTGCTCCTCGTCCCAGGTCTCCCCGTCCGCGCTGCTGTGCGTCGAGGTGATGCCGTGGCGCAGGCCGTTCACCCCGGGCGCGCTGGCGCGATCTACCGCCAGCCACAAGACCCCTGGTGAGGTGGCGAGCTGCGGCCAGGTGTTGGACGTGAGGACGGTCCCGTCTCCGTTACGGGCCAGAACGCCGGTCGAGGCCGGCCAGGCGAGGGCGTTGGTGGTGGAGAGCACGCGCACGCTGAAGCCGTCCTTGTGAGCGAGAAAGAAGCTGCCGCCGAAGTAGGCCATGCCAAGCATCCTGGCACCGGCCAGCGACGGAACGGTTGCAACTGCCGAAGTCGTGGGTCGAATGCGCAGCACTGTGGGCAGCCCCGCAGAGTCGGAGAAGCCGACGAACCACGCCCCGCTCCCCCCGTAGACCACGGCGGGCCGCGACAGCGAATCCACCGCGAAGCTGCCGTGGGTGGTGTCCCCGCCCCAGCTGACGCCATCGGTGGAGGTCTGTGAGTGCAGCGTGCCGCTTGGGTCGAACCAGGCGATGACATATTCGGTGCCGATCGCCCCGATCCCCGGTGGTGGGGTCGGAGACGTCGAAGCCGGGGTGCCGTCTGCGTTGACCAGGGCGTTGGCGGTCGACCACAGCCGGCCGTCCGGCGACACGCGTGTTTCGACGTGTCCGTCGTTCGAGGTCGAGGCCATCACGTAGAGGTCGGGGAGGCGGATGCCGCCCCCGCCGCTCCACTTCGACCCGTTGCAACCGACCAGGCCGAAGGCTCCGCTGAACGCGAGAGCGAGTGCAAGCGCCGGATTCCATGCGTTTCGTCGAGACATCGTGTGCTCCTCGTGCCGAGACGGCGTGTGCGGACCGGATTCCCGGTCAGACCGTCGTGGGCGTCATCAACGACAGAGGCGCCGGCACGCCGTTCGTTCCCAACGACGCTCTGCCGCCGTCGTCGGCGAGAGGGAGGTGCTATCCTGCGAAGCGGAGCTCACTCACCGCTCGCACTGTCCCTGGGTGTCGCGGCAGCACGTAGATCCAAGCGTGGACCGGGCTCGTGGGGGCGAGCACCAGGCTTTCGGGTGAAGCTGCGTGCCGAATCGGGACCAGCAGTTCGACGAGCTGACGCGCGACTACGCGGCGCTCATGGCGTCGGCGATCCGGCGGGTCTGCGGGCGGCGCCACGGCGGCCTCGTCCCCGACGTGACCCAGGAGGTGCATCTGGCGCTGTGGAAACGGCTCGAGGGTGGGAACGAGATCCGCCATCCCGCCTCCTATGTCTATAAGGTGGCGCTGACCACCGCCCTGGCCATGGTGCGCAAGCTGGAGCCGGAGGCGGCGTCGCTGGACGAGGCCATGGAGCAGGGATCGGAGCCGCGATCCGAGGGCGACGCCGAGCTCCAGCCCGCCGAGCAGGGGCTGCTGATCCGGCAGGCCCTGGAGACACTGGAAGCCGATCAGGCGCAGGCCCTGCGGGCCTGGCTGGCCGGCTTCAACCACCTCGAGGTGGCCGAGCTCTTTGGCTGGACCGAATCGGTGGCTCGACATCGCATCTACCGCGGCATGGAACGGTTGCGGACGACTCTGGGGGAGCGGCATGGAGACTCCTGAAGAGCGCGCCTGGCGCGAGGCGTACCAGTCCGGCATGCAAACCGGCTCGGGCGCCTGTCCCGGCAACGAGACCCTGGCCGCGCTGGTCCTCGGGGAGCTGAGCGGGAACGAGCGCGCCGCCCTGGTCCGCCACGTCAGCGAGTGCCGGCGCTGCGCCGAGGGCTACCGAACTCTGCTCGCTCTGCACGCCGAAGCGGGGAGCATGCTGCCGCGCCGGCGGATGCGCTGGCCCGCGGTCGCCGCGGCCGCGGTGCTCGCCGTCGGCCTGGGAGTGACCCTGGTCTGGCTGGCAAGAACCGGAGGTCCTGGCGCCGTCGACGATGCCGTGCGCGGTGGGTCGGTGGACGAGAAAGCGGTGGACCCCGCGGATGGCGCAGTGCTCCCATCGCCGCCCGTGGCTCTTTCGTGGCCGGCCGATGCCGACGCCACCGGCTATCGCGTGCGGCTCTATGACTCCGCTGCGGAACCGTTGTGGGAATCCCATCCCATAGCGTCGAGCGAGATCGAGCTGCCGCCTTCCGTCCGCGAAGATCTGATCGCGGGGCAGGCCTACTTCTGGGTCGTCGAAGTGGCGGGCTCGTCGACGGGTCGGCGTCAGGGCCCCTACTGGTTCGAGCTGAGCGAGCCAGAGTGAATGGATGGGTGCGGCCCACTGCTGTCCCACAAACTTCACAGAAGAAGGCCTGAATCCGAGTTCCTCTGTTACAATGGGAATTGTCCCAAACCCTTGTAAACAGAGGAGGATTCAGGCCTTGGCCCATCATTCTACCGTCTT
>JBOGJI010000360.1:0-14000 GCA_050747865.1 Thermoanaerobaculia bacterium
GATGCTCCGTGCGCAGGACGACGAGACGCGCGTCCATGTCGTCCGGAACGTCCTGGCCCGAGTGCGGCAGCGCGTGGACACGCGCGAAGTCGCCGGTCTTGCGGACGTCGGCCCGCACGCGCTTCTCGATCTCGATCTCCTGCGCCACCTTGTCCGGATCGCGCTTGAGCTGCTCGGCGCGGTCCTCGGCCAGCTTGGTCACGGTCGGCTGGGTGGCATACCAGAACCGTTTGCCGTCCTGGTAGAGGTACGTCGCCGCAGATGCAAGGCGAGTCACCGCATTCTCGAACACCGTTGGCGACTCGCCAGGCATCACGCATCCCAGCTTGACTCGCCGGTCCTCGAGGCCGCGGTGGGCCGCAGAGGCAATTGGTGCGGAGCCGAGGTAGATGGTGCGCGCCACCCGCCGCGTCGCGTGCAGTTTGCCAAGATGTGGCAGTTCCGAGTCGATCTTGAGCGGCAGCGAGCTCGGCCCGTCCACGTCCTTCTCGATGATCGGCGCCCAGTTGTCAGACAGGTAGCGTGTCAGCTCCGACTGCACGCGCCCGTCGTCGATCGGGATGGTCGAGGGGAGGATGAGCGGGTTCCGGTCGCCTTTCTCCCACAGGCTGTGGATCACCGCCGCCATCAGCCGCAGCACGCCGCGGGTGCGCTGGAACTTCACCAGCGTGGACCAGTCGGTGTAGAGCCGGTCGAAGATCTCGGGGTGAATCGGGTAGGCGGCCTGGATGCGCTTCTCGTAGTCGCCGCCCTTGCACTCGGGAGGGAACTCTGCCGCTTGTGCGTGATAGAGGTCGGCGAAGGCGCGCGCGGTCACGTCGCGCTGCTTGAAAGCGTCCGGCCCCGCGAGCGGCTCGAACAGCCGCCGCCGCACGATCTCGAAGCCTTCCTCCGCGGTCGCGGGCCGCCACGAGGACTCGACTCGGCCCACCACGTTACGCAGCCGGTCGAGTGCCTCGCGCCCGCGAATGCCGCCCACCTCCACATCGTCGGCCTGCGTGTGCGGGGAACCCTGGGTGTCCGAGGCTGGCAGCGATACCACCAGCAGGCAGGTCTTTGCCGCCTTGGCCGATTCGGTCAGCGCCTGCGCGAAGGTGAACATGGTCTCGAAGCTGCCGCCCGGCAGGTCGCTCTGGTCGTGGAGCTGGCGCGCATAGGCCACCCACTCGTCAATGAGGATGAGGCACGGGCCGTGCTCGACGAACAGCTCGCGCAGCACGTCGCCGGGGCTCGTGGCCTTCTCGTCGTCCTTTGCCACGCGCGCGAACGCCTTCTTGCCGCCGAGCTGATACGCCAGCTCGCCCCACAGCGTGCGCACCACGGTGCCGTCGGCCTTGGTGACCGGGTTGCCGGGGGAGATCTTGTTGCCAACCAGCACGACGCGCTTCGCCTTCGGCGGCGTTTTCACGCCCGCCTCGGCCATCACCGCGTCCACCCCGGCCAGCTCGCCGGGGGCAGTGCCGGAGCACAGGTGATAGAGCGCCAGCATCGAGTGGGTCTTGCCGCCGCCGAAGTTGGTCTGGAGCTGCACCACCGGATCGCTGCCTTGGCCTGCGAGGCGCTGCACGCCGCCTACCAGCAGGCGCTTCAGGCTCTCGGTGAGAAAGGTGCGGCGAAAGAACTCGGCGGGCACGCGGTACTCGTCCGTGCCCTCGCCGAGGTGCACCTGCCACAGGTCGGCGGCGAACTCGGCCTGCTGGTAGCGCCCGCTCGCCACGTCGGCGTGCGGCGTCACTACCTCGCGCCAGGGCTTGAGCGTTCCTGAAGACGCCGCCTCGATCAGCGAGCCGCCGGCCTTGCGCTTTTCCCCGCGCACCTGCTCGTCGAAGGTGAGGCGGCGCAGCTCCATCTTCATCTTCGTGACGTCGTCCGCCTGCGGCGCCGAGACGGCGGTCAAGAGGCGCGCCATCGAGTCGAGCGCACGGTCGGCGTCGTCGCTCGAGAACGGCTCCTGGTGCGCCCACTTGTTGCGCCAGTCGCGCAGCTCCTGCACCAGCGAGCGCTCGGCGCGGCCGAGGGTCTTGCCGAAGACCTCGTTCCAGGCCTCCCACATGAGCTTGAGCAGCGCGGCCACGTCCCATTCGGCCAGGGGCTTCCTGGCCACGGTGCGGTCGTTGCCGAAGTACCGGCGCGCCGCATCGGCCGCCTGCTCCTTGTGCAGGCTCTTGAACTCGCGCTCCGCGTACGGCGCGAGCCCCGCGCGGAGCAGATCCATCGCCTTGCCGACCCGTTCCTGGTTGGTGATGGCCATCGATTCAGTTTCCCGTGTCCGTGCCGTGATCGTCCGCGGCTCCGAGCATCCACTCATAGGCGGGTTGCACCGTGACGCCGGGCGGTGTCTCGGCCGGCGCTGCGTCGCGCGTCAGGGTGAGCAGCCGCTTGCGCGCTTCGGGGCGCGCCGTGCCGGCCTCGAGCAGCGCCCGCACCTCTCGTTCCGCCGTCGCCGGATCGCTGGCGTCGGCGCACACCTGGATCAGCTCCGCCTCGCCGTGCACGCCGCGCGCGAGGAAATCCACCTCGAAGCCCCCCGGCGTTCGCACGTAGGTCACGTCGCGACGACGCCGCTCGAGCTCGACCAGCACGGCGGTCTCGAGCGCATGCCCTATGTTGGCGCGGCCGCTGCGATCGAAGACCGGGATCAGGCCCGCGTCCACGGGATAGGCCTTGCGCGGATTCACCATCCGCTGCCGCTCCGAGGACGAGTCCATCGAGATCGTGCGCACCAGGAAGCAGTCCTCCAGATAGCCGAGCAACTGGTGCACGGTGTCCTTGGCTATGGCAATGCCCTGGCTCTTGAGCGCCGCGTAGAACTTCTCGACGCTGAACAGGCCCGCGGCGTTGCCCAGCAGATGTCGCACCAGCCAGCGCAGCCCGATCACGTTGCTCACGCCGTGGCGCTCCACGACGTCGCGCAGCATCGCCACGTCCACATAGTCTCGCAGCAACTGCCCGCGGGACGGCTCATCGAGCGCCTGGGCTTCGGGGAAACCGCCGACGGCGAGCCATTCGAGAAACAGACGTTCTACACCCGCGCGCTCCGTCCCGGTCAGAAAGCCCGGATCACGCGGAACCGGTTGGCCGCGGTGGCTCAGCGCCTCGGCGAAGCTGAACGGGAAGAGCGGGACGGCCCAGGCACGCCCGCGCAACGCGGTGGCGATCTCGCGGGAAAGCAGGGCCGCCGACGAGCCGGTGACGATGACCTCCGCCTTGCCGGTATCGAGGAGCCGGCGGGCGAAGCGCTCCCAGCCCGGGACGACCTGGATCTCGTCGAAGCACCAGGTCACGATCTCGCCTGCCGCGCCTTCGGGAACCCGGCGACCGTACTCCTCGAGCAGAAAACCGAGCTGGCCCGCCGGCAGCGCGGCCAGCCGCTCGTCCTCGAAGTTGATGTACGGCAACCGCTGCCTCGCGACGCCCTGCGCCAGCCGCTCCCGCCGAAGCTGGTGGACGTAGGTGGTCTTGCCCGCCCGGCGCATCCCGATGACCGCGCTGACCTTGCCGGGCAGACCGGTGGCGCCGTGGATCTGCCTCGGTGTCCCCGCGGGCAAGGGACCGGCGAGCGATTCCGCCAGTTTTTCGGTCAGGGCCTCGCGGAGGGCCTTGGTCGAGCCGTCGCTCACGGCGACATATTCTCCTTTCCCGAAGTAGAAATTACCACGGTAATCTCCCTGCAGGAAGGCGAACAACCGGCCTGAGGTGAATGTGTCCTCCCATGAGGGACAGATTCGCCAGAATCTGTCCCTTTCGGAAGGACAGGATCATTGGAACAATTTGCCCTGCTCGGCCTCCGGCTTGCCGCCCTCGCGGGCGAGGCGGGTGATCTCGGGGAAGCTCTGCATGAGGCCGTTGTAGGCGAGCGCCTCGGTCGCGCGCTTCTTGCGCTCGCACAGGGTGTAGAGGCGGTAGGCAAGCCCGCGGCGAAGCCCGACTGCTCGAACCACGCGCGCGCATTGGCCAACTCATGACGCCGGCCCCAGAACGAATCGCGCGCGTTCGCGGCGGAGCATCTCGTAAGGCGTCATGCACTTCACCTTCATGCCGATCGCCACGTTCGGAATCTTCACCTGGCGCACACCGTCGCTTGGAACCTCGTGCGTCACCACAACGTGGCCGTGCGCGTGCGCATGTGCGACGAGGTAGTAGTCCGGATCATCCAGGAATGCGCCGATGGCACTCTGGCGATAGGACTGCCCGCGCACCCAGTCGGCCACCGCCGCAAGGCTGGCGAGCAGCGGCTGATCGGCCGGCAGGAAGAACCTATGGCCACGTTCGACAGCCCAGTCCGTCAGTTCGTCGCCGCCGGCGCGAAGCTCATCCCCAACCTTCTCGATACTAAACACCTGGCGGGCGGCGTTCTGCCGGGTCAACCAGTCCCAGAACGCGGGGCAGAAATCGAAGCCGTAGTGCCGTCGCTTCGCCTCGATGAACACGTTGGCATCGAGCAGGTACATTACCAGCGCTCGTACCCGAGTCGATGGCTCAGCTCGCGGAATGTCGAGTCCTTCTTGATGCCGAGCATGCGAAAGGCGTCGCGGTAGAGCGTGTGGCCTTCGAGGGTGTTCGCCACCAACGCGCGCGCAAAGCGCCGGCTGAGGCGAACCGCCTGGGTCAGGTAGAAGTCCCCGCCGCTCCCCTTCGGGAGATCGCGCAGGCGCTCGAGCTCCCGTTCATACGCATCCCAGTAGGCATCGCCGCGGAGGGACCCCGCGTCGTGCATGCGCCGCAAGACCACCAGCGTGCTCACCTTGAAGCGTCGTGCGAGGCGGTCCAGCTCAGCGCGCATGACGGCGTGGCGATTGTGCTCGGCGCGAAACGTCGCCATAGGCACCAGCAGCTCCGCAGCGACCTGGTTGCACCAGCGCTCCACTGCCTGCGCCGGCGGCGCCGAAGCCTCGGCGTCGGACAGGGCCGTCTGGCCGATCCAGAGGTGCACCAGCTCGTGCGCCAGCGTGAACATCTGCGCCGATTTCGTGTCGGCGCCGTTGATGAAGACGAGCGGCGCTAGGTCGTCGGCGAGCGCGAAGCCTCGGAACTCCTGCGGGTCGAGCTTGCGTCGGTTGTTGCTCCCCACCACGCCGCTCACCATCACGAGCACGCCGAGCGCATCAGCCTGCTCGATGAACCGCCGCAGAGCGTCGGCCCAGGTCGGCATCTGGCGGCGCGCCTCGAGGTCGAAGCCGAGGGCCTGGCGGATCGTCGCCGCCGTCCCTACGACGTCCGCATTCACCCGGACCGAGCCGACGAACCGCAGCGGCTCCTCGCCCGTCGCGCGGGCGAAGTCCCGATACCAGTCCTGGCGCTGCTGGCAGAGGTAGAGGGTGTCGAGCAGGTCCGGGCTCGGCCGGCGAATGCCCGCATCCGCGACCGTGCGGGAGTCCGGGATCGGCACGACCTCCTCGGGCGGCTCCGTGAGGAACAGGAAGCCCACCGGCGTGTGGGTTGCCTTGGCGAAACCCTCGAGCTGCTTGAGCGTCGGCTGCTTCTCGCCCCGCTCCCAGGAGGCAAATTGCGGGATGCGGTGTGCGAGCTCGCCGGTGTCGTAACCGGCACGCTCGCAGGCCCAGCGAAGCAGTGCGGGGCGGACGGAGACGCGCATCGTGCTCATACGTCATCTCCCCCGAACAGCGCCGCCTGCTCGGCCTTCGGCTTTCCGCCCTCGCGGGCCAGCCGGACGATCTCGGGGAAGCTCTGTACGAGGCCGTTGTAGGCGAGCGCCTCGGCCGCGCGCTTCTTGCGTTCGCACAGGGTGTAGAGGCGGTAGGCCAGCTCGCGGGCGACCTCGGCCTTGGTACCGAGCTTGGCGACCAGCGCCGCGGCGGCGCTCTCGCCGCCGGCTTCGAGGGCGCGGATCAGGTGGTGGACCACTTCCCAGGCGGTGAGGCGCGGGTCGGTGGCCGGGTCCCAGTCGGCGGGGAGTTCCTTGGGGGCCAGCAGGCGCACCTTGCCGCGGCTGGACTTCAGAATACCCGCGTCGGCGAGGCCCTGGACGCTCGTGTTCTTGGCCTTGCTGAGCGTCTCGGCCACGCCGTACTCGCCCTCGGCGAAGCCCGACTGCTCGAACCACGCCAGCGCCCAGCGGGTGTCGGCGTCGAAGTCGCCCTCCTGCTCGGCCAGCGCCTCGTCGAGCGTCTGGTTGATGAGCGCCAGCGCCTCGCGCACAGAGAGCGGCTTTCCCTCGGCGTCGAGCACCTTTGAATAGCGGGTGTAGACAGCCATGCCTGGGCCGATGGCCGCCTGCGCCAGGTCCACCGGCGCGATGTTGCCGCGCTGGAGGTGGGCGAGCGCCTGCGGCAGCTCGGCCTTGAGCGCGGTGACGAACTCGCGGCGGGTGGCGGTGGGTGCGGTGGCGTCGCGCTGGCGGCAGACGAGGACGATGCTGGATGCGAGAGCGTTGTTGCCAATGCTGACCTGCCGGTTGTCGCCCTCCGTGCGCATTGGCCAGGTGCCACTGAGGGCAAACCCCGCGCGGATGACGGCATCTAGAAACGTCTCCCAACCAGTGCGCGTGACCCCATCATCGCTCTTTGCCTCCGACTGCATGACGGCGTAATAGATCGTTACTGGGAACGCTGGATGGCATACGGCAGCGAGGTGCTGCATCGCCCGTGTCATCCCATCAAGAAAGAAGGCGTCGGCCTTCTCCTGATTGCCATGGCGATATGGAGTCGCGACAAGTTCCTCCGCTTTTGGCACCGCGACGGTGGCGAATAGCTCCGGCTCAACGACCCTCAAGGAGCGCCGGAGCCACACGTAGAAGAAGTCGGAGAGGTCTGCGTATCCGACGTTGGCGTAGTACGGCGGATCTGTACTGACTACAGGGCGCAGAGGCCGAGCAGTCCTTGGCGCAGCCGCGTCTGCAAGCTGGATGTTCCCCGCGGTGCGCGTGTCCAACGCGCTGGTGATGACGTTGGCCACAACTTCGCTGCACTCTCCGAAGCCGGCACTTGATTTTCCAAACGGAGAACCCTCGGCGAAGTCCCACGCCATTGGAATCGCTTGCTTGGCAAGTGTGGACCGCATCGCACTGTCTTTTGGGCGCCAAGTTGCTATCGAGGATCCATAATCGGCCGCTCGGCTGACTGCGAAGGCCAGATAGGTGGACACAGCGTCACCGTACGCGCTCGCACCTTGTCCACCCTTCGCGAGAGGCCTGTGGTCGTCGGGCAGGCCGGCGGCGAGGGCGTCGCGGCGGATGCGCTCGCGCGCTTCGCCCACCAGGTCGGAGAAGGTCGTCAGCGCCACGAGCTGGCGGGGGGTGAAGAGGTCGCCGTAGGTCGTCAGGCCGTACTGCACCGTCCAGAAGTTGCGCGGGTCATCGGGCAACGCGCCTTCCGGCCTCCACTCCGGCTCCGCCTGGCGCGGCACCACCTCGTGCTCTGGCATCGGCGGGAGATAGACCCGCCGGCGGTCGCCTTCGGCCACGATCGCCATCAGCCGCGCGCCCATCCGTCCGGCCTTGCCCTCGGCCTTGATGTAGTCGCCCGCGATCGGCGTGCCAGATATCAGGCACTGGAAGTTCGCGCCGCGCGAGAGCTTTGTGCCGTTCTTCGCCGCCTCCGCATCCTTCGGCTTCCCCACCTTCACCGTGAACCGATACCCGCCGTCCTCGATCACCGGCTCGACGTACGCCTCCTTTCCCGCCCTGGTCGACAGCATGAACGTCGACACGAGCGGCACGTCCACGTTCGCGAACGCAGGGTTCGGGCTCTTCACCGTCCGCGCCCAGAGCCACGCGATCACGGTGAGCGAGCGGCCCACGTAGGGCTTCAGGTCCGGCCGCCCCTTCGCCATCTCGGCCGTCACCTCGATCTTGGGGTACAGGTGCCCGATGCGCTGCTCGGCCTCGTCGCGCATCCATTTCCCGTAGAAGCGCACGTCCTCGGCGAGGCCCAGCGCACCCCTCCACTCGCGCGCAAAGAGTTCCTTGTCCTTGCGCGCCTCCGGGTTCACCGGCGGCCTGCCGGCGAACTTCGGCGGGATCTCGATCATCGCCTTGTTGATCAGCACCGCCACCGGATTCAGGTCGCTGGCGTAGCTCTCGAGCCCGAGCCGCTGCGCCTCGAGCGGCAACGCGCCGCTGCCCGCGAACGGGTCGTGGAACGCCGGGAGCTTCTTGCGGTCGAACAGCTCCTTGGCCCGCGGATGGTCGGCGTTTTCCGCGCAGGCCCGCCGCCAGCTCGCCCAGATCTCGTCGCGCGCCGCCTGCAAGACCGTCTCGTTGGTGGTGTTCTCCCAGAGCACCAGATCCTCGGTGATGCGGAAGAGCCGCTGGCGCTCCTTCTCCTGCTTCTTCTCGGTAGGGAACAGGTCGGGATGCGCCGACGGGTCGTCCACCATCTGCGCGAAGATCACGGCCCGAGCCGCCGCTACGGGCCGCTGTGCCCACCACTTGTGAAGGGTAGTCGGATAGCCCGCGGGTGCTTTGCGCTTTCGCCGAGAGCCTTCCTTGTTGATGGCCTCGAGCGGCAGGGCGACTTCGATGAGCTTCTTCTTCACGGGCGCGCTTCCCTCCCGGAGACGAACCAGCGCCGGCGCGGATCGCGAGGGCCGGAGCCGACAACGACGACGATGCCGCGTTCAGCCAGGGCCGCGAGACGATGCTGGGTCGCGCGGGTCGAGAGGCCCGCGTGCGCCGCGATCTCGGCCGTCGAGCGGCCTTCCCCCGCGCGGATGAACGCTACGATGCGGTCCTCCACCCCATCCAGCGCCGCCTTCGCGATGCGCTCCGTCCGGATCGTCACCCGGAAGCGGAACCCCATCTCCGCGAACTCGGGCGCGGGCAGGCCCGCCCCCTCGCACGCCGCGATCATCCGCTGCACCCCCGTGCCCCACTGCTCGATGAGGCCCAGTTCCTTGAAGACGCGCGCGATGACGCGATTGCGCACCCGCGAGACGCCGTCGCGCAACTCGTCGATGGTGAGACCCGGCAGCAGGATGCCCGGGTTTTCGACCTCGACCCGGTCGTCGAACACGGCCACGCGAATCGGCGCGCCCCGCTGCGCGTAGTCGGCGTGCACCACGGCGTTCACGAGCGCTTCGCGCAGGGCCGCCGGCGGCACCGTCGGCAGGTCGCGGCGGCGCACGCGGCCCACCGTCATGCCGAGCCGCGTGTTCCGCTCCACGAACCCGACCGCCTGCTCGATGGCCAGCACGGGATAGGCCGTCAGCTCCGCCCGGTCCGCGAGGTCGGCCCGGTTCGTCCCGGCGAAGCGGCCCGCCTGAAGGTACGCGTCGGGAAACCGTGCGAGTCGCTCCCGGCCGAAGAGCAGGATCCCGCCGGCCGTCGGGGCGGTATGCCCCTGATGCCGCCGGACCAGCCCCAGCGTCGTCAGGTCCTGGCGGTGCAGCACCCGATGCTCTGCAAAGCACTGCGAAGCAGCTACGAAGTCGATGGCTTCGGAGTCGAGGTCCGCGATTGGTTCCTCGTCGAAGCCCTCCATGCCGACCCGCCGCCCCAGCTCGGCGATGAGCGCAGCATCCGCCGCGCGGTTGGTCGAACCGAGCCGCACGTAGGTGCCTCGCACGGGGCCTTCAGCCCGCAGGTGATGGGGGCGCAGGGCGCTGGGGTGTACCGTGACCACCACGACGTGCGTCTTGCGCCAGGGGACGACATCGATCTCGGGCAGGAGACGTGGCTCGATGGAGTCGGCCACCAGGCTCGCGATCCGCTCTTCGAGGTCCAGCGGCTCCTTCACGCCCGCGACGGCTCGTGTGCCGTCCTCGACACCGATCACCAGCCGCCCTCCGGCGGCGTTGGCAAAGGCCACGAGGGTGCGCAGTGCCGGGGCGGGCGAGGAGAGGTCGCGCTTGTACTCCAGCGTCTTCCCCTCGGGCTGGCGAAGGATCTCTTCGAGTTGCATGCTACGTAATCTACTGCGAAGTCTGTGTATGCGTCCAGCTTCGCAGCCGCGTACGCAGCTTGTGCGCGCCGTGCCTCCCTGCACGCGGGCTACGGCGCCGGCTCGACCGGGCGGAGCAATGTTCCATCGCGTAGATGATGATCACTCATGAGGTGAATGGTTCAACGTGAGGCCCGCGCGTGGCTTACCGCGGCTCCTCCGCCCGCGCGAGCAGGTCGGCGAAGTCGTAGTTCACGCTGCTCGCGCCGAAGTCGGGCTCGCGCCGAAACGGGTTGCGCAGGTAGTGCACCCGGTGGTCGTCCCCGTCCCGGAACTCGACGATGGCGAGGATGAAGTCCTCGGGCTTGTTGAGGGAGTAGAGGATCTCGTTCTTCGTGACGGTGATCGTGGCCGCGCCGCTCACTCGCCCCTTCACTTCGAGGAAGCGCAGCCGTCCCGTGCCCGGCACGCGGCTCTCGATGTCGTAGCCGAGCTTCTCCAGCTCGCGGTCCGTGGGCTCGAAGCCGAGCCGGCGCTCGGTCTCCATCACGATGGCGCGGGCACGCGCCGCGGCGGCCTGGGTGTCGGCCGGCGTCGCCGCTTCCGGCGCGGGCCGCCCGGTCATCGCGGCCAGCAGCCCCATCGGCACCACCACCAGCCCGCCCAGCAGCGCCGGCGGCAGGGTCGAGAGCTGCGCCTCGGCGTCGAGCTCGGCCAGACGCTTCTGGAGCCGCCCCTGCAGATCGTCGGCGCGGCGGCGCGCCTCCTGCGAGTTGAGCCGCGCGCCGGCCTTGCCGGCCTGCTCCTGGAGCTTGAGCTGCTCGGCGCGGTGGTCCCAGTAGGTGATCTCCTTGGTGAGCCGGTCCTTCACCGCGGCGCGAGTCTTCTCGATCCAGCCCATGCGGCGGCCCCGCACCTCGGTCACGTGATCGGGCACCACGTGGGCGATGGCGTGGCCCAGCGCCTGCTGTTCGAGGTCGCGGGTGACCCAGGCGCACTCCGGCCGAGCGAGCAACGCGTCCACCGACGGCTCGCCCGCGGCGAGCGGCCGGTAGTCGAGGTAGGGCGCGTAGTGCAGATGCCGCGCGTTTCCCGTGGCGTCGATCTCGACGTGGAGCATGCGCCGGCTGATCGTGCGCAGCTCGCCGGAGGGGAGCAGGCGCGCGTCCTGGATGGCGTGCTCGAGGTAGAGCAGCACGCGCGGGCTGGTGCCCGGATCGCGCTCGTCCACCAGCATGGTGCCCCGGCGCAGGAGGTCGCGGTGGCGCTCGAGCGTGAGGTCGAGCACGGCGTCGAGCAGCGGATGGCCCGGGCAGACGAAGGCGGCGAGCGGCTGGCCCGGCGGGGTGAGCAGGTCCTTCTCGAAGGCGATGCGCTCGTAGCGCTGGAGGACGGGATCGCCGATGCCGATGGCGCGGTCGCGGTTTCGCACCGGCGCGGGCACGTGGGTGACCTCGTAGCGGCGCGGTTCGCGCTGGCGCGCGCTGCCGCCGAGACGCTGGAAGGCCTCGAGGAAGAAGGACTCGACGTAGTGCGGCTGCAGGCGCCGGGCCTCGGCGCGCTCCATCTCCTCGCGGATCTTCGCCACGCGGCTCGCGTCCATCGCGTCGTGGGCGAGCGCGCGCTCCTCGATCAGCCCCTGCAGGTGCGGGCGGTCCACGGCCTGCGCCACGGCCTGCGTCAGGCGCGCGCGAACCTCCGGCCGGTCGCCGTAGCGGACGGCCTCGATCAGGAGATCGCGCAACGGTCGGCCCTCGAATTGGAGCTTGCCGAGCACGTCGAAGACCTGGCCGCCGAGCGCCTGGCGCGCCTGCTCAAGTTTCTCCAGCAGCGTGCGGTAGACGTCACCCTCGCGAGTCTCCTCGGCCACCAGGTTCCAGAGGTGGCAGACCTCGGTCTGGCCGATGCGGTGGATGTGGCCGAAGCGTTGCTCGAGGCGGTTCGGGTTCCACGGCAGGTCGTAGTTCACCATCAGGTGCGCGCGCTGCAGGTTGATGCCTTCGCCCGCGGCGTCGGTGGCGAGCAGCACCTGCACCTCGGGGTCGTGCAGGAAGCTCTCCTGCGCCTTCTTGCGTTCTTCGCGTCCCATGCCGCCGTGGATCAGCACCACGGCCTGCGGCCGGCCAAGCAGCGACGCGATCTTCGTGTGCAGGGAGTTGAGGGTGTCGCGGTGCTCGGTGAAGAGCACGAGCTTCTGGCGCGGCGACGGCACGGGCTTGGGGATCGGACCGGCGCCGTAGGGAACGGTGGGCTCGGCCACGCGGTCGCCAAGGGCGGCTGGCGTGAAGATCTCGCCGAGCAAGTGTGAGAGCTCGCGCCACTTGGTGTCGTGGCCGCTGCGGCGGACCTCGGCGGCGAGCGCTTCGAGGTGCGTGAGGGTCTGGATCTCCAGCTTCAGCTCGGCCACCGTCGCGGCGGCGGTGGCCTGGTCCAGCACCGCCTCTTCGGCCGCCTCGACTTCGTTCTCCGGAGCGTCGTCGAGGTCTTCGACGTCGTCGGCGTCGAGCAGCGGGCCGGTGACGACGAGCGGCGCGGGCGCGGCCGCCCCGCGCTGCAGGAGCTCCAGCTCGCGCAGGCGCTTCTCCAGCCGTTCGCGACGGCGCCGGAGCGACTGGTAGATCGCCTCGGGCGACGACGCGAGGCGGCGCTGGAGGATGGTGAGCGCGAAGCCGACGGTGCCGGCGCGCTTGTCGTTCTCGAGCGCCTCGGCGCGGTTGAACTCCTCGCGCACGTACTCGGTGACTTCCTTGTAGAGGCGCGCCTCGGCCGCGGAGAGCTTGTAGGGGACGGTGTAGGCGATGCGCTCCGGGAAGAGCGGGCGCCCGTCGAACTTGAGCAGGCCTTCCTTCACCATGCGGCGCATCAGGTCGGAGACCTCGACTTGGTGCACGCCGTCCCGGAAGCGGCCCTCGAAGCGATCGCCGTCGAGCAGCGCCAGGAAGAGCTGAAAGTCTTCTTCCTTGCCGTTGTGCGGGGTGGCGGTCATCAGCAGGAAGTGGCGCGTGAGCCCGGAGAGGAGCTGGCCAAGCCGGTAGCGCTTGGTGTATTTCACCTCGCCGCCGAAGAAGGTCGCCGAGAGCTTGTGCGCCTCGTCGCAGACCACGAGGTCGTAACGGCAGTCGGGGGCCGAAAGCTTCGCCTGCACGTCCTCGTTGCGCGAGAGCTTGTCGAGCCGCGCGATGGCGAGATCGTTCTCGAGAAACCAGTTGCCGGTACGCGCGGCCTCGAGCTTGTCGTTGGTCAGGATCTCGAACGGCAACTGGAACTTGCGCGACAGTTCGTCCTGCCACTGCTCGACCAGGCTGCCGGGGCAGACGACGAGGCAGCGCTTGAGGTCGCCGCGCGCGATCAACTCTTTGATGAGCAAGCCCGCCACGATCGTCTTCCCGGCGCCGGGGTCGTCGGCGAGCAGGAAGCGCAGCGGCTGGCGCGGCAGCATCGCCTCGTAGACCGCCGTGATCTGGTGTGGGAGCGGATCGACGAGGGACGTGTGCACGGCGAGCACCGGATCGAACAGATGCGCCAGGCGGATCCGGTGTGCCTCCGAGACGAGCCGGAACAGGTGCCCATCGCCATCGAAGCTCCACGGCCGCCCCTCCACAGCGATGGCGAGGCGTGGCTCGTCGTGCCGGTAGAGCAGTTGGTTCGCGACCTTCCCGGCGGGCTCCTTGTAGGTGAGTTCGAGGGCTTCTGACCCAAACCACTGGACACTCACGACGGTGACCAGAGCAGAGGGGAGAATACCCTGCACAGAGGCGTTCGGTTGCAGATCTTCCAGCTGGCTCATGGGATCCCTCTCTGTCCGCGTCTGCGCAGGGACGTATCCGGGCACAACGGGTGTTGCCCCCTGAGCGGTGCTGTTAGCATGCACACCACCCTGGTTGTCTGGGGGGCGCACAGCAGCCCGCGCTGCGGGGGCTCACGGCGTGGGCGCCGCCGGCCGCAAGGGATTCTGCCAGATCACGCCGGGAAAGTGCGCGAAGTCCCCGTCCGTGCTACACAGGGTGAGGCCATGCTCGATGGCCAGCGCCGCCAGATGAGCATCAGGCACCAGGTTGGCGCGTGTGGTCGCCTCACGGAGCAGGGGGCCGAGAATCCCCGCCACGCGTGCGCCGCGGTAGCTCCACAGCGTAGGCATAGATGAGGAGATTGGCATCGACG
>JBOGJI010000361.1:0-6165 GCA_050747865.1 Thermoanaerobaculia bacterium
CGGCGGCAGCGCCAGCCGTCTGTGGACGTCGTTCCTGCTGCTGGTCGGCGGGGTCTCGTCCTTCGTCTCCAACACCGCGACCGTGGCCGTGCTCATGCCGGTGGCGATCCAGCTCGCCCATCGCATGAAGTTCAGCCCCTCCAAGATCCTGATCCCCCTCTCCTACGCCTCCATCTACGGTGGCACGGTGACGCTGCTCGGCACTTCCACCAACCTGCTGGTGAGTGCCATGGCGGCCGACAGGGGTATCCGCCCGTTCACCGTGTTCGAGTTCGCGTGGCTGGGGGTCCCGCTGCTGATCGTGGGCACGCTGTACAACGTGTTCTTCCTGCGCCGCGTCCTGCCTTCCCGGTCGGTGATCTCCAGCCTGACGCGCAAGTACCGCATCGTCCCCTTCCTCACTGAGGTCAAGGTGCCGGAGGGGTCGCCGCTGGTCGGGCGCACGGTGCTCGAAGAGCAGGTGAGCGAGCGCCATGAGCTGAACGTGCTCGAGATCCTGCGCGGCGGCGAGAAGATCTCGATCGACATCCGCAACACCGTGCTCAAGCCCGACGACGTGCTCATCGTGCGCGGCGGCGTCGAGTCGATCGTCGGCTTCAAGGAGCAGTTCGGGCTGCTGCTGCTCTCTGACATCAAGCTCAAGGACACGGACCTCGCGGACGCCAACAACGTCCTGATGGAGGTCCAGCTCGCGCCCAACTCCACGCTCGACGGCCGCAGCCTCCGCGAGATCGATTTCCGGCGCCGTTACGGGTGCTTCGTGCTGGCGCTCAACCGCCAGGGCGAGATCCGGCGCGAGAAGCTGGCCGCCATCCCGCTCAGGCGCTGGGACACCCTGCTGGTCTTCGGGCCCCGCGCGCGGGTGGAGGCGCTGCTCGGCAACGACGATTTCGCCCCCCTGCAGGAGCTGGATATCTCGCTCGGCCTGTCGCGCGGCTGGTGGCTCGTCGCCTTGGCCTTCCCCGCCATCGTCCTGCTGGCGGTTCTCGGAATGTCGGTCCTCAAGGCCTCGATCCTGACCGTGGTGGCTCTGCTGCTGACGCGCCGCATCTCCATCCAGCGTGCCTACCGTTCCATCGACTGGACGGTGATCTTCATGCTCGCCGCCATTCTGCCGCTCGGCCTAGCGATCGAGGAGCACGGCGTGGCGCGCGTGATCGGCGAGACGCTGGCCGGGCTCGGCGCCGACCGCGGCCCGCTGGTCCTGCTCGCCGCCATCTACATCGCCACCGCCGTGCTGACCGAGCTGATCTCCAACAACGCCGCAGCCGTGCTCATGGTGCCCATCGCCATCACCAGCGCCAGCGTCGCGGGGGTCGATCCGAAGCCGCTGCTCATGGCGGTGACGTTCGCCGCCTCCACCTCGTTCCTGACGCCCATGGGCTATCAGACGAACACCATGATCTACGGTCCGGGAGGCTACCGGGTGAGCGACTTCCTGAAGGCGGGCTTCCCCCTGCTGATCGTCTTCTTCGCCATCTCGATGCTGCTCATTCCCCGTATCTGGCCGTTCTGATTCCCCCCGGCCCGCCCAGGGTTCAGGGATCAGGGGTGAGGATGGTGTCTGCTCTCGCAGCCCTATCCCTGACCCCTGACCCCTCCGCTAATGCACGAGGCCTGCGCGCAACGCCTTGACGACCGCCTCGGACTTGGAGTGCACGTGCAGCTTGGCGTAGACGTTGCGGATGTGGAAACGGATGGTGTGCTGGCTCACGCCCAGGTGCGCCGCGGCCGTCTTGTAGCTGTGTCCCTCGGCGAGGAGCCGCACCAGGTCGAGCTCACGGGGCGAGAGCTGGCAGTCCTCCTGCCGCGGCGGCGCGATGCGCTGGAACATGACGAGCACCCGGCGCGCCACGTCGGGAGACATAGGGGCGCCGCCGCGCAGGACCTCGCGGATCGAGTCCAGGAGCTGCCCGGGCGGGGTGTCTTTCAGCAGGTACCCGTTGGCCCCCGCGCACACGGCCTCGAAGACGTGGTCGTCGTCGGCGTGCACGGTGAGCACGATCACCGGCAGCGAAGGGGCGCGGTTGCGCAGGTAGCGGATGCCCTCGAGCCCCGAGATGCCCGGCAGCCCCAGGTCGACGAGCGCCACGTCCGGCGCTTCGCGCTCCAACCCTTCCAGCGCCTCCTCCATCGTGCCGTAGCGGCCGCAGGTGACGAAGCCGGGGGTGCCGTCGAGCAGCATGGCCAGCCCCTCGCGGGTCGCCCGCTGGTCCTCGACGATGGCGACGCGGATCTCTTCGGTCACGATGGTGTCCTCACCGCCATTCTGACCGCTCCAGCCTTGGCGCGCCAGCCGCACGTTCATGCAGGGACCTTGGGTCGGAACTGAAGCGGCCGGCAGGGACGCCGGCCCGCTTCATGGATGTAGCGGCGCCACCAGCTCGACCGCGCAGCCGCGCCCCGGAGCGGTGTCCAGCTCAAGGCGGCCGCCGAGGCGCTCGGCGCGCGCCCGCATGCTGGCGAGACCGTGCCCGGCCGCGACCGCCGCGGGGTCGAAACCCTGCCCGTCGTCGCGCACGGTGAGCCGCAGCTCGCTGCGGGTCAGCGCCAGCTCGACCTCCACCCGGTCGGCCGCCGCGTGACGCGCCGCATTGTGGATCAGCTCCTGGAAGAGGAAGAGGAGATCGCGCCGCTGATCCGGCGCCATCGACACGCGCTCGAGCCGCTCGGCCGGGGGCGCCATGAACTCCACCGCGATCTCATCGGCGCCGAGGAGATTGTGCGTCACCTCCCGCATGCGCCGCACCAGCTCGTCGGCGCGGTCGCGGCGCGGGTCGACCGCCCACACCGTGTCGGCGAGGGCCCGGCGCAGCGAGCGGGCGCGCTCGGCCACCCGCGCCAGCGTCGAGTCGGACAGTGTCGTCTCCCGCCCCCGCGCCGCCTCGCTCAGGATGGCGATCTCGGACAGGCCCGCCCCCACGTCGTCATGCAGATCGGCGGCGATCTGGCTGCGCACGCGCTCGAGCGCCAGCAGGCGGGCGACCCGCTGACGGTGCAGCCAGAGCGCCACCGCCGCCAGAGCGGCGGCGACGAGAGCCACGAACCAGCCCCGCTGCCACACCGGTGGCACCACGGCCAGCGACACCTCGGCGGGCCTTTCGCTCACCACACCCTCCTCGTTGACCGCGCGCACCTCCAACCGGTAGCGCCCGGGAGCCAGGCGGGCGAAGTTGACGACCCGCTCGCCGGCGGGATCGCTCCATCGATCGCCCGCACCGACCAGCCGGTACTGATACCGGAGCTCCCCCTCGCGCGCAAAGCTCACGCCCACGAACTCGACCAGCAGATCGTTGCGCGGCTCGACGAGTCGCAACTCCCCGAGCCGCAGCAGACCGAACGGGGAGATCGGCTGCTCGCTGCCCCCGGCCCGAACCCGCGTCAGATAGACCGGCGGCGGCCTCGGCATCGCCGCTTCAGCCGTCAGATCGACGCGCGACAGGCCGGTGGCGGTGGCGACCCACACCCTGCCTCGAGCGTCGGCGTGGAGGTGGTTCACCCAGTCTCCGACGAGGCCGTCACCCATGGTCAGGCGCTGAAAGCGACCGCTCTCAGGATCCAGAATCTGCACGCCCTGTCCCGTCCCGATCCAGATTCGCCCGTCTCGATCTTCCGCCAGCGCGTAGATCGCATCCGAGAGCAGGCCGTCGGCCATGGTCATACGGCGGATGCGCGGTGGCCGTCCGGCCGCGCTCACCACGCGGCCCAGGCCCAGGTACCGGAAACCGATCCACAGGCGACCCCGGCGATCGCGGAGCATGGCGCGCACGGTGCTCGAGAGACCCACGCCCGGTGCCGGGAGCACCCAGGTCCGGCCATCGCGCCACAGCCGCAAATCGTCGTAGGTCGTGAACCAAAGCGCGCCGTCGGCGTCGACGAGATGCAGGCGACCGTCTCGCGGCAGTGGGGCCCTCTGGAAACGAGAACCTCCCGGGGCGCGGCGAAAGACGCCGCGATCCACCATGGAGAACCACAGATTGCCCTGCCCGTCCTCGAGCAGAGAACTCGGGTAGAGATAGAGCCCGGTTTCGGGCAGGCCGAGTGAGGCGGAGACTCGCTCGGCGCGCCTGAAGTCCGGAACGGGACCGGCGGGGAGCCGATACACGGCGCCTGCTGCGGAACCCCCCCCCCACCACGGCCCCGTGCCCGCCCACCAGACACCGTCGCCGTCCTGGAGGAGACGATTGCCGAGCGTGTGGAACGCTGGATCGGACGCACCGGGTAGCGGCACGACCCGCTCTCCGATCACCTCCACCGCTTCGCCGGCGCGGGTCACCGCGATCAACCGACCCTCCCGGCTCTCGGTCACCAGGAGCACCTCGGGATTCGGCAACCCCTCGGCGGTGGTGTAACTGGTGATCGCCGCCGGCGCCAGTCGGCAGAGCCCGCTCGCATTGGTGCCGATCCAGAGATTGCCGTGGCGGTCGCGCTCCAGCACGCGCACGTGGGCCTCAGGCAGACCGTGCCGCTCGGTGAACGTCTCTTGCGCGCCGGCGTGCCAGCGGATCAACCCCTGGCGGCTGGCGATCCACAGCTCTCCGGCAGGTCCCTGCTCGAGATCGAAGAAGGTCTGGATCGGTCCCCGGACCACGGGCAGCGGCTGCCACGCGGCCGCATCGTGAATCCACGGTCGGAACTCATAGACGCCGTCGTGGGTGGTCACCAGGAGGCTGCGGTCCGGCCGTTCGGCCAGGTTGACCACGGTGGTATCGGCGATCGGCGCGGGGAGAGGGTGACTCCGGCGCCGCTCTCCTGCGACCTCGAGCAGCGCTCCATCCACACCGAACCAGAACCGGCCGCGGGAGTCGCGCAGACCGGTCAGCCAGTAGGAGCTGGCCGGGTCCGGCCGCGCCAGCACCTGGCGAATCCCGCGCAGGCCTCTGTCGTCCGGCTCGGCCCGGTAGACGCCCCGATCGGTGTTGAGCCAGATCTCCCGGCGCCGAAAAAGGAGCGTATTGACCCGGTTGGTGCCCAGGTCGCTACCGATCGCGAAACTGCGCAGGGGCCGACCCGTTTCTCCGGTCGATCGGGCGTCCACCAGCGTCACGCCGCCGCCGTTGGTCGCTACCCACAGGCGCCCGGTATCGTCCTCGACGAGGGCGTTGACTTGCGGATGCCCGAGACCGTCCGCAATTCCGAAGTTGCGGAACGCGTAACCGTCGAAACGAGACAGCCCCTCGCCGGTGCCGATCCACAGGTACCCGAGTGCATCCTGAAGGATCGCATTGACCCCTGCGTGAGCGAGGCCGTCACGCAACCCCCAGCAACGCAACGGCAGCCGCTGCGCGCCCGCGGCTGCGGCGAAGATCCACACGACGGCGGCGCAGGTGCCGGCTCGCACCCACGCGATCCGCGGTTCGCCTTGGTGCAGACGCAGCCTCGCTGCCGACAGCATGTCTCGATGTCCTCTCTCGACAAGGATTCTACGCGCCCCGCACCCTGCATGTCCGTGCGGGAGGCGACGGCGTCGAGACACCCGCCGCGCGAAGAACCGCACGGACATGCGGCTATCCGGCACCGGAGGCAATACGTACCGTGCCTGTGAACGCGCAGCGACCCGATGACAACTACTGCTGCGCCAGGAGGTAGACGCATGAACGTCAGAAGCCACTACTTGCGCGCGACCCTGCTCGCCCTCGTCGTCCTCGCCGCTGGCGGCGGACTGATCACGGCCAACGCCGAGGAGCAGCCCGGCGGCGACACCTACGCCGAGATCGAGCAGATGCTGGGCGCGGTACCGAGCTTCTTCCGCGCCTTCCCGCAGGCCGGGATCGCCGGCGCCTGGGAGGAGTTCAAGGCCATCCAGCTCAGCCCCGACACCGCCCTGTCGGCCAAGGAGAAGGAGCTGATCGGCCTCGCCGTCGCGGCGCAGATCCCCTGCCACTACTGCGTCTACGGCCACACCGTCTTCGCGAGAGCGAACGGGGCGACCGAGCAGGAGATCCAGGAAGCGATCGCCATGGCCTCGATCACCCGACACTGGAGCACCGTCCTCAACGGCTCGCAGATCGATATGCAGGCGTTCCGTGCCGAGATCGACGGCATTGTGCGCCACGCTGCCGAGCGAGCGGCCATGCAACCGGCCAAGACAGCTCCCTGAGTCGAAGCGCGTGAAAACTCGCCGGTGTGACCGGCACAAGGAGGTAGATGCCATGAAATCCAGGA
>JBOGJI010000362.1:0-2257 GCA_050747865.1 Thermoanaerobaculia bacterium
GGTTAACGGTCAACCCGAGCATGACCCCGACGAGGGGGGCCGGCAACACCTTGACGATCTGCATGGAAGCCACCTGCCGCGACCGCGACTCAGGACGCGGCTGCCCTATGATGTCTTGCATACGACCGAGAAGCCCCTTGCATACGACCGAGAAGCCCCTGGCGCGCGACCCATGGGAGATTCATTCACAGGCTCTTAGATGGGGTCGAGCTGCCAGCTGCCCGAAGCGGCGACGGAAGCGTCGACGACGTCGGTCGCGGGGTCGACGTCGAACGGCGCGCAGGTCCATTCGCCGCGCACCGCCCCGTCTTCCCCGGCGCCGCCCCTCAGGCTGCCGAGCTCGTGCAGGAAGCGGTTCTCGCTCTCCAGATGGGCCGGGATCACCAGCTCGACCTCCCCGGAGCGCCACACCCGGGCGACGACATCCAGCGAGTCGACGTCGGCGGCGTAGGAGAGGGCCTCGGCCTCGCCCTGGAGGACGCTCTTGGAGACCTTCCCGTCGACCACTCCGGCGTATTCGACCAGCCCCTCGCTGTTGCGGATCTCGGCGATGAGCTCGACGTCGAGGTCGAGCAGGCAGGTGGCGGAGGTGCCCGCGGGCTTGCCGCCCTCCGCCGTGCCCTCGATGTGGAGCCACAGAGGCAGCTGGACGGTGGGGCGCTCGCTCTCCGTCGTGCTGGCGTCCGGCACGTCCACGGCGTCGGAGGCCTCGGCGGAGTCGGCGTCCCCCAGACTGTCCCCGGCCGTGGGGCCCACGAAACGCACGTTCGGGAACACGATCGCCTCGACGGGATCGGCGCTCTCCGCCGCCGGCTCCTCCGCGTCGGCGTCCTCAGCGGTGTCGGTCGGCGTGTCGTCGGCCTCCGCCGGGGGCTCTTCGACCGGGGCGTCGGCCTGGCCTCCAGCGTCTTCGTCTTGCGCGGGCGCGCTGGCGATGCCGTCGACCACGACGGCGCCCTGGCCCTTGGTCCACGCGACCTCGTAGATGACGGTGCCGCCGACGATGTCGATACAACGCTCGGTGCCGTCCTCGAGCCGGGCGCAGATCTGGTCCTCGCGGCGGAACGACTGGCCGCTCTCCGCCGGGTTCGTTTGCACCGTCGGGTGCAGCCAGGTGGCGTGCCGCGTCACGGCCTCGTATCTTGCCGCGAACAGCGGTCCCTTGTTCCGGTTGCACACGCGCTGCGGCTGCTTGCTGGTGCCGAACCACGAGGTCAGGCCTTCGGTGGTGCGCAGGAAGGTCATCTCGCAGCTGGGCCGCCGGTCGCCGAGCAAAGCCAGCACCTGGGACAGGCCCTGCCGGCCGTCGCTGGCGACGAAGCGCGCCAGGGTCTGCTGCTCGGCGGCGGTCAGCCCCAGTCGCTCCGGCGGCGGCGAGAACCCGCCGAGGTCGACGCGACCGTCTTGGTCGACCCGGAAGCCGAGGCTGGTGGCGCCTATCAGCAGCCCGCCGTAGAACCCGGGGCTCAAGCGCAGGTTGGCCGTGTACCGGCGGGGCTTCCAGTCCAGCGCCAGGGACATGAACGGATGGAGCAGGGTGTTCATGCCGACGTTGCCCTGCCGGTTGGCGCGGGAGCCGGCGGCCGGCACCGACACGCCGGCGGTGTAGGCGCGGTTGGGCTCGACCGCCTCTTCGTCCTTCCGCTGCACGATGGTGCCGCCGGCCAGCGGCGCCTCGGCGGTCGACAGCGCCATCAGCGCCCACACCGCCTTGAGCCAGTGGTCCGCGGTGGCGACGAGCTGTACGTGGCCGCGATCGACGGCATGGGCGCGCACGGCCAGCATGGAGCCGAGGACGGACTGCATGTAGAGGGGAGACAGCACCTCGGTGCCGAGGAACCCCGGGGGCTGCGGGTCCGCCTGGATGCGCAGGTAGTCGAGGAACCAGGAGGGGTCGTGGTCGGTGTAGTACTTCGCGGCGTTACAGACGACCGGGATGTTCTGCGAGCCGCCGCGCTGGAAGATCTCGATGGCCGTCTGACCGAGGCCGCCGCGCAGCCGCTCGACGTCCACCGGTTCTCCCTCCACCGCGCGCCCCAGCTGGATGATGCAGTTGCACAGGGGCTCGCCGCCGCATTCGGCCTGCGCCGCGGCCGGCGCAGGCCACACCAGGCCGAGGAGGGTTGCCGCGAGAAGGGTGGTCGGGTTGCGGATCATCGGGGCTGGCCCCTTGGACGCATGATACCGCCTAAGAGCCTGTGAATGAATCTCCCATGGGTCGCGTTGCGAGCGCCGTGGGGCCTGCTGGAAGGAGCCG
>JBOGJI010000363.1:0-9325 GCA_050747865.1 Thermoanaerobaculia bacterium
CACCCGAGCTCGGCCGCCGTTTGCTATCCGCCCAGTTCCACCGCCAAGCGGGCTAGCACGGCTTTGCTGTTCGAGTCGAGTCGTACGACAGATATGTATTATAGGGTAGCATACGAAGTATAATACGGAAGGAGGAAGGTCGTGCCCCGTACCACTGCACCAGCGAAGCCCCACGTGGTGACCTTTCGCATTGACCCGCGCATGAAGGCGGATCTCGAAGAGCTGGCCGAGCGTGAGTCGAGACCGGTTGGCGAGGTGCTGCGAGAGCTGGTCCGCGAGCATGTCGATCGACAACGCCGTCGTGAGTTCGAGGCCGAAGCGCACCGGCAGTCGCTGGAGCTCGCCGCCGCCGCCCGGGACCCGGACAGCGACGAGGCCGCCATGTTGCGGCAGCTGGATGTTCTGTTCGACGAGCTCGCGGCGGCCGAGGACCGGGAGTGAGGCGCGGCGATCTGGTCGCGGTCGCCATGCCCGGCGACTACGGTAAACCCCGCCCGGCCCTCGTCGTCCAGGACGACGCCTTCGCCGCGCTTCCCTCCGTGACCCTGCTACTCCTGACGAGCAGACTACG
This sequence comes from Thermoanaerobaculia bacterium, assembly GCA_050747865.1. GTDB lineage: Bacteria > Acidobacteriota > Thermoanaerobaculia > Multivoradales > JAHEKO01 > JBOGJI01. Next base: position 572 of record JBOGJI010000363.1, read on the forward strand.
GGACGCACCGATGCTGCGAATCACCGTGCAGCCCCATCCGGACAACGGCCTGCAGAAGCCGTCCCAGGTCTGTATCGACAAGGCCGCGACCGCGCCGCGGGGCAAGGTCGGCCAGCGAATCGGCCGGCTGGATGAGGCTACGATGCGAACCGTCGACACGGTGCTGACCAGATTCCTGGCCCTCGCGTAACATCGCCTCGACCGCGGGAGGCCACACCGTCACATAGGCCCCAAGCCAACTATGAGCAGGATCCGCGGTGCATTTGCCGATGGGGGCAACTGCCGATAGAATGGAGGCGTTTGGCCAGAGGACCGTCGGATGAACACCATTGCCGCGACCCATGTTGCCGAGCTACTCGGCATCCCCAACGTCCACTCGGAGTCGGACCTGGTGCGGGAGATCGAGCACGGCATTCCCAGTGAGGCCTACAGGCACCTGGCCGGCCTGGGCCTCACCAAGGCGACGCTGCACGCCATTCTCGGACCGGGCCGCACGCTGCGCCGGCGGTTGGCGCAGCGCCAGCGCCTCACACCGGAAGAGTCCGACCGCGCAGTGCGGCTGGCGCGGATCTTCGGTCTCGCGGAGGATGTCTTCGGCGAAACGGAGAAGGCCCTTCGCTGGCTGAGCAAGCCCAAGCGCCATCTCGATCCGGCCCGTCCGGGCATCACGCCTTGGCAGTTGGTGGCCACCGAGCACGGCGCGAGGCTGGTCGAGCAGCGCTTGCTCCAGATCGATCACGGCATTTTCGCTTGAGCGTCTGGCTCATCAGTCGATTCACGGCGCTCGACGGCCGGGGCGGGCTCATCGCGTCCGGGCGCTGGCACCACGCCGGGCGACCCATCGTGTACACGGCCGAGACTCCGGCAGGTGCCATCGTCGAGTATCGCGTCCACCTCGAGATCGATCCCGAAGACATTCCGCGCGATGCGAAGCTCCTCTGTATCGACTTGCCGCGCGGCGTTTTGATCGCGGAGATCGGTGAGCTGGCGCGGGGGTGGCAGGACGACGAGTCCATGACTCGCGCGCTTGGCGATGAATGGCTGCGGTCGGGGGAATCCCCTGCTCTGCGCCTCCCCTCGGCCGTGGTGCCGCACGAGTGGAACGTGTTGCTCGATCCGCTGCACCCCACCTTGCGGGGTATGGAGCCCGCACGAGTCGAGCCTTACGTCCCCGATCTTCGTCTGTTCCGGAATGCTCCGCGCCGATGACCAGCGAGCCCGCGGCTCCGCACCGTTCGGGTGCAGAGCCGCGGGCCGCCGCGATTCCGGGTCTACGGGTCGTAGAGGGTGAGGCCGAAGGTCTTGCCCAGGAAGACGGCCATCTGCTCGCGGTTCACCGACGCGCCGGGGCAGAAGTTGCCGCCGCCGCAGCCGGCGGTGATGCCGCGGGCGACCAGGTCCTCGATCCAGTCGGCGAACAGCGACGGGCAGGGCACGTCGCCGAACGCCCCGCTGCAGGCTGGCGGCGTGTAGCCAGGGCCCTCCAGCGTCTTCAGCAGGAACACCGCCATCTGGTCGCGGCTCACCGAGTTGTTGGGGCAGTAGCCGCCGCCGCCGCAGCCCGCGGTCACCCCGCGGCCCGCCAGCTCCTCGATCCACGAGCAGAACGGGTTGTCGAACGGGACGTCCGTGAACACCTCCGCGCCCTCCACGCAGGCCGACGGCGTGTAGTCCCCGCCCTCGAAGGCCTTGAGCAGGAACACCGGCATCTGCGAGCGCGTGTTCGGGCCCGCTGGGCAATATTCCGTCGCCGTGCAGCCGCCGGTCACGCCGTGGTGCAGCAGCGTCTCGATCCAGGAGTAGAAGAGGCCGGCGCGCGGCACGTCCGTGAAGCTGTCGCCGATGTGCAGCGTCCAGGTCGCGGTGGTCGCGTCCGACAGCTCCTCGTCGAAGCTCGCGTCCCAATGTCTCGCCGGGCGCGGCGACGGGTCGTTCAGACCCATCTGGTAGCAGCCGCCGTCCTGGCAGCTCGCTGTCGCGCCCGGATCGACGACGCCGTAGTCGGCGCTGTCCTGGAGCAGGCTGTAGACGGCTCCCTCCGGGCCGCCGAAGGTGGAGGCGGCGCCGGTCAGGCCCTGGGCAAACGCCCCGTCGTTGCGCCACGCGGGCGCCACCGTGACCAGCTCGGCCGGCTCGAGGACGCCGTTGCCGTCGGAGGTGCCGCTCGTGGGGTCGACGGCCAGCCCCGCGGCCGCGAAGATCAGGGTCTCGGCGGTGCCGTTTCCGGCGAGGTCGAGAGTGGCGACCGCCCCTTCGGCGGCCTCGATCTCCAGCGTCGCGGCGGCCGGGCCGACCGCCGGCGGCGTGAAGGTGACGCTGATCGTGCAGCTCGCGTCCGGCTCCAGGGTGGCGCCGCAGTCCGAGGTGTCGGCGACGAAGCCGTTGCCCGGCGTGCCGAAGACGAGCCCGGTGGCGGCCGCGTCGCCGGTGTTCGAGAGGTCGGCGGTCTGCGGCGCGCTGGTGGTGCCGACCGTCACGTCGCCGAAGTCGAGGCCGGCCGCGGAGAGCGTCAGCTCGGGCCCCGGCACCACCATGTCGATCAGGTCCGGGCGATAGTGCAGCAGCGTGCAGCGATTGCGCCGCATCTGCTCCGGCGTGAAGCGCTCCATGCACAGGTCGTCGGAGTAGTCCATGTAGTTGTCGATGGGGTCGAGCGAGCTGCAGCTCTGGGCGCCGCCGGGGCAGCCGAAGCGGGGCGACTGTTCCACCTCCGTGTCGCAGATCAGGTCGCCGCTCGTGTAGCAGCCGGGTGGGTCGGCGTTGCCGCACTGACCCTGGGGGTTGAAGGTGTGCTCGAGCCCCAGGTAGTGGCCGACCTCGTGCGTCGCGGTGCGGCCCTGATCGTAGGGCGGGCCGATCGGCGCGTCGCGGCCGAAGGACTCCCACAGGATGACCACGCGGTCATGGAGCTGTCCCACCTGGCCGCCGCCGCCGTCGGCGGGCAGGAAGGGCACGTAGCCGAGGAAACCACCGGCGGTGTTGGTGTAGATGTTCACGTAGTTGTGCGGGTCCCAGGCGAGACTGGTCCAGTAGGCGCCGCCGTCGTTGAACCAGGTCGAGTTGCAGCTCCGCGTGATGCCGGTCGCGGGATTGCCGTCCGGATCCACGCTGGCGAGCACGAACTGGATCTGCGCGTCGGTCCCGTTCCCGCCGTTGGTGCCGGGCAGGGCGAGGAAGTCCTCGTTCAGGATGTCGATCTGGCTCTGCACCAGCTCGTCCGAGATGACACCGCTGGTGCAGGAGTCATTCATGATGATGTGCACCACGACCGGGATCTCGTACAGCGCCCCGGGGTCGTAGTCGGGTGTCGGGTTGGTCGAGCTCTGCGAGCAGTCGGTCGGATCCGTGCCGATGCCGTAGAGCAACGCCCGCATCTCGCTGTCCATGGTCGCGCAGCGCAGGGGCAGGGTGGAACGGTCGTCCAGCTGGGCGCGCGCGGGGGCGCCGACGGCGCCGGCCGCCGCGGCGGCGGCGAGGACGAGGGTGAAGACTCGGACGCGGCTGTGACGGGGCATGCGGCTCTCCTCTGTCGTCGTCAATGGGTTCCCGAAACCGAAAGGTCGCCGGAGTCTAGCAGCCCCGGTCCGCCGTCGTCCTAACGCGCGACCCCGCCCGCAACGGCCGACCTCCGTCCGCGCCACGGGTTCGAAGCTGGCGAGGCGGCGGAAGAGTCCTGTTTCAGGGATCGTCGAAGATGGAGTGGTCGCCGATCCGACGCCACACGACGTGCGGCTCCCCGCGCACGACCTCGCGACCGTACGCAAAGGTCGCGCGCCCATCCGGTGCGAAAGTCATCTCCCAGACACCCGGCGTGCCTTCCACGCGCTTGACGCGAAGGCGAGGTGAAAACGCGGGAGGCTTCGCTCGGAGCGCCTCGATGAATGACGGCAGGACGTCCAGGAAGGCGCGCTGTAGCTCACGCGACAGCCGGCGAAACTCGCGGTCGAACCGCGGTTCGCGTTCGAACGTGGGCACCAGCTACCCTTGCTCGTCCCGGGGCAGATCGTCCTCGGCGGTCGCAACCCGCTCCAGGTGCCTGATGAACTCCTCGCCGTGGAACACCTTGCCCTGGGTCTCCGCGAGCACCGCCGAGAGCCTCTCGCGCTCCGGCTTCAGGACGATCGTGCCGTTCGGCCGGCGCTCAGCGACGACATACGAGCCGGCAATACCTGGTTCGGTCAGGACGACCTTCATGGGAGCCTCACCCATGCAGCAATCTTGCCACGACATACACACTATGGCCAAGCGCTCGAGCGGACGACCACCATCGGTCTTGACACGCGCGGCCGGGGGCGTGTAAGGTCGACCAGTCTGTTAGGCAAAAAGTTGTGAATTGCATCCTGATGGTGCAGTGAAGCGGTTCTACCGCAGCAGGAGAAGCCAAGCCTGGAGGGCGCGCGCGGTGCGTCCTCCGGGGCCCGGCGACGTTTGTCCCGGGCCTTGAGAGATTCTGTTTAGACCGGGAGGAGAAGCGAGCCATGAGAGGGACATGGAATCGGTGTGTCGGTGCGGTTGCGGCCTGTCTGATCGCGGCAGCGGTGTTTGCAGTACCGGCGGCGTTTGCGGTGGTGCCTCCGGACGGCAGTGAGCCGCTGCGGCAGAAAGAGCTCTTCCATCCGGATCTGCACTACATCAACGTTTTCGTGCCCATCGCCGGGCTGGAGGTCGACCTCTCCCGCCGGCTCGGCAGCGATCTGGGCAGCCTGGGCGTCGACCCGGGCAACGCCTACTTCGACCGACGCACCGGTCGTTGGGGCACGCTGATCCTGACCCGGCCGCTCGTTCCGGGAACCGGAGTGGGCAATGACCTCCAGTGGTCCGACCTCGGGCGGCAGCAGCCGCGGGGCGCCGAGGCCCTCGAGCGCGCCGCCTGGCAGGCCTTCCGGACCTGGCTGATCGACAACGCGGCGGCGCTGCGCATCGACCCCGAGCAGCTCGGGGAGCCGAGCGTGACGGCGATCGGCGAGCGCCTGATCCACATCAACGTCGGGCGCGCCGTCGACGGCATCCCCGTCCGCCATACCTTCGTCACGGCGGCGATCAACAGTGGCAACCTGGTTCTCACCGGGCAGCGCAACTGGGGCGAGGTGTCGCTCGACACCACGCCGCGGGTCGCCGCGGACGGCGCCGAAGAGATCCTGCGCGGGTACCTCGACGGGCTCGCGGCGGCCGGGCTGCGCGAGCCGGCGCGGCTCGAGATCGTGCCGGTCTCGGACCAGGATGATGAATCACGGCTGGTGATCGGACAGGGCGTGAACCACCGGCTGGTCTGGGTGCTGCAACCGATCCTCGACGACCATCGGGGGAGCTGGGAGGCCCTGGTCGACGCCCACAGCGGTGAGGTGCTGTCCTTCCAGGACATGAACGACTACCTGTCGCGCCGGGTCGAGGGCGGCATCTACCCGGTGAGCAACGACGGCATGGGCGACGAAGGCACCGAGCAGCCCGACTACCCGATGCCGTTCGCCGACATCCTGCTCGACGGCAACCCGGTCGGCTTCACCACCACCGGCGGCAATCTGCCGCTGGGCACCGACGCCGGCACGATCTCGACGACACTCTCCGGCCAGTTCGTGCGCATGGCCGACGTCTGCGGTGCCGTTAACGAATCGGCGGCGGCTGGGGATCTCGACCTGCTGGAGGGCCCGGGGACCAACTGCGAGGTGCCGCCCGGCCACTCGGCGGGTGACACCCATGCCTCGCGCACCGGCTTTTACGAGCTGAACCGTCTGAAGGAGCAGGCGCTCGGCTATCTGCCGACAGAGCCTTGGCTGAACGAGCAGCTCACGGCCAACATGAACATCAACCTGGTCTGCAACGCGTTCTGGAGCAATACGAACTTCACGGTGAACTTCTACCGGGAGGGTGCCTCGCCCACGCCCCCATTCGAGTGCCGCAACACCGGCGAGATCGCGGCGGTCTTCGACCACGAGTGGGGTCACGGGATGGACCGCAGGACCGGCGTGATGGCCATCTCCCGGCCGGGGGAGGGGATCGCCGACGTCTACGCCCAGAACCGCCTCAACACGTCGTGCATCGGCCGCGGCTTCTGGCTCGCCAATACCAGCCCGACGAGTCCCAACTGCGCCGGTTATGGCGACCCCTGTCTCGAGTGCGATGGCGTGCGCGAGGTCGACTACGCCAAGCGCCAGAGCGGCCTGCCGCACACCGTCGCGTGGATCGATGCGAACTGTCCCGCCGGCACTGGCACGCCCTGCGGCGGCGCCACGCACTGCGAGGGGTCGGTGGTGAGCGAAACCTCGTGGGACCTGGTGCACCGGGATCTCATGGGCTTCGAGGGCTCGGACTTCAACCTCGACCTCAACACGGCCCTCGAGCTCGGGACCCGGCTCGCGTTCAATGGCTCGTTCAATGTCGTCGACTGGTACCAGTGCGTGAGCGACGGCACCGGCGGCTGCAATGCCGACAGCGGCTACCTCGGCTGGCTGACGGTGGATGACGACGACGGCGACCTGACGAACGGCACGCCGCACATGTCGGCGCTCTTCGCCGCTTTCGACCGCCACCAAATCGCCTGCAATGCGCCCGTGGTGCAGAACTCCGGCTGCGCCGGCGCCCCGACCGATGCACCGACGAACCTCGCGACCACCGCCTTTGACGAGGGGATGGAGCTGACCTGGGACGCCGTGCCGGACGCCGTCGAATACCAGATCTTCCGCACCGAAGGGGTGAACGGCTGCGACTTCGGCAAGGCCCTGGTGGGCACGACGACCGGCACCTCGTTCACCGAGACCGGCCTGCGCAACGGGTTCGAGGTGCTCTACAGCGTCATGGCGGTCGGGACCACCGACGCCTGCACCGGCCCGATGTCGGCCTGCCATGCGGTCATCCCGGTCGCCGGGCCGAGCGGCACCCTGACCGGAACGGTCACCAACTCCGTGACCACGGCGCCGATCCAGGGGGTCGCTATCCAGGCCGTGGGACCGGTCACCCTGGGCGGCATGACGCTGGCCGACGGCACCTACACCATCTCCGCCCCGGTGGGGACCTACGACATCACCGCCTCGATGGACGGCTTCTTCCCGCAGACGGTCAACGGCGTCGTGGTCACTGAAGGCGGGACCGCAACCAACAACTTCGCGCTGGTGCCGCTGCCGCAGACCATCGAGGTCACGCCCGCGTCCTTCACCTTCGAGGTGTTCGAGGCCCAGAGCGACAGCGACACACTGAACGTCGGCAACATCGGCAATGTCGACCTGACCTGGAACATCGGCGAGACCACCACGGACTGCGCGACCCAGGCGGACGTGGGCTGGCTCGCCGCCGATCCGGCATCGGGCGTGACGCCGCCCTTCTCCAGCCTGGAGGTGACGGTCAGCGTGGATTCGACGGGCCTCACGCCCGGTGTGCACGAGGCGAGCTTCTGCGTCAACTCGGACGACCCGGAGACGCCCGTGGTGGAGGTGCCCGTCACCCTCACCGTGGTGGCGGCGCCGGCGATCCAGGTGGCGCCGGAGGAGATCGTCGTCTCGGTCGAGGCCGGTGACACCGAAGTGCAGACCCTGACGGTCAGCAACCTCGGCTCGATCGACCTCGACTGGACCATCGTGCAGGAGGCTCTGCGGCGCGGCCTCAACGCTCCGCTCGGCGGCTACCGGCCGGTGACCGACGGCGCGCCGCGCTCCGGTCTGGTGCTTGCGCCGGCGGACGGCGCCGCGGACACGGCCCTCGACCCCGAGCTGGTGGCGGCCGCGGAGGCGGGCATCGAGCTGTCCGAGCCTTTGCCCCCGGACCGGAGGCCGCGCGCCCGCGGTACCTCGCCCAACGACGTGCTGCAGGACGGCGCCCTGATCGTGCCCAACACGACGCTCAACTTCATCGTCGCGCTCGATCCCGAGACCGGTGACGTCGTCGATCCGGCGCTCATCGACATCTCTGCGTTCTCCGGCGCGCGGCGGGAGGCCCTGCTCCATCCGGACGGCGAGCGGGTGCTGCTGACGGCGCAGACCGGGGACGTGGTACACGCCTTCAGCGTCGAGGACGGAAGCTACCTGGGCGTCTTCGCGCCAGCAGGCGGCGCGGATACCAGTATCCTGAACAACGTCCGCGGCATGGCCTTCCATCCGGTGACCGGCAATCTGCTGGTGACCTCGGCCGACGACCCCGCTGCCGATCGGATTGTCGAGTTCGACCTCGAGGGCAACTTCGTCGGGGTCTTCATCGACGGCGCGGCGAACGGCCTCACCAGTCCCTGGGATCTGCTCGTCCGCGAGTCGGACATCCTGGTGACCAACTTCCTCAGCCCCGCGGGCGTCCAGCGCTACGACTTCGACGGCAACTTCCTCGACATCTTCGCGGACCTCACGGGTGCCCCCGCGCAGATGGCCTTCGCGGCCAACGGCAACATCCTCGTCTCGTCGCTGAGCGATGGGCTGTACGAGCTCGACCCCGACGGCAACTTGGTCGCCAACTACAAGGGAACGGTGACCTCGCAGGCCGGCGTCTACGAGCTGCCCAACCTCAACTTCCTGGTCACCGGCAGCGTCGGCGGACAGGGCATCCAGGAGCTCGACCGCAACAATCAGCACGTCGGGACCAAGATGGACGGCACCTCGTACTTCATCAACTTCGCCAAGTCGCTGGACTGCACGATTCCGAGCTGGCTGACCGTTATGCCGACCTCCGGCACGACGACACCCGGCGGCTCCACCGACGTCACGGTGACCATCGACACCGAGCTCCTGGGCCTGGGCGAGCACGAGGCCAGCATCTGCTTCGAGAGCAACGACCCGA
>JBOGJI010000364.1:0-1345 GCA_050747865.1 Thermoanaerobaculia bacterium
ACCGGCAGCGGCGAAAGCGGCGGAGAATCGACAGCAGCGCCGCCCCGAACCTGCGGCCCGCGCCTCTGCCGGGCGCGCGGCCGCAGCTCCGTGGCTGGGCGCTGCACCGGCGGGTGCGAGAAGAAGAGGAAGCGTTCGTACCGACCGTTGCGCCCCTCCCAGGCACAAGCCGTCTACATGCTCCCCCGATGAGGAGGCCCGCCCCGCGGAGCTGCTTGGGGTCACCCTCGATGACGACGAGGAGCTGCGGCCGTGGTGAGGTCGATTGAGTTCGTCTGCCCGCGGATCATGAAGCGAGTTGCGGCATGACCGGAACCGACCTGACCCCTCGCGGCGTCACCGAGCTGGCGACGATTGCCACCGCGATCCGAGACGAGCACGAGGCCGCGCAGGCGGCCTTCACGTCCGCGGTCGAGCACGCGATCCGCTGCGGCGAGCTGCTGATCGAGGCGAAGTCGAAGGTAGGGCACGGCGGCTGGGGAGACTGGATTACCGAGCACTTCCCGGCGAGCTGGCGGACGGCGCAGAGCTACATACAGCTCGCCAACCGGGCCGAAGATGCGCGACGGGTCGCGCATTTGGGCGTCCGCGGCACCTTGAAGCAGCTCGCGGCGCCCCGCGAGGAAGTGGATCAGGAGGACCGTCTCGCCGGCGCGCGGCAGTACATCACGCAGGCCGAGGATTGCTACCGGGGGGCGTTCGAGGAATTCGCCGCGGCGGGGATCAGGTTCACGCCGACCGGTCTGGAGCTGCCCGACGACTTGCCCTTCGAGCAGTGGCAGGAGATCGGCAAGTTCATAGCCTCCTTGATCCCGGAGGCAGAGGGCGGGGCGGGACCGTGAAGCGGCGGCGTACACGTTGCGCCCCTCCCAGGCACGAGCCCTCTACGTCCTTCGCAAACACCCCCGGGGGGTATACGGTCACGTGAGCGAACTTCGCTTCGAGATCCCCGACGAGCTCGTCGACCGGATCGCCCGCCGCGTGGTCGAGCTGCTCGACCCGAACCGGCAGGCCCCCTACCTGAACGTCGAGCAGGCGGCGGCCTATCTCGCAGCGCCGGCCTCCCGCGTCTACGAGCTGGTCGAACGCCGCCGTCTCCGAGTCCACCGCGACGGTCGCCGGCTGCTGTTCACCCATGCCGACCTCGATGCCATCTTGCGGGTCCAGGATCCCGAGCCGGGTTGCCACCCAGTTGCCACCCAGCCGACAAACGGCTCCAGCAAGCGGGATGCGAAGGGACGCACGGATGCGTAGTTGGCGGTTCGCCCGTGCGCTGCCAGGCGTAAAGTGCCCTCGGGCAGCGGCGGCGGGTCGGCCACCGAGCGGGTGCGAACGCCTTGCGAAG
>JBOGJI010000365.1:0-6138 GCA_050747865.1 Thermoanaerobaculia bacterium
GTCTCGGGCGGCCTCGCCCGGGCGAGCTGGGACTTCCTCGCCGAGGAGCGCCGGTTCGGCTCCACGTTCGGGCCCGATCTCCCGGTGTGGGTGGCGCTGCTGGTGCTGCCCCTGTCCTTCGCGCTCATCGCCTGGCGCCTCGGCCGGGGGGCCGGCGACGGCTGGGGGCTGCGGGTCGGCGGCCTCGCGGCCGCCGTCGCCGGGTGGTGGCTGGCCGGAACCGAGCTGCTCGCCGGCCTGCCCGCCTGGCCGGGCCTGGTGCTGCTGCTGGTCGCCACCGTGGCCGGCCTGCCGATCTTCGCCGCCATCGGCGGCGCCGCGATCCTGCTCTTCCTCGCCGATGGTGTGCCGGCGGCGGCGGTGCCGCTCGAGACCTACAGCCTGAACGTCTCGGCCACGCTGCCGGCCATCCCCCTCTTCACCCTCGCCGGTTTCCTGCTCGCCGAGGGCACGACCTCCAAGCGGCTGCTGCGGCTGTTCCGCGCCTGGGTGGGGTGGCTGCCCGGCGGGACGGCGATCGTCTGCGCCTTCGTCTGCGCCTTCTTCACCGTGCTCACTGGCGGCTCGGGGGTGACCATCCTGGCGCTGGGCGCCCTGCTGTTCGCGGCGCTGCGCGAAGAGGGCTACGGGGAGCGCTTCTCGCTCGGGCTCTTGACCTCCTCCGGCGCTCTGGGCCTGCTGTGGCCGCCGGCGCTGCCGCTCATCCTCTACGCCGTGGTGGCGGGCGTGGCGGTCGACGACCTGTTCCTTGCCGGGATCGTGCCGGGGACGCTGCTCGTCGCCCTGGTCGCGCTTTGGGGCGTGATGACGGCGCGGCGGCGCAGCACCCGGCGCCAGGAGTTCATCTGGGCCGAGGCGAGGGCGGCGCTGTGGGGGGCCAAGTGGGAGCTGCTGCTGCCGCCGTTCATTCTCCTCGCCGTCTTTGGCGGCTTCGCCACCCTGGTCGAGGCGTCGGCCTTGACCGTGCTCTACTGCTTCCTGGTCCAGGCCGTCGCCCACCGCGACCTGTCGCTCAGGCGCGATCTGCCGCGCGTCCTCAAGCACTGCGTGGTGCTGCTCGGCGGTGTGCTGGTGATCCTCGGCGTCGCCAAGGGTTTCACCAACTACCTGGTGGACGCCCAGGTGGCCTCGATGCTCGTCGACTGGACCCAGACCCACATCGGCTCCCGGCTGCTGTTCCTGCTGGCGCTCAACCTGGTGCTGCTGCTCGTCGGCTGCCTGATGGACATCTTCTCGGCCATCGTGGTGGTGGTGCCGCTGATCCTGCCGCTGGCAGCGGCGTTCGGCGTCGACCCCATCCACCTCGGCATCCTGTTCGTCGCCAACCTGGAGTTGGGGTACCTGACGCCGCCGGTCGGCCTCAACCTCTTCCTCGCCTCCTACCGCTTCGACCGGCCGTTGCTGGAGGTGGCGCGCTCGGTCCTGCCGGCGCTGCTGCTGCTCGCCCTCGGCGTGCTGCTCATCACCTACGTCCCCGCCATGACGCTGTGGCTTCCCGGACTCTTCGCAGATTAGAGACGCCGCGTCATTTCCACAGCTTCAGCACGGCGATGAACGCGGTGAAGCCGTCCTCGGGGCCGGCCACCGGGAAGCCCACGTCGAGCTGGATCAGCGTCTCCCAAGGCCCCATGAAGCTGCCGGCCAGGCCGGCGCCGGCGAGCAGCTCGCGGTCGAGCCCGGCCGCGTCGTCCGTCGCCCAGGCCGCGTCGCCCAGGACGTCCAGGCGCAGGTGCTCGCTGACCCCGAAGCCGTAGCTCAGGTGCGCCGCCAGCGCCTCTTCGGCGCGCACCTTGCCGGACTGGTAGCCGCGCACGCGCGCGGGGCTGAAGCGGCTGAAGTCGTATTTGCTGAAGCGATCGAGGCTCTCGCCTCCCAGGTATTGGGCCTCGACGCTGAAGCGCTGGAAGCTGGGGAGGTCGAAGTCCTTGGCGATGCCGGCGTCCCAGAGCGTGAACTGATCGGTGTCGGGATCGAACGCGCTGTCCGGCAGGCCCCAGGGCTCCCACTCGGAGCGCCGATGCCAGGACGCGTTCGCCCGCAGCCGGTATCCGGCGCGGTCGTAGCGCAGGCCCAGCGAGGCGGCGTGCTCCAGGTGGTCAGAGGGCAGCCGAAACTCCTCGACCGTCTCGTCGGTGCGGCCGAAGTTGCGGTAGGTGAGCTCGTAGCCCGCCTGCAGCTTGCCGAACGAGCCCACCGGATGGCCGAGGTTGAGCTCGACGTTGGGCGCCAGCTCTTCCACCTCCTCGTCGAGGACCTGGCGGCCGTCGCGGTAGATCTTGTCTTCGGAGGGCACGGCCAGCGCGAAGAGGTGCACCCCGGCGTCGAAGCGGGTGCCGAAGAGCCCCGGATTGGAGAGGCTGGCGTTGAGCAGCGCGCCGCCGAAGAAGACGTTGAGCTGCGATCCGCTGTCGCGGAAGTCGAGATCGAGGTAGTTGAGCCCGGCCAGCGGCAGCGGATAGTCGAGCGAGTCGTCGTGGAAGACGCCGCCGAGGAGGAACAGCCGGCTGGTGTCGAACTCGTCCTGCACCCTGCGCTCGCCGGTCTCGCCGTCCTTCACCAGATAGCGCAGCCCGGCGTCGGTGTCGCGCACCATGGTCGCCTCGGACCGGTGGGCGGCGTCGCGCGCCGCGGCGAAGCCGTCGCCGTTGACGACCAGCTCGATGATCTCGCTTTCCCGCTCCACGGCCAGCGTGGTATTGAGGACCGAGAAGATCTGGTGGCTGACCGTGTGCAGCGGCAGCACGTAGGCGGCGTCCTTCCAGGGAGCCGGCCGCCCCTGCGCGTCGACCGGCCGGTAGTCGTGCCGCTCCTCGTTCGAGATCACGTCGCCTTCGAGACCGACCTGCACCGCCCGCACCCGCACGCGGGAGTAGAGCTGCCGGTCGACCCACACCGTGCCCCGGTACCGCCGGCCGTCGCCGGCCTCCGGCCCAGCGGGCTCGAAGTCGACCACCCAGCAATCCCGTCCGGCCACGGTGCCGGTATCGCGCAGGCTGTAGCGGTACTGCTGGGTGAACAGGATCTCCAGCGGCTGCGCCGCCGCTTTCTCCGGCTGCACCAGGGGGATCTCCGGGATGCGCTTGCCGCGCCAGCGCACCCCGTTGATGTAGAAATCGCGCCACACCCACTCGGTGCCGCCGTCGCCGTCGCTAAAGTAGGGCCCGGTGAAGGTGGCCTCGACGGTCTGCCCGGCCCCGCTGCCCTGGAAGCGCATGTGGGTGGTGTTGAGCGCCTGGTAGTGCTCGATGCGCCGGGCCTGGGCGTCCTCGAATGCCTGCAGGCGGCGCAGGATCTCCTCGACCGGGATCTGCCGCTCGTCGCGCACCTGCACCTCGGCCTCGACGTCCTCGAGCCCCGCGATCTCGCCGGCGCCGGCGCGCGCCAGACGGAGGACCAACGCCGGCTCGGGGTCCGCCACCTCGACGACCACGGCCTCCGGCGTGCGCCGCATGCCGAACAGGGGGATCGGGTCGGCGCTGTCGATGAGGCTCCACTCGGGCGAGCCCAGCGTGGGGTCGGCGAAGCGCACCTCGACCGCGCCCGCGGCCGGATTCCGCGGCGCCACCACCACCCGCAGCCCCAGGTCCTCGCCACGCACGAAGCTCCAGCCGGTGAGCGCCCCTTGCGGCGCCGAATGCGGATCGAAGCTCAGGTCGCCGGCAAACTCGCGCGCCAGGAGCTTGAGCACCGGCATCAGCGGCGCCGGCCGTTCCGCGGCGAAGAACGTGATCGGCGCGCCCGCGGCGGCGTGCCGCGCCGCCACCGCCAGCGCCGCCTTCGCGGCCCGCGGCTGGGGCGCGGCGAAGATCACGGCCGTCTTGCCGGGGTCGAGCGCCCGCAGCGCTTCGAGAGCCACGGGCAGGCCTTCGAGCGGCGGCATCAGGGCCAGCCCCTCGAAATACGCCGGAATCTCCTCGTCATAGAACGCCTCGAGCACGGCAGGATCCGCCGGCACCGGCCCGGCCAGCACCCGCACCCCCTGCCGCACCCCGTCGATCGCCACCGCCGCCCGTTTGAGCAGGAACCGGTAATCGTCCCATGCGGTGGACGGCCGCCCTCCCGGTCGCCACTCGACCTGGACATGGGTGCTCGCCGGCGCCCGCTCCAGGATCGCGACGGCGGCCTCGAGCTCCCCCTCGAGACGCGCGAGATGCTCGACGAGGGGTTCAGGCGTGCGGAACTGCAGTCGCAGCCACGGAGTGCCTCCGGCCGCCGCAACAGCGCCCGCGAGGGAGCCGTCGGCGGTGCCGTCCAGCGCCATCGGCCAGGCCACGTAGAGCCGTTGGTCAGGCTCGATCTTTGGCGCCGCCGCCAGCGCCTCGATCACCGCAGCCGGGGACTCGACGGCAAGGCCGCCGCAGGGCAGGCACGGAGGGGTTTGCGCGGCTAAGAGATTGGGGAGAGCAAAGGACAGGCCGAGAACGAGAACAGGGATCCGGTCACGCATGGAAGGCGAAGGATACCCGCAAGCCGCATGCCCGCCTATCCGTAGCGGCCGAGCTCGTCTCGGCCGTGGTTGCGTGGCACGCACTCTTCTCGGCCGAGACGGGGCACCGCGCCGCGCAGCGGCGTGGTCCGGTCGCTACGCCTCGGCGCGACGGCCAAGCCAGAGGAGGCCGGCGACGATCACCAGCGCGCCCACCGCCAGAGAGATCCAGGGGCTCAGGCCCCAGGCGGTCGGGATGTCTCCGATCGCCATCCCCACCACCCCCACCGCCAGGGCGTAGGGGAGCTGCGTGCGCACGTGCGCGATGTGGTCGCAGCCGGTCGACAGGCTGGACAGGATCGTGGTGTCCGAGATCGGCGAGCAGTGATCCCCCCAGACACTGCCCGCCAGCACCGAGGAGATGGTGCCGAGCTGGAAGGTGTAGTAGAGCGGATCGGTCACCGCATGCCCGGCGGCCAGGGACAGGCCGTGGGCGATGGGAATGACCAGCGGCATGAGGATTCCCATGGTGCCCCAGGAGGTGCCGGTGGCGAAGGCGATCCCGGCCGAGACCAGGAAGGTCAGCACCGGCATCCAATGCGGCGACAGCACCCCCTGGGTGAGCCCCACCACATAGTCGGCGGTCTGCAGCGCCTCGCAGACCGAGCCGATCGACCAGGCGAGGACGAGCACGATCAGCGCCAGCAACATCGAGCGGAAGCCGTTCACCATCGCCTCGGTGCTCTCGCGCAGGGTGAGGATCCGCTGCGCGATCGGCAGCACGAAGGCGGCGGCGACCCCGGAGAGGCTCGCCCAGGTCAACGCCTGGAAGCTGTTGGCATTGGCGAAGATGTCGCGCACCCGCGCCAGCCCGGAGGCCTGCGAATCAGCGATCGTCGCCGACCCCGTGAGCCAGAGCCCGACGAGGGTGACGGCGACCACGGTCAAGATCGGCAGCAAGGCGTTGCGGGCCCTGAGCGGCGCCCCCTCCGGCGGCTCCTGCCCGCGCTCGCTGACGTTGGCGAGCGGCTGGGCGTCGTCGGCCAGCACCTTGCCCTCGCGCCTGGCACGCCGTTCGGCGCGCAGCATAGGCCCGAAGTCGCGGCCGGAGACCGCGATCGTGAGGCCCGCGACCAGGGCGAGTATGGGGTAGAAGCGGAAGGGGATGGTGCCGACGAAGGTGGCGAAGGCGTTGAACGGCAGCTCGAGCTCCTGGAAGGCGGCGGCGATGAGCCCGACCTCGAAGCCGATCCAGGTCGACAGCGGCACGATGCTGGCCACCGGCGCCGCCGTCGAGTCGACGATGTAGGCGAGCTTTTCGCGGCTGATGCGCAGCCGGTCGCTGATCGGCCGCATCGTCGGCCCGACGATCAGCGCGTTGGCGTAGTCGTCGAAGAAGACCATCACGCCCATGCCCCAGGCGGCGAGCTGGCCGCGCCGGCTGTCGGTGGCGAAGCCGCGCAGGCGCTCGACGATGCCGCGGGTGCCGCCGCTGCGGTTGATCAGCCCCACCAGCCCGCCGAGGAGCGTGGTGAACACCAGGATGCTCACGTGGTCCTTGTCGGTCATCGCCTCGATGACGAAGCGATCGATCGAGCGGGCGAACGCAGTCGCCGGGTTGCCGCCGGCGAGGATCAGCGCTCCGGTGAAGACCCCGGCGAACAGCGACAGCAGGACGTCCTTGAACAGCAGCGCCAGGGCGATCGCCACCA
>JBOGJI010000366.1:0-5722 GCA_050747865.1 Thermoanaerobaculia bacterium
CGGCCGGCAGGGACGCCGGCCGCTTCAGGGTTCGGTCACGAGGCGGGCGTAGAGGCCCGGATCCACGTTGCCGCCGGAGACGACCACGGCGACTCGGGCGTCGCGGAACCGGTCCGGTTCCGTGAGCAGGGCGCCGACGCCGAGCGCCCCCGTGGGCTCGGCTTTGAGGTTGGCGTCCAGGAAGAGGCGGCGCACGCCGCTCGCGATCGCCTCCTCCGGCACCTCCACGATGCCGGCCAGCCCATCCTTGAGGATCGCCCAGTTGTGCTCGCCCAGCGACGGCGTTCGGGCGCCGTCGGCGAGCGTCGGCGGCTCTCCTTCGGACCGCTCGATACGGCCCGAGCGCAGGCTGCGCGCGGCGTCGTTGGCGAGCAGCGGCTCGGCGCCCCAGACTGCCGCCGTCGAGCCCTCCTCGCGCAGCCCGGTGAGGATGCCGGAAGCGAGCCCGCCGCCACCGACGGGCACGAGCACGGCGTCGCATTCCGGGAGTCTCCGGGCGATCTCGCGTCCCAACGACGCGTTGCCGGCGATGATCAGCGGATCGTCGTACGGGCTGGCCGCGTAGCCGTCGGGGTGCGCCGCGGCGATCTCCTCCAGGCGACGGGCACGGCTACTCTCCGCCGGGTCGAACAGATCCAACTCGGCTCCGTAGTCCAGGACCGCCTGCCGCTTGATGCCCGGCGCGCCCGAGGGCATCACCACGATGGCCCGCTTGCCGGCGAGCTGGCAGGCACGCGCCAGGGCCTGTCCGAAGTTGCCTGAAGAGGCGGTGAGCAGCAGCTCCTGCTCCACCGCGTTGACGACGTTCCAAGCGGCCCGGAACTTGAAGCTGCCGGTCTCCTGAAACGTCTCCGACACCACCACGACATCGAGCCCCAGACGGTCGCACAGGCGCGGCGCGCGCACGATCGTCGTGGCGTATGGGGGCTGTTTCGTACGCATCACAGCGCGGCAATCTACCAGAGCGTCGTCGTGCCGGTCGCAACCCCTAGTGTTGTGTCTCCTTCACCCTCTGTGCGGCCCTCGCGCATAGGGTAAAGCCATGTTGGAGACACAACACTAGTTAACGGTCAGCACGCCGTAACCGTCCTTCCTGCATGCACACGATTCTGCTGCGGTCGGCTCCGACCGCTCTCCTCGTGGCCACCTTGCTCGCGCCGGCGACGGGCGCGCAGGTCGACCCCGAGTGGCTGCGCATGTGGACCGAAGCGCAGACCCATCGGCCCGCAGATCTCGACTCCACCGGCCGCATCGCTCCGGAGGGTGAGCCGGGTACGCCGCTGGTGATCCACGGCCGGGTCGTGGCCCCCGACGGCCGCACGCCAGTACCCGGTGTGACGGTCTTCGCCTACCAGACCGACGAGGCGGGCGTCTATTTCGGCCCTGACAAGCCTGGCCGACCGTGGCGGCTCCAGGGTTGGGTGGTCACCGATGCCACGGGTCGCTTCGAGCTCCGGACCATCCGACCGGGCGCGTATCCGGGGCGGCGGATACCGGCACATGTCCACCTGAGCGTCGAGACCCCGGAGCACGGTCGTCAGTGGACTGAAGAGCTGCGATTCGCGGACGATCCGATGGTCACGACGCAAGAACGCCGCCGTGCAGCGGATCGGGGCCGGCTCGGCGGCGTGCGTCCGGTGCGGAGGGTCGACGGCGTGCACCACGTGAGCTTTGCGATCCGGCTGAAGCCCGAAGGCGACTTCTGAGCGCCGGTGGCGGCGTGAAACCTTGCGCGACGCCCGGCGTAGTGCTTGCCGTGAGCTACCGCGCGCTGCTGGCGACGGGACTTGCCGGGTGGGCCGCGACAGCGGCGGCGCAAGAGATCGATTCCCGGCCGGCGCGCGATCCGATCGCCGTCCGCCGTGCCGCTGGTGCGATCACCGTCGACGGGGACCTCTCCGATCCCGGCTGGCAGGGGGTGGAGGCGATCGACACCTGGTACGAGACCAACCCCGGCAACAACGTGCCCCCCAAGGTGGGGAACGTCGGATACCTGGCGTACGACGACGACTTCCTCTACGCCGCCTTCGAGTTCGCCGATCCCGAGCCGCAACGGATCCAGGCGCCGCTCGGCGATCGTGACAGCATCTCCGGCAACACCGACGACTACGGCGGCCTCATCATCGACTCCAACAACGACGGCAAGACAGCGCTTCTCCTCCTCGCCAATCCGCGCGGCATTCAGTACGACGCCTTCTCGAGCGACGCGTACGGCGAGGACGCCGCGCCCGATTTCTACTGGGAGAGCGCCGGCCGCGTTACCGAGACGGGCTGGGCGCTGGAGATGCGCGTGCCGTTCTCGTCGCTGCGCTACACCGAGAGCGATCCCGAGCAATGGGGCATCATGCTCTACCGCAACCGGCCGCGCGAGTTCCGCTACCAGATGTTTACCACGCGTCTGCCGCGTGACAGCAACTGCTTTATCTGCAACGTGCAGCCGTTGGTCGGGCTCGCCGGGCTTCCCGGGGGCAGCCACTGGGTGGCGGCGCCCTACCTCCACGCCAACCAGCTCTCGCAACCGCGGGCCGGGCTGGGCACGCCGCTCGAATCCGACGACCCGCAGGCCGAGCTGGGTGCCGACGTGAAGTGGATCCCGAATCCCGACACCGTGCTCGACGCGACTGTCAATCCCGACTTCTCGCAGGTCGAGTCCGACGAGGCGCAGATCGCCGCCAACGAGCGCTTCGCGCTCTTCTTCCCCGAGAAGCGCCCGTTCTTCCTCGAGGGGATCGACCTCTTCTCGACGCCGATCCAGGCGCACTACACGCGCACCTTCACGGCGCCGCGCTGGGGCGCGCGCGCGACCGGCGAGGTCGCCGGCACCGCTTACACGGCGATGGTCGGCGAGGATCGCGGCGGCGGCAGCGTCATCCTGCCCGGCGCGAACAGCTCCCAGCTCGCCTTCCAGGACTTCGAGTCGCTGGTGGCGGTCGCGCGCGTGCGCCGCGACATCGGCCGCAGCTTCGCGTCCTTTCTCTACAGCGGCCGCGAGATCGACGAGAGCGACGGCGGCGGCGCGAACCGGGTCTTCGGTCCCGACTTCCGCTGGCAGCCGAACGACCAGGACGAGGTGACCGGTCAGCTCCTCTACAGCTTCAGCGACACGCCACGGCGGCCCGATCTCGTCGCCGAATGGGACGGTAGACGCCTGGAGGGCCACGCCGCCCGCCTCTCCTGGTACCGGCAGACCGACACCTGGGATTACTACACTCGCCTACAGGACGTGGACAAGGAGTTCCGGGCCGACAACGGCTTCGTACCCCAGGTCGGCTATCGATACGGCCAGGCCGAGGTCGGCTATACCTTGCGGCCGGAGGACCGCCCGGTGTCGCGACTGCGCCTCTCCGGCACCGTCGAATACGTGGGCGGTCGCGACGGCGGCATCTTGACGCGCGGTCTCACGCCGCGTCTGGAGATGAACGCCGTCAGGAACAGCTTCATCGGCGTCGAGCTCGCCTTCGAGGACGTGCTCGGCATCGACGAGGTCCACAAGCGCGTCCAGGTGCGACCCTCGTTCGAGCTCAGCCCGGGCCGGATCTGGGCGCGGGCCCTGCTCTCGGCGACGCTGGGAGACGAGGTCGACTTCGTCAACGACCGCCTCGGCGACGGGGTGACCGTGGGTCTCACCAACATTTTCCGCCCCACCGACCACCTGCAGTTCGAGGTGCTCACCGACCGCCGGTGGCTCGACGTCGAGACACCGGAAGGACGCTCGGGGCGGCTGTTCACCGCCGACGTGGCACGGCTCAAGACCGTCTACACGTTCAACGCCCGCTCCTGGATCCGCCTCATCGGCCAGTGGGTGGAGACCGAGCGCGATCCGGCGCTCTACCGGGTCGACGTGAGCGCGGAAGACAGCGACTTTGCCGGCTCCGCCGTCTTCGCCTACAAGCTGAACTGGCAGACCGTGCTCTACGCCGGCTACGGCGACACCCGGCTCCTCGACCCGCGCACCGGCGACATCGAGCCGGCCGACCGCCAAGTCTTCCTCAAGATCTCCTACGCCTTCCAGGGCTGAAGCCGACGAGGTCGAGCTAGTCGGCGTAGCGTGCCGGCTGGAGGGGAGTGACCGGGGAACTCTATGCTCCTTACAAGATCAATATGATATTGTTTGCGGCATGGAGACGCCGAAGCTCCTGTTCAGGGCGCGGCGGAAGGCCGGACTGAGCCAGCGCGAGCTCGCCGAGCGTACCGGGATCGCACAGCCGACGATCGCCCGCATCGAGAGCGGTGCTGCGTCGCCTCGCTGCGAGACCCTCGGCAGGCTCCTAGACGCCTGTGGATACGAGCTCGAGCTAACACCATACGTCGGCGCCGGAATAGACCGCACCGCGATGCGGGAGCTGCTGGCCATCGAACCGGCGGAGCGCCTGCGGCTTGCGGCGGCCGAGGCGAGGGCGCTCGATCGTCTCCTGGAGTCGCGGCAATGAGCCCCATCGCCTTCGACCCTGAACGGATCCTGCGCACCCTCGCCCAGCACCACGTCCGTTATGTCCTCATCGGCGGCCTCGCCGGGCGTCTCTGGGGCTCTCCCACGATCACCAACGATCTCGATCTCTGCTATGCACGCGACCGCGTCAACCTGGAGCGCCTGGCCGAGGCGCTGCGGGCACTCGGCGCACGGCTGCGCGGCGTCGATGCGGATGTCCCCTTCCTGCTCGACGCCGAGACCCTCGAGCGAGGCGATCACTTCACGTTCGCCACCGTCGCCGGCAACCTGGACATCCTGGGACATCCAGCGGGCTCGCGAGGGTATGAGGATCTGCTGGCGACCGCCAGTGACATGCAGCTTGCCGGCCAGAGCGTCGCCGTCGTCGACCTCGACGACCTGATCGCCATGAAGCGCGCCGCCGCCCGCCCCAAGGACCGCATAGAGGTCGAGGTCCTCGGCGCTCTCCGCGACGAGCTATCCAAGCGACGACGGTGACCGGGCACCCACGAGCTTCCCACCGATTGCCTGCGAAGCTCGTTCTACGGTTCACTGTCAGCGAGGAAGTCGCGGATCCACTGGCGCTCCTGTTCGTCACGGATGCGGCTGAAGAGCTTGTCGCCCAATGAGCGGATCGTCTCGGGCTGATCGAAGGGGAGCCGGTCGTACATCACTCCACCAGGGAAATGACAGGGTTGGCAGCGCTCCGCGAGCATGGGGGCGATCTTCGCGGCGAAGAGGTCTTCGCTCGCCGAGGTCGGGGCTGGATCGGCACGCGGCTCCTCTCGATCCTCACCACCAGACGCCGTCGAGACCGCAGGCTCCGGGATGTGGTGACCCGGACCAGTCATGCAACTCGCCACCAGACAGAGGGTAGCGAGTCCGGCGGCGCGTCCGCTCGTGGTGGCCTTTTGCGACATCGCTCCATCCGTTGTACGCAACGCCTCGACGTCCGGTTGTCTGAGAGCCTGTGACTGAATCTCCCGTGGGTCGCGTTGCGAGCGCCGTGGGGCCTGCACCAAGGAGCCGCGACGCAGGCGATGCCGGAGCATCGTCGAGGAGCGGCGACGCCGGAGCAGGCCCCACGCCGCCGCAACCCGAAGGGCGCCAGGGGGTTGCGGGTCGTCTGCGGTGTCGCTCGTCGGTCACATACTCCCGGTATGCTCCCTCCTCGCTCCTTCCATGGGCAGCGATGTCAAGTGTACATCTCCGCCACTCACTCGACGGACTTGCCGTCGAGCGTCCCAGTCCGCGCAATCGTTGACGATCGCTACGGCCAGCGCGGTGCTGCGA
>JBOGJI010000367.1:0-6313 GCA_050747865.1 Thermoanaerobaculia bacterium
GGCGAGGCGCACCGCCGGGTCGTGCGCCTCGCCGACGGCTCCCTGCTCAATCGCTGCTGGGACGACCAACCCCGGCCGCGGCCCGAATCCTTCCGCGAGGACTACGAGCTGGCCGCGACCCTGCCGCGAGAGCGCCGCCAGGCGTTCTACCGCAACGTCCGGGCGGCGGCGGAGAGCGGCTGGGACTTCTCGAGCCGCTGGATGCGCGACCCCTCCGATCTCAGGACGCTGGAGACGGTCGATCTCGTCCCGGTGGACCTGAACAGCCTCCTCTACCACGCCGAGCGCACCATCGCGGCGCTGCGCGCTGCGCGCGGCGGGGCGGGAGATGCCGCGGCCGCGCGGCGGTTCACTGCGGTGGCGGAGCGCCGCCGTCGCGCCCTGCTCGCCGCCGCCTACGATCCGGCCACCGGCTTCTTCTACGACGTCCGCTGGCGCACCGGAGAGCGGGTGACCGATCGCCCGACCCTGGCTGCCGCCGCGCCGCTCTACTTCGGCCTCGCCACCGCCGAGCAGGGCCGCGCCGTCGCCACGCGCCTCGAGCGGGACTTCCTTCGCCCCGGCGGCTTCGTCACCACCACCGTGCGGACGGGTCAGCAGTGGGACGCCCCGAATGGCTGGCCGCCGCTGCAGTGGCTGGCGATCCAAGGGGCACGCCGCTACGGCCGCGCCGATCTCTCGCGGGAAGCCCGCGCCCGCTGGCTCGCCCTCAACCGCCGCACCTACCAGGAGACGGGCCGGATGGTGGAGAAGTACGACGTCGTCGACCTCGGCCGCCGCGCCGCCGGCGGCGAGTACCCGACCCAGGACGGCTTCGGCTGGACCAACGGCGTCGCCCTCGCCCTCGCCGCCGAATGGCACGACGCGCCAGCGCCCGACCTATAGCGACCTATACTCCTCGAGTTCCCAATGTTCGGCCGATATGGGGCGCGCTCGCTAAAACCGGTAGGCGAGTGACAGCGTGGTCCGGCGAGGCAGCACCGGGCGGGCCAAGAAGACTGGGGCAAGTGCGATGGCGTCCTCGTCTGTACGCGGGTTACCCTCGGTCAGTCCCTTGCTGTTGAAGGCGTTGTTGACCGCCAACGCCAGGGTCATCTGCGGGGTGAGCTCGTAGGAGCCCCGGAACGTCGTCACATCGTAGGACGGCAGGACGATCGAGTTGGCGTTGTTGGCGAAGCGGTCGCCGTAGTAGTTCCAGTTGCCGCCGACCCTCCAGCGTCCGCGTCCGTAGCTGACGGTGACGTCGAAGATCTCCTCGGCGACGCGGCGCACCGTGTTGCCGGAGAAGTCCCGTACCTCGCCCTCGCCGTCTGCGTCGAAGAAGTCGGTGTACTCCGGCTGTTGCAGGGTGGCGGAGAGCGAGACGTCAAGACCGGGCAGCGGCTGCGCCACCAGCTCCGCCTCAAGCCCGAGCGTCTCCGCCTCGCCGACGAAATCGGTGACGAAGACCGTCTCGCCGTCGACGATGCGGGCGTCCTGGCTCGGAAAGTCTTCGACGGTCAGGAAGTAGGCGGTGGCGTTGAGGCCGAGCCTCGGCGTGCCGAAGCGCGCTCCCACCTCGTACTGGAGCAGGCCTTCGGCCTCGAGCGGTGGGTCGGCGAAGAGGAAGTTGTCGAGGATCGGCATCTTGTAGCCGCTGCTCGCCCGGCCCCACAGCGCGACGCGGTCGTTCAGCAGGTAGTTGACGCCGACCGACACGGCGGTCTCCTCGAACGATTGCTCGCGCTCGACGAAGCGCCCGGTACCGCCGAACACCTCGTTGTCCGCCAGGGTCGACGGGTCGCCGAGGTTGAAGGTGTCGGTCTCCTCGACCACCTGGTGGAAGTCGTTCTCCTCGTAGCGCGCGCCGAGGTCGAGGCGCCATTTCGGGTTGAGCTGGATCTGGTCGCCGACGAAAAACGCCAGGATGTCTACGTCGCCGTCGGCGTTGACGAAGTTGGAGCCGTAGCGGCGAAACCCGTCCTCGGTGACCCGCGTTGGAATGCCGGCGGCATTGAAGACGGTGAGATCGACCAGCCGCGGCTGCGAGCGCACGTCGGTCAGGATGTCGTTGAACGACCAGGCGTTGCCCACGTCGTAGGTGCCGAAGTAGGTGCCGATCGAGACGCTGTGATCGGTGCCGCCCAGCTCGACCTGCTTGCTGACCTGGAGCTGGTTCGACAGGTTCTCCATCGGCTTGTCAACGCGCCAGATCCCGCCGAGCAGCAGCAGCTCGTTGGCGGTCGCGAACGGCTGGTCGAGGTTGGTGAAGGAGTACTCGAAACGCCCTCCCCGCGGCACGAAATCCGCAGCGAAGACCTCTGGATTGACGAGACTACCCGGCACCAGCGCGTTCCAGGTGTGGTCGATGTCGATGTAGCGGAGGCGATCCTCGAGCAGCCAGCCGCCGCCGAGCTCGATCGACAGCTCGCCGGCGAGCGAGAAGCCGTCCTGCTTCTGGCCGTCGTCGAGCGGCAGGTCGAGGCGTCCCCCGCCAGGCAGCGGCACCGACAGGCCGTTCGCCTCGTCGCTGGTCAAGGTGCCGTCGAAGGGAAAGCCAGCGACGTAGTCGCCGCCCGCCTGGAAGGGCAGCGGCAAGTAGAAGATGTTGCTGTCGTTCAGGTATTTGCCGTAGAACCGCAGGTAGCCGCGCTCCAGCGTGCGGCTCAGGTTGGCGCGGATCTGTCCCCCTTCCGAGGCGGTGAAGCCGGGGTCGCGCACCCCTTCGTCGTAGCGATAGAAGCCGCCGACGTTGTAGGTCCAGCCCTCGGCCAGCGGCCCGCCATGGTCGAAGTCGACCTTGCCGAGCCCGTCGGTGCCGACGGTGAGCTCGACGTCGGTCTGCGGGACGTTGGTCCCCGTCCTGCTGATCAGGTTGACCACGCCGCCCGGTGCGTTGCTGCCGAACAGCGCCGCGTTGCCCCCGCGCACCGCCTCCATCTCGGCGACCGTCTTGTCGAAGCGCACGAAGATGTCAGAGTTGACGAAGAACAGCTCGGTGGAGTCGAACACCGGCATGCCGTCCTCCATCAGGGCGACGTAGCGGTAGGAGCCGTCGGCCGGCAGGCCGCGGGCCCACAGGTTGCCGCCCACCTCGCCGCCGGAGCTCTCGACGTAGAAGCCGGGTACGACGCGCAGCAGGTCCGCGGTGTTGCGTGCCGCGCGCTCTTCGATCTGCGTCTCGTCGAGAGTGGTGATCGACACGCTCGACTCCCGCTTGGTCTGCGGGTTGCGCGTCGCGGTGACGACCAGGGAGTCGGAGTAGAGAAGATCGGGGACGAGCTCGAAGTTCTGCCGCATCTCGCCGGTGGCGCCCACGGTGACGGTGCGCGTCTCGCTCCGGTAGCCCTCGACGAAGACGATCAGCGTCTGCTCGCCCGCCGGTACGGCGTCGAAGCTGTAGTTGCCCTCCTCGTCGGTGAAGACCTCCGTGTCGATGAGAAAGACGCTGGCGCCCTCCACCGCGTCCCCTTGGGCGGTGACGCGCCCCGACACCGTGGCCTGCGCCCAGAGCTGCGCCGGCGCGAGCAGGCAAACTACCGCCCAGGTCGTGAGAACGGCCGTACGACTACACATCAGCCCTTCCTCCCTCGGTTGGCCCAACTACCTATCGGTTCCCCCCCGGGCCGGCCGGGCTCATGCTGCCGGGCTGATGTCACTCTAATGTCACACAGTGACGTCGTCAAATCTGCGCATGCTCGCCGCGGGGCAGTCCCCGGCCCCGCCAGAGGGCGAAGATCGCCGGGTAGACGGTGAGCTCGAGGATGAGGGAGGTGACGATGCCGCCGACCATCGGCGCGGCGATCCGCTTCATCACGTCGGCGCCGGCGCCGGTGGACCACATGAGCGGCATGAGCCCCATGAGCAGCACCAGGACGGTCATCAGCTTCGGGCGGATGCGCCGTGCCGCCCCCTCGACGATCGCCTCCGTGAGGTCGGCGAACGAGCGCAGCCGGCCGGCGGCGAGGCAGCGCTCGCGGGCGAGCGTCAGGTAGAGCAGCATCACCACCCCCGTCTCGGCGTCGAGGCCGGCGAGGGCGATGATGCCGACCCACACCGCGACGCTCAGGTGGAAGTCGAGCAGCCAGAGCAGCCACACCGCGCCGATGAGCGAGAACGGCACCGCCAGCAGGATGATCCCGACCTCAACGGCTGAGCGGGTGTTGAAGTAGAGGAGCAGCGCGATCAGGACCAGGGTCACCGGCACCACCACCTTGAGCTTGGCTTTGGCGCGCTCGTAGTAGGTGAACTGGCCGGCCCACTCGAGGCGCACGCCGGCGGGCAGCTCCACGTCCCGGGCGACGACCTCACGCGCCTCCTCGACGTAGCTCGCGATCGGCCGATCGCCGGGATCGACGAAGACGTAGCCGACGAGCTTGGCGTCCTCGGAGCGGATCATCGGCGGCCCGGTGGTGAACGAGATCTCGGCGAGCTGGCCGAGCGGTACCTGGGCGCCGGTGGGTGTGGGGACGAGGACCTCGCGCAGGCTCGCCGGCGACTCGCGGAAGTCGCGGGCATAGCGCACCGCGACCGGATAGCGTTCCCGCCCCTCGACGGTCTCGGTGACTGCCAAGCCGCCGATCGCCGTCATCACGATGTCGTTGACGTCGTCGACGGTCACGCCGTAGCGCGCCGCCTCGCGGCGGTCGGTCTCGATGTCGGCATAGAACCCGCCGGTGGAGCGGTCGGCGAACGCGGAGCGGGTGCCGGGGATCTGCCCCACGACCTTCTCGATCGCGGTGGCGGCGCGCTCGATCGCGGCCAGGTCGTCGCCGAAGACCTTGACGCCGAGCGGCGCCCGGATGCCGGTGGCGAGCATCTCGGTGCGCGTCTGGATCGGCATCCACCAGATGTTGGGCATCCCCGGGTAGCGGAGCTTGGCGTCCATCTCGGCGATCAGGTCTCCCCAGGTCAGCCCCGGTCTCCACTCGTCGCGCGGCTTGAAGACGACGGTCGTCTCCACCATGCCGATGGGTGCCGGGTCGGTGGGGGTGCGCGCGCGGCCCATCTTGCCGAAGACGCTCGCCACTTCCGGAAACCGGGCGAGCTGGCGGTCCATGGACTGCAGCACCTGCAGCGCCTCACCGGAGGACATGCCTGGAGGCGCAGTCGGCATGTAGAGGATGGCGCCCTCGTTCAAGGGGGGCATGAACTCGCTCTCGAGCTGGAGGAACGCCGGCACGGTGACGGCGACCAGCAGGGCGGCGACGGCGATCACCGGGACGCGCCGGCGCACCACGAAGCGCACCACCGGCGTGTAGAGGCGAACCAGCCAGCGATTCAAGGGGTTCGCCTCCTCGCCGCGGATCTTGCCGCGGATGACCAGCGCGGCGAGCGCCGGGATCAAGGTCACCGAGAGGATCGAGGCGAAGGCCATCGAGTAGGTCTTGGTGAAGGCGAGCGGCTTGAACAAGCGCCCCTCCACGCCTTCGAGGGTGAAGACGGGCAAGAAGGAGACAGTGATGACCAGGAGGGCGAAGAAGATCGACGGCCCCACCTCCTGCATCGCGCGGATGACGATGGTGGTGCGCGATGCGCCGCCGGCACCTGATTCGGATGCGGAGGCGGCGTGCTCTTCCAGGCGCTTGTGAATGTTCTCGATGATGATGATGGCGGCATCCACCATCGCTCCGATCGCCACCGCGATGCCGCCCAGCGACATGATGTTGGCGGTCAAGCCCTGATAGAACATGGGGATGAACGCCATCAGCACCGCCAGCGGCAGCGTCACGATCACCACCAGGGCGCTGCGGGCATGGAGCAGGAAGAGAAAGATGACGAGAGACACGACGAGCATCTCCTCGAGCAGAGTGTGCTTCAGGGTGTCGATCGAGGCCTCGATGAGCGGCGCCCGGTCGTACGTGGTGACGATCTCGACCCCCTCGGGGAGGCTCCGCTCGACCTCTTGCAAACGCTCCTTGACCCGTTCAATGACTTGCAGGGCGTTCTCCCCATAGCGCATCACCACGATGGCGCCCGCCACCTCGCCGCGGCCCGCCAGCTCTACGAAGCCCCGCCGCGGCGCCGGGCCGAGGCGCACGGTGGCGAGATCGCCGACCGTCACCGGAACGCCGCCGGGCCCGAGGCCGACCGGCACCTGCTCGAGATCGGCCTTCGACTTCACATACCCCCGCCCGCGCACCATGAACTCGTGCTCGGAGATCTCCAGCGTCTGGCCGCCGACGTCGCGATTCGACGCGCGCACCGCCCGCACCACCTCGGACAGGGGGATGCCGTAGCCGCGCAGCGCGTTGGGGTCGAGCAGGATGTCGTACTGCTTGACGTAGCCGCCCACCGAGGCCACCTCGGCGACACCCGGCACGCTCTCGACGGC
>JBOGJI010000368.1:0-37410 GCA_050747865.1 Thermoanaerobaculia bacterium
CGCCCGCGGGCGTGCGGCGCGTCGACGTCGAGACCGCCGAGCAGATGCGCGCCGCCGTGACGGCGGCGGCGGCCGGCGCCGACCTGGTGATCATGGCCGCCGCCGTGGCCGACTTCCGGCCGCGCCGCGTGGCGGGACAGAAGCTGAAGAAGCGACAGGGCGTGCCCGAGGTGGAGCTGGAGCCGACGACGGACATCCTGGCCGAGCTGGCGACCGCGGCTCCCGCCGCGATCCGTGTCGGCTTCGCCGCCGAGACGAACGACGTCGAGGCCGCGGCGCAGGACAAGCTGCGCGAGAAGGGAGCCCACTGGATCGTGGCCAACGACGTCGCGCGCTCCGACATCGGCTTCGGCAGCGAGTTCAACGAGGTGACGGTCTTCGGCCGCGACGGCGAGCCGGCCCGGCTCGAACGGCAGCCGAAGCAGCAGCTCGCCGAGCGGCTGCTGGACCTCTTCACCGCGGGGCTCGAACGGCAGGAATCGTAGCGTGAAGCCGGAGCTCGCTGACTGGCTGGACTACCTGGCCGATCTCGGCTACGACGAGATCTACCGCGACCAAGCCTCCGGCGTCGTGCGCGGGGGTGCGACGCTACCTTCGGCCGGGGCACGGCAGGCGGGGTCGGGCCGGGGCACCGCACCGCCGGCCGAGCGCGCCCGGAGCGAGAGCGCGGGCGACGCCACAGACGCGCCGCCCCCCGAAGCCCGCCGTACGGAGCTCGAGGCGGTGGCGCGGGAAGCCTCCGCCTGCACGCGCTGCGCCCTCGCGGAAGGGCGCCGCACCGTGGTCTTCGGCTCGGGCAATCCGGACGCCGACCTGATGTTCATCGGCGAAGGGCCGGGCGCCGAGGAGGACCGACAGGGCCTGCCGTTCGTCGGCCCGGCGGGCCAGCTCCTGACCCGCATCATCCAGGCCATCGATCTCAGCCGCGACGACGTCTACATCGCCAACATCGTCAAATGCCGGCCTCCGGGCAACCGCGAGCCGCTCCCCGACGAGGTAGCCGCCTGCCGCCCGTGGCTGGAAGCGCAGATCCGCCTCGTCCGGCCGCGAGTCATCGTCGCGCTCGGCAAGGTGGCGGCCCAGGCCTTGCTCGGCGACGACGGCCCTATCGGCAAGCTGCGCGGGCGCTGGCACACCGTGGCGGGCATCCCCTTGATGCCGACCTACCACCCCGCCGCCCTGCTGCGCAACGCCGGCCTCAAGCGGCCGGTATGGGACGACATGTTGCGGGTCCGCGAGCGCCTGCGGACCGCCTCGGAACGCCAGCGGTGAGCGCCCCCGTTGCCGCTCTCCCTATTCCTGGTGCGAGGCCAGGTGATCTTGCCGCTCGCGGGACCGCCTCTCCATCGCGGGTAGATAGCGATCCAGCATCTCGTCCAGCTCCTGTTCCGTGATCCGGTCGGCGAGGGGATCTTCGGCCAGGCCCATCCAGGGACGCGGACTGTCGTAGTCGTAGTTCTCGAAGACCACGACCGGGGTCCCGAAGGCCGCGGCCGTTTGACCGTCCGCCGCGGCTGACCACAGCTCGGCCCAGTCGTAGAGCCAGACGGCGTCGTCCCGCAGCAGGCGGATGCACCCGTGGCTGGCCGGGTATCCGGGCATGGCGTAGTGGTGCAGGGCAAGGCCCATCCCGGTATGGATGTTGAGGACCCAATGCATGATCCAGCTCGGGTTCAAGGAGCTGGCCCGGCGCTCGGTCCTCCAGTTGACGTGGTAGAGCGTCGGAGGGGTACGGAACTTTTGGCTGCCGCTGTTGACGGGCCCCCAGAGGGCCTGGACCCCGTGCTCGTAGGCAGCGAAGGCCTGAACCCGCAGAGAGACGAGGATCAGCTTCGGCAGCGAGGCCGCCCGCGACAGCTCGACCGGAAAGGGGGAGTGATCGGCGACGGCGCCGGGCTCCTCGGGCATGATGAGCACGTCCCCACGGCGGACATGGCGGTCGTCCCGCCGGTTGATCTTCCATACCGCCCGCATCCCCTCGTCGCCCAGCTCGGAGAGCAGCGCCGTCAGATCGCCGTCTCCCTGGATCTCCACCGCCCGGTATCGGGGTTCCGGCGGCGCGGGGTCCGGTGAAACCTGGCCCCCGGCCTGTCCGCTCCAGACGAGCAGCAGCCAGGCGGTCAGGCCGCCAACGAGGGTTCGGGGATATTTCGTGGCCGAAGCGCGCACGCGTCCAACGATACAGTAGTCGCTCCGGATCGCGCCTCTAGCCTTCCTCAGCGGGCCTCCGGAGTGAGCTGCTAGCATTCACGCGATGGACGCGTCCACTCCCGCGGTGGCCCCCGCAAGGCCGGAGCCGCTTGTGCAAGGCCAGCCCCCGGAGATCAGCGTGCTGGTGCCGGTTCTGAACGAGCGGGACACGGTGGAGGAGCTGTCGCGCCGGGTCGCGGCGGTCCTCGACGCCCTCGGCCGCAGCTTCGAGATCGTCTTCGTCGACGACGGCTCGACGGACGGCACCTCGGGTCGGGTGCAGGCGGCGCGTGAGGCCGACGAGCGGGTGAAGCTCGTCCGCCTGCGCCGCAACTTCGGCAAGTCGGCGGCGCTGTGCGCCGGGTTCGACGCTTCCCGGGGCCAGATCGTGTTCACCATGGACGGCGACCTCCAGGACGACCCGGAGGAGATGCCGCGGTTTCTCGAACACCTGGAGACCGGGACCCTGGATCTGGTCTCGGGCTGGAAGCGCCAGCGCCGGGATCCGATCTCCAAGCGCTGGCCGTCGAGACTGTTCAACTGGGCGACCCGGCGGCTGGCGCAGGTCGACCTGCACGACTTCAACTGCGGCTTCAAGGTCTACCGGCGCGAGGTGCTGGAGCAGGTCGCCATCTACGGCGAGCTGCACCGCTACATCCCGGTGCTGGCGAGTCGCCGGGGGTTCGCCGTCGGCGAGATCGAGGTGCGCCACCACCCGCGCCAGCACGGCCGCAGCAAATACGGCTGGGATCGCTTCTACAAGGGCGTGCTCGACCTCATCACCGTGCTTTTCATCACCAAATACACGCGCCGGCCGCTGCATCTGTTCGGCCTCATGGGCCTGCTCTCCTTCGGCACCGGCTTCGCCATCAGCGCCTGGCTGGCCTGGACCTGGTTCCGGGGCGAGTCGCTCTCCGACCGTCCGCTGCTGCTGTTCGGGATCCTGCTCATGGTGCTCGGCATCCAGGTCCTGACCACCGGCCTCATCGGCGAGATGATCACCTTCAAAGGCTTCGAGCGGCGCGACAGCTACTCGGTCAAGGAGCGCCTCGGGTAGCGTCGGGCCCGCGCGCCCGATGCCCGCGACATCCTTGCGCATCCTCTTCCTCACCCAGACCTGGCCCCGTTTCGCGGGGGACACCTCGGGCCCCTTCATCCGCGACCTCGCGCGCGCCCTGGTCGCGGACGGGGACACCGTGCACATCCTCGCGCCCCACACCGCGGGACTCGCCCGCACATGGGAGGACGACGGCGTCACGGTTCACACCTTCCGCTACGCGCCGGAGCGGCTCGAGGTCCTCGGCTACAGCCGGTCGCTGGAGGCCGACGAGCGAATACGGCCGCTCGCCGGCCTGGTGGCGCCAGCCTACCTGTGGGCGGCGCGGCGCGCGGCCTACCGCCTCCTGAGCCGCGTGGGGTTCGACCTCCTGCAGGCGCATTGGGTCGTGCCGAACGCGCTGGCCGCCGCGCCGCTCGGCCTGCGGGTGCCGCTGGCGGTCGGGCTCCACGGCAGCGACGTGTTCCAGGCCGAGCGCCGCGGCGTACGCCGCTGGGTCGCCCATGCGTTGCGCCGGACGCGGCTGTTGACCGGCTGCTCCCCCGAGCTCGTGGATCGCGTCTGTGCTCTCGGCTTCGACCGCGTCCGGGCCCATGTCATCCCCTACGGCGTCGACGTCGAGGTCTTCCGCCCCGGCGCTCCCCGCGTGCGCGACTGGCGCCGCGACCTGCGGATCCCGCCGGCCGCGCCCCTGCTGTTGACGGTGGGACGCATGGTCAGCAAGAAGGGCTTTGATGTCCTGATCGAAGTGCTCCCGGGCCTGCTCGAGCGGCACGCGGAGCTGCACGTCGTCCTCGCCGGCGCCGGCGACCTCCTGGACGGGTTCCGGCAACGGCTGGCCCGGTGGCCGGACCGCGCCCACCTGCCGGGAGCGGTCCTGCGCGACACCCTGCCCGACCTCTACCGCGCCGCCGACCTCTTCGTGCTCCCCGCCGTCCACGATCGCAAGGGCAACGTCGACGGCCTGCCGAACGTGATCCTGGAGGCCATGGCCAGCGGCCTGCCGGTGGTCGCCTCGGGCATCTCCGGCATCCCCCTGGCGGTGGAGGACGGCATCCACGGGCTGCTGGTGCCCGAGCGCGACCCCGCGGCGCTGGCGAGCGCTCTCGACACCCTGCTCGGGAACGCGGAAGCGCGTCGCGAGACCGGGCAGGCCGCGCGCCGGCGCGCCGAGACCGAGCTGACCTGGAAGGCCATCGCGAGCCGCTATCGCCACGCGTATGAGGACGCTCTGGGCGGCGCGGTCTCCTAGGAGGGCGCCAGCACCACGCGGCTCTTGACCAGCGCGATGACCCGCTCACGGTCGTTGCGCATCATGTCCAGGACCTCGGGCGGCGCGAACGTGTCCGGTAGGTGCGTCGCGCCCCAGAGCGTCAGGTCGATCAGCACCGGCGCCAGGTCCAGACCCATGCCGGTGAGCTCGTAGAGGAACTTGTTGCCGTGCCGCGGATGCGGCGTCTTGGTCACGAGGCCGGCGGCGCGCAGCCGTTCCAGCCGGTCGGCCAGGATGTTGGTCGAGATCTCCTCGTCTGAGGCGAGCAGCTCGCCGTACTCCTTCTTGCCGCGAAACATGAGATCGCGAACGATCACCAGCGTCCGCGTGGGCAAGGAGTTCCTGGCCCTCGTCGCCTACAAGGGCTCGGGCTTGGTCGTCAAGCTTCCGAAGCCTCGCGTAGACAAGCTCGTTCCGTCGGGTGTCGGCCGGCCATTCGCACCCGCGGGCAGGGTTTTCATAGAGTGGGTGTCGGTGCCCAAGGCCGACCGGCGACGGTGGAAGGCGCTGCTGCGCGAGGCGATCGAGTTCGTTGCGGCCTGAATCGCATGCGCAGGCTTTCGCGAGGCCCGTGGCCAGTTCCTGGTAGTTTCAGCACCGTGTCCGGCGACGAGCGATGGGCCCGGTGTCTGATCTCCTCGGCGAGTGGCGACGAGGCCCCGGTCGACAGTTGGCCCGATCCGGATGGAGCCCCCTGGCTCGTCGACTACGGGCTGGATCCCGGGCGCGGCCGGGAGCTACTCGAGAGGCTGGCGCGGCGGCGCGCGGGCCTGTGGCGCTGGCGGGAGCTGCTGCCGGTGCGGGACGTTGCGCAGCGAGTCGATCTGGGTGAGGGAGGCACGCCGCTCGTCCCCCTCCGGCGGGCGGCCCCACCCGGAATCGACGTCCTGGTCAAGCAGGAGGCTGGCAACCCGACCGGGTCCTTCAAGGCGCGCGGCCTCGCGGTGGCGATCACCCGCGCCCGCGAGCTCGGAGCCCCGGGCGTCGAGCTGGCCAGCGCCGGCAACGCCGCCCTCGCCGCCACCGCCTACGCCGCCCGGGCCGTGTTGCCTTGCCGGGTCGCCCTCCCCGTCGACACGCCGCGCTCGATCCAGGAGCGTTGCCGCCTGCTCGGTGCCGAGGTGCTGGTCTCCGGCCGCACCCTGGTCGAGTCGGCGGCGGCGCTGAAGGAGCGGGCGACCGGCTTCTGGAACCTCGCCACCCTGCGCGAGCCCTGGCGCCTCGAGGGCAAGAAGACCATGGGCCTGGAGCTCGCCGAGCAGCTCGGCTGGCGGCTCCCCGACTGGATCCTCTATCCGACGGGGGGCGGCACCGGCCTCATCGGCATGTTTCGCGCGTTTGCCCAGCTGCGCGCCCTGGGCCTCGTGGCCGCCGAGGACCGCCCCCGCTTCGTCGCCGTCCAGATGGCCGGCTGCGCGCCTATCGTCCGCGCCTTCGAGCAGGGTGCGGAGCGAGCCCAAACCTGGGAGTCGCCAGCGACCCGGGTCTGGGGCCTACGCGTCCCCCGTGCCGTAGGCGATTCCTTGATCCTGCAGGCGCTGCGCGAGTCCGACGGCCTCGCCATCGCAGTGGCCGAGGAGGCCGTGGAGCCTGCCCGAACCCGCCTGGCCCGAGAGGAGGGCATCGAGGCCGGCCCCGAAGGCGCCGCGTGTTACGTCGCCCTGGAGCACCTGGCCGCCAACGGCACCATCGCCCCAAACACCCGCGTCGTCCTCTTCCAGACCGGCCACCCCCTCAACTACGCGGACTAACAGGACTGGCTGCCCCTTCTGACTCTCGGACGCCTGAGGGAGGGGGCATCCACGGTGATAGCCTTCAGTCGTAACACTTCAGGAGGTAATCCTTAGATGACTCCATCCGATCTTGTACTTCTGGACGGCCTGCGCACCCCGATGGCGGAGTTCGGAGGCTCGTTTGCGGACACCTCGGCGATCGACCTGGCGGTCCACGCCGCCCGCGCCCTGTTTGAAAAGACCGGCATCGATCCGGCCGAGGTCGACCACGCGGTGGTCGGCAACGCCTTGCAGAC
The DNA here is from genome assembly GCA_050747865.1 of Thermoanaerobaculia bacterium. Classification (GTDB taxonomy): domain Bacteria; phylum Acidobacteriota; class Thermoanaerobaculia; order Multivoradales; family JAHEKO01; genus JBOGJI01. The sequence goes on from JBOGJI010000368.1 coordinate 6,550, forward strand.
CTCGCCCGACGCCATCTACGGCGCCCGCCACGTGGCGCTCAAGGCCGGCGTCCCCAAGGAGGTGCCGGCGCTCACCGTCAACCGCCTGTGCGGCTCCGGCATCCAGTCGATCCTCTCCGGCGCCCACCTGATTCTCGCCGGCGAGGCCGTGACGGTGCTCGTCGGCGGCATGGAGAACATGACCCAGGCGCCGCACGTCATCTGGGGCGCCCGCCGCGGCTTCCGCTTGGGCGAGGGCCAGCTCCAGGACCTGCTAATGATCGCCCTGCTCGACAGCTACTGCGGCGACTACATGGCCCAGACCTCCAACAACCTGGCCCGCGACTACGGCATCTCCCGCGAAGAGCAGGACGCCTTCGCGCTGGAGAGCCAGAAGCGGGCCGCGGCGGCCTGGGAGGCCTGCCGCCTCGCCGACGAGGTGGTTCCGGTGGAGGTGGGCAAAGGCAAGCGCGCCCGCAAGGTGGAGCGCGACGAGCATCTACGCCCGGACACCACGCTGGAGGTACTGGCGACGCTTCCCACCGCCTTCGACAAAGACGGCTTCGTCACCGCCGGCAACGCCTCCGGGATCGTCGACGGAGCGGCGATGATGCTGCTCAGCACGGCGGAGAAGGCCAAGGCGCTGGGCATCGAGCCGCTGGGCCGCCTCGTCGCCTGGTCGGTGGTCGGTGTCGAGCCCTCGCGCATGGGCATCGGCCCGGCCCCGGCGATCACCCAGGCGCTCGCCAAGGCCGGCATGGAGCTCGCCGACCTCGACCTGATCGAGATCAACGAGGCCTTCGCCGGCCAGATCCTGGCGGTCATCCGCGAGCTCGACCTCGACACCGACAAACTCAACGTCAACGGCGGCGCCATCGCCCTGGGCCACCCTCTAGGCGCCACCGGCACCCGCATCGCATTGACACTGCTCAAGGAGCTCAAGCGCCGCGGCGGCGGAGTGGGCGTCGCCTCCGCCTGCATCGGCGGCGGCCAGGGCATCGCCCTCATCGTCGAGACCGCGCCCTAGGACCTGCCGGAGGCGTGCCGGCGACCTGGCACGTCGGGGCGGACCCCGAAGATCTGCCATGCCGTGCATTGTCAGAACTCCAGGCCCAACCGGATCTGTGCACGGCGCGGCCAGGGCCAGTCGTCGGGCGTCAGCCCCGATTGGCCGGGGTTCAGGGTGATCGAAGCCCAGGATGTCGCACCGTCTTCGTTGAGCACGTTGAACACCTGCAGGTCGGTCTTGAGCACGAGGTCGCGGCCCAGGTTCCAGCGCTTACCGATGGCGAGATCGAGCACGAATGTCGAGGGGAGCCTCTGGTCGTCCGAGGCCGGGGAGACGATCACGAAGCTGCGGCCCTGTCCGAGTCGGGACTCCGGCCGCGCCAGGATGGTGTAGGCCCTGCCGGTCTGCCAGTTCAGCGATCCCGTGGCAATGAGTTCCCACGGCAGGTCGACGTTGGCCTGCAGGCGGAACATGTGCTCGCGGTCATCCGGCAGGAGCTGGTCGGTGTTGATCCACTCGTTCGGGTCGGTGCCGTCGAGGCTCCCGTAGAACGGCGAGCCTTGGCTCTGACTCTGGGGACGGGGAATCAGCCCCTCGGACTTGGACCAGGTGTAGGAACCCTTGAGGCTCCAGCGGCCATGGTGGCGGCGTTCGAAGGTCAGGATGAGGCCGCGGTACTCCTGGCGATAGTCCTTGTCGGGCGCGGCGGAGCCGGCGCCCGGGCGGTTGCCTTTGCGAATCGTCGGTGCCCTGCAGCCGCCCGTATCGCAGATGTCGAGCAGGATGATCGTTTCACCGGTCAGCGGGTTGACGAACGGCACTTCCTCATAGATGCCGTCGCCCAGGAGCTCCCAGCCGATGAGGTCCTCCGTCTCCTTGTAGATGGCCAGGGCGCCCACCGCCATGGTGTCGCCGATCTGGCGTTCCACGCCTGCCGCATACTGGTCTGCACGCGGTGGGTCGAGAGCGGGATCGACGTTGAAGGCGAGGGGGAAGGAGACCTCGTCGAGGAGGTTCTCACCGGCGGTCTCGAGCGTGGTCCCGAAAAACGTCTGGATCGGCGGGATGCCGGGAGGCGGGTACTCCCAGTCGCCCGACACACTGCCGCCGAAGTACCTGCCGTAGGAGCCCCGCAACACAGTCTTCAGGTCCGCGGTCAAGACGTAGGCGAAGCCGAGGCGCGGCGACAGCGTGCTCCAGTCGATCACGTCGTCGATCGCGGGCAGGAACTCGCCGGTACCGCGAGCGTTCTCGTCCAGCCGCTGGTGGCTCGGAACCTCGCCGGTCGTGCGGTCGTACCGCAGGCCAACGTTCACGGTCAGGCGGTCGGTGAGCTTCCAGTCGTCCTGCGCGAAGGCCGCCCACGATTCCTGCTCGGCTCCGTAATAGAAAGGGGTGAACGTGTACTTGTAGTAGTAGTCGGTGCCGTAGTACACGTCGTGGTAGTAGTACGCGCCGCCCGTAGAGGGCCGCGTCAGGGTCTTGGAGTCGCCCACGCTGTATTCGACACCGAAGCGGAAGTCGTGGTCGCCGGCGAGGAAGTCGTCGGCGTAGTGCGACAGCTTCGCGTTCACCTGGTCGATGCCCATCTCCCACTCGTAGGGGAAGGCCAGACCTCCCGTGGTCACAGGCGGGCCGCCACCCGGTGGCGCGAAGTCCACGAACACCGGCTCGGTGGAGCCGGTGAGGGAGTGATACGAGTCGTCGCCCCACCAGCCAGCATACCCCGCCTCGAGGAAGGTATTGCCCGAGAAGATGTGGCTCAAGGAGAGGCCCCAGGCCGGGTTGTAGCCGCTCTGCTCGCCGCGGGCGGAGGGAGCGGTGAACTGGTCGCCGGAGCCCCCGTAGGCATAGTCCTCGTAGTGGCCCTTGGCGGAGAGCTGAGTACCCTTGGCGAGCGCCCAGTCCACCTTCAAGTCGTAGCGATCCCAGTCGTATTCGGCGGGGAAGTGCGGGTCGACGCCGGGCTCGGACTCGTGGTCGCGATTCGTCTCGACGCCGGCGAAGAACCAGGCGCGATCGCGCACGAGCGGCCCTCCGAGGGTGCCGGTCAGATTGTGGAAGCGATCGCGCTCGTAGGTCGGGAACTCGGTGTCCTCGAGGCGGATGCTGGTGTCGCTCAGGTCACCGGACTGGTAATAGATGTCGAAGCTGCCACCGAACTGGTTGCCGCCCGACTTGGTGACCACGTTGATCGCGCCGCCGGTCATGTTGCCGATCTCGGCACTCGCACCGATTCCCACGACCTGGACTTCCTCGATGGTCTCGGGGTTGATGTACCACCAGGCGCGACCGGCCTCCGGATGGGTGATGTTCAGGCCGTCGACGCTCCAGCTGTTCGCCCGCTCACTCGACCCGAAGATCGAGACGTCGTTCGTCCACTCGCTCCCGCCGCTCACGCCGGGGGACTGGGTCGCCCAGTCCCAGAACTGGCGGCGACTCGGCAGGTCCTCCACGAACTCCGCCGTGTAGCTGGTGCCCACTTGCGAGCTCGCGGCGTCGATGAGCGGCGCCGCGGAGGTGACCGTGACCTCCTCGGCGAACTCCGCTCGGTTGAGGACGATCAGGACCGTCGCCGTGGCGCCGATGCCGACGCGCACGCCGTCCACGCGCTGCGGCGCCATGCCGGAAAGTGTTGCCTCCACGGCGTAGTCCCCGGGTGCCAGCGAGTGGACCACGAAGTCTCCACCGGCCTGCGTGCTCACGACGCGCTCGACGCCACGGGTGCCGTACACCGTCACGGTCACGCCCGGAAGCGGCTCACCGGCGGGATCGCGGGCCTCGCCGCGGAGCGTCCCCGTGGTCTTCTGCGCCCAGGCACTGCCGCTCCAAAGAGCGAGCCCCATCACCGCCAAGAACCAGGTCGCCTTGAGTTGCCTTGCCATGACCGCCTCCTTTGTCTGCCGTGTCGCGCGCTTCACGGTGAGATCGAAGACGACCGCTGCTTCGGGCCACCGTGCGCGTGGCCGCCGATCGCGAGCGGCGTCGATTCCCCTTGCGATGGACCCCCCGCCGGGTCGAACCGGCTGCTCGGCGGCAGCACGTAGAGCCGCACATCACGGGCGGCGAACAGGCCGCCCGGGGCGGCCTCGACGGCGGCCGCGCGAGCGTCGTAGACGCTCACTACGCTTTCGCCCAGGACTTCCCAGAGGCCGTCGGGACGGACGATCAACGCCGTCGCCTCGTCGATCCCCACGCCCAGGAGCTCGGGATGGGAGAGCACGGCACTCAACAGCCGGTTGTGGCGTTCCCGAGCGGTGAAGTGCTGGTCGACGATCACCCCGGGCAGGTAGCCGAGGCCGGGTTGGAGGTCGATGTAATTGCGGGCGATGCGCCGGAACTCGTCGCCGTGGTAACCGAGCTCGCCCCGCACCTGGTTGCCGGTCAGCATCGGATCCGACATCACGGCCGCGCCCGCGGAGGTGCCGCCGATCACGCCGCCTCGGGCACGGAGGGCGCGGATCGCCTCGTGCAACGGGGTTCCGAGCAGCACCCGCGTCACCCTGGCCTGGTCGCCGCCGGTGAACCAGACGGCCGTCGCGTTGCCGAGCAGGGCAGCGGCGTCTTCGGACTCGGCCTCCTCCCGACTTGGGGTCAGCGTACGGGCCCGCACGCCGAGCGCCGTGAACTCCTCGACCGTTTCGGCCCCCGTCTGCGCAGACGAGTCGCTCGCGAGCGGCAGCACGACGACCTCCGCTCGCCCCGCCCCTCCGGCGAGCTCGACGAAGCGGCGCATCATCGCGTCCGAGCGCTCCCCGCCCCCAACGAGGAAGAGATACCCTGGCGGTCCGCCCGTGTCCGGGTCGCCGCCCGGGACCTCGCCCGCGGCGTGGCGGCCGGGCTCCCTACCACCTCGCGCCCGCGTTTGCTCGACGCGGCCCGGTTCCCTCTTGAGACCGGCGACCGGCTCGCCCGTGTTCGAGGCCGCTGCTTCGCGGCGCAGGAACCGACCGGGCAGAGAGCCGGTCGGCCTCGTGCCATCCCACACCAGCTCGCCGCCCACCCAGACGCGAGACACGCCGACGGCGAGGGCACGCGGCCGCTCCAACGTCGCGCGATCGATCACGCGCGCTGGATCGAAGAGGACGAGGTCGGCACGGTGTCCCGGAGCGATCCGTCCCAGGGCCGCCAGGCGATAGATCCGCGCCGGCAGCTGCGTCATCTTGTGGACCGCCTGCTCCAGGCTCAGCACGCCGCGGTCCCGCACGTAGCGGCCGAGAATCCGCGGATACGAGCCGCGGCCCCGCGGGTGCTCGCCCAAGAGCTCACCGTCGGTCGAGAAACCAACCCAGGGCCAGCGCATGAGGGTGTCGATGTCCGGCTCGGCCATGCTGGTCGCAATGACGCGTTCGACGTCATCCGTGCCGGTCGCGCGCTCGAAAGCCTGGGCTTGTGCGATCAGGTCGAGGAGCGTCTGCGCCGCGTCCGTGCCGCGGGCCGTGGCGATCTCGGCGAGCGTCTTGCCCGCGAGCGCAGGCTCGGGGAGGAAGCGCGGAACGAGCATGTCCTCGGGCACCGAGATCTCGGTGACGGCCAGCTCGGCCTCGGCGCGGTCGCGGAAGTCGCGTTGCGGGAAGAACACCGTCAGGCTGGACTGCCAGTAGGTGTAGGGGTAGAGGTCGGCGGTCATCGCGACCCCGGCGTCGCGCGCCGACTCGAAGATGTGACGCAGTCGCGCGGTCTCGCCGTGGGAGCTGCGCATGGCGAGCTTCAAGTGCGAGACATGCACGGGCAGGTCGGCGTCGCGGCCGATGCGGACGATCTCCTCGAGCGCCTCCCAGAAGCGTCGATCCTCGCTGCGGATGTGGGAGACATAGATCCCGCCCGGCGCCGCGGCGATCCGTGCCAGGGCCACGAGCTCGGCGGTGGTGGAGTAGATGCCCGGGTCGTATTCGAGACCCGTGGACAGGCCGAGTGCACCTGCGGCCAGCTCCTGCTCGAGCCGCTCGGCCATGGCGGCCGTCTCCGCGGGAGTGGCGGGCCGTCGGAAGTCGCTTCCCATCACGCGTTCCCGCAGAGTGCCGTGGCCGACCAGGGCGGCGACGTCGACGGCCGAGCCCTCTTGCTCGACCGCCTTTGCGAACTCGGCGAGGGGGTAGGGTGAGTCACCGTCTTGACCCACGACCACCGTGGTGATGCCCTGGCTGACGGCCGCTATCGCCGCCGGCTGCTCGCCGAGATGGCGGTCGGCGTGGCTGTGGCTGTCGATGAAGCCGGGGGCGAGGGCCAGACCGTTCGCCTCGACCAGGGGCTCGCAGGAGCCCGCCTCTAGGCGGGGCGCAACCTCGGCAATGCGGTCCCCTCGGACCCGCACCTCGGTGCGCCGCCGGGCGCCTCCCGTGCCGTCGATCACGTTCGCGCCGCGGATCAGGAACGTGGGCGCGTAGAGCCGCGCGACGTCTTCGGCCCGCCCGCTGGCGTCGAAGTCGGCACGGTTCGCGAGCACGATCACCGCGACTCCGGCCTGGGGATAGCGGGCGACGAAGGCGCGGAAGCCGAGCCAGCTCCCGGAGTGGTAGAGCGCGCGTCCCCAGCGCGCGTCGGCGCCGACGCGCCAGCCGAGCCCGTACGCCGGCTGCTCGGGATCGCTGAGGTGGGGCCTGAAGGCCTGTTCCAGGAGCGCGGGCGAGACCAGTTCGCCGCTGGCGAGCGCACGTTCCCAGCGGACCAGGTCCTCGACCGTCGAATAAAGGCTACCGGAGCCGACGAGGTGGTTGAGCGGGTGCTCGTCGGCGAGCCGCCATCCCTGGTCGGCCCGCGCGTAACCGATCGCCCGCGACGCCACGGCAGGAGCGGATCCGTCCCGGACGAAGCTCCCGGTCATGCCGAGAGGGTCGAAAATCCGGCTCTGCATCACCTCCCGGAACGGCTCCCCGGCGGCACGGGCGAGGATCGCGGCGAGCAGCTCGTAGCCGGGATTGCTGTACTCGTAGCGGTCTCCGGGCGCAAAGCGCGGCTCGCCCCAGCGGGCCAGGAAGGCGACCGCCTCCTCATTCGTGGGGCGGCGGTCGGGGAAGGCTGCGACCAGGGCGTCGTAGTAGTCCGGCAGGCCTCCGCCGTGCGTGAGCAGGTGCCGGATCGTGAGCCGCGGGCCGAAGCGCGCGAGCTCGGGCAGGTGGCGGACGACCGGATCGTCGAGCGCCAGCCGACCTTCCTGGGCGAGGATGAGGGTCGCGATCGCGCTGAACTGCTTCGATACCGAGGCGAGCTCGAACGGCGTATGGGATGTGATCGGCTCACCGGTCGTCAGACTCGCGAGGCCGTAGCCGGCCTGGTGGAGGATCTCGCCGCGGTGAAGCACAGCCACCGCCGCGCCAGGATCGCGCGCGCCGATGCGTCGGGTGAACAGGCGATCGATCGCGGAGCGCTGCACTGGCTGGAGGCAGCTCGGAACCTCGAGGCGCGGCGAGACCGACGACCGCCCGCTACGCCCGGATGCGCCGGCCTCATCCGCCTCCGGTGGCAGCGTGCAGGCGGAGATCGCGCTCGCCAGGCCGAGGTGGACGGTCAACAGGATGGCGCGTCGAGACCGCGGCATCATGCAGCCTTCTCCGTGCCGAGGCCCGGTGCCTCGACCAGTCGCATCCGGCCGTCCTCGACCACGAACCCGCCAGCGATCCGGTCGTGCGCCAGGTTGAAGCTGCCGTCGAGATCGAGGAAGCGGGTCGCGGGACAGGCGTAGGCGAGATGCAGGGCCGCGGCGATGCTCGCGGCGCTCTCGTCGTTGCAGCCCCACATGAGGGCGACGCCGGCGGTGCCGGCGATGTCGGCGATCGCCCGCGCGGGCGTGAGACCGCCACACTTCATCAGCTTCAGGTTGAAGACGCCCGCGGTCGGGCGGGGCGCCGCGAGGGCCAGGGCGTCGCGCTCGTCGCGCACGCTCTCGTCCAGCACCAGGCGCCGGCGCGAGGTCTCGGGCAGCTCGCGCAGGTGCACCTCGGCGCCTCGCGCGAGTGGCTGCTCGACCAGCTCGAGGTTGAGCGCGGTCGCGCAGGCGTCGAGGGCGGCGAGGTCGCCCGGCTCGTAGCCGCAGTTGGCGTCGACCCGAATCGCCACGTCCGGCCCCACGCGCTCCCGGAGCCGTGCCAGGCGCGTGGCGTCCGCTTCCGCCTCGCCCCCGAGCTTGACCTTGAGGCAGTGGAAGCCGAGGCTCAGGGCTTCCGCGGCCACGGCCAGGGTCTCGTCCGTGTCCAGGATGCCGATCGTGAGCGAGGTCGGCAGCGCGTCGTGACAACGCCCCAGGAGGTCGACCAGCGGCACCGCGAGCTCGCGGGCCAGGAGGTCGTGGAGCGCGATCTCGACGGCGGCGCGCGCCGCAGGGGTCGCGGCCATCGCCTCCCCGGCGCGGCGGCAGAGCGTGCCGAGGCGGCGGGAATCGGCCCCGATCAGCCATTCGAGGCGCTCGGGCGCGAGCGCCTCGGCGCAGGCCGCGGGTGTCTCGCCGGTCACCTCGGGTGCCGGCGAGGCAGAGCCGAAGCCGTGACGTCCTCGTTCGTCCTCCAGTTCGAGGAAGAAGATCTCGGCCTGGTCGATACGGTGGCCGGCGATCGCGTAGGGGCGCGCGAGCGGCACGCACTCGTGGCGGCTCTCGAGGCGGGCGATGCGCGTCACGCCGCCTCCGCGAGCGCCGCGCGCACGAGCGCGACGAGGCGGTCCATGCCGCCGCCGAGCGGCAGGACCACGGGGATGCCGAGCTCGTCCTCGATCTCGGCGGCCTTTGCTTCGGCGACCTCGTGCGCAAGGCCGCCGTCGTGCAGCGTGACCGCCCAGACCGAGGCACCCAGGAGCTCGATGAGGCGAACCTCCTCCGCGAGCGGCGGCAGCGGCCGCGAGGTCCCCTCGAACCGGGTGCGCCGGGGATCGTGCTGTAGGAGGACGCCGCGTGCGCCCAGCGCGAGCACGAGCTCGGCGCCGCAGGGCCCTGCGGGGTTGCGCAGCGCCGACTGCCCCTCGATCAGAATGAGATCGGGACGGGTTGCGTGGTAACAGGCGAGGACCGCGGCTTCGAGCTCGCCGCAGACGAAATCGTTCGGCGTGGCGTCGAGCACGAAGCCGTACTCGAGCCCCTGCATCCAACCCGTCTGGCCGGTGTAGACGATCTCGGCGCGCAGGCCCGTGCGCCGACAGGCCGCCATCAGGGCGAGGCAGGTCGTGCGCTTGCCCACCGTGCAGTCGGTGCCCAGCACCGGAAGTCGGGGCGTCGCGAGACCGAGCACCTCGCCGCTCCAGAAACGCAGCTCGCGAGCCGGTCGTGGGGCTCGTAGATCCAGGATCAGCCCCCCGAATCGGCGCGCCAACGAGGAGACCTCCGGGTCGTCGGCGAGCGCTTCGTGCAGACCGTTGACCAGCGTCAAGCCTCGGCGCGCCGCGGCCAGGAGGTCGGGCTTGAGCTCTTGCGGGAGGCTCCCGCCGTCGGTCGCCACCGCGACCACGCAGTGCGTGAGCGGCTCCGCGGACGCCACCTCGGCCGCGGAGAGGGAAGCCACGATCGGAATCCGCCGTCGCCGGCCGTCGAGCGCTTCACCGGCGTCGCGACCGGCGAGTGACGGATCGACCACCGCGGCGACCGGCCAGCGGCTCGGGCCGCGCACCAGCCCGTGGGCGGTCTTCCCATAGGAAGTGGCATAGCGACCGTGCGCCAGGAGTACCGCGCTCGTGCCCGCCGGGCGACCCGTCGCCGCGCTCTCGCTCACCGGCCCTCCATCTGCCGCAGGTATTCGCGGTCCCAGGCGGCGGGCAGGCTCTCGCGGGTGGAGTAGGGGCCTGGCGCGTAGGCGCGCGATGTGACGCCCGCCTCGGCCAGCTCGCAGATCTGCCAGTCCTCGCGGTTGGTGGTGTCCCAGAAGGCGATCGCGTCTTGCGGGTCGGCCTCGGAGTCGTCGAAGGCGTCTGGATGGAACAGCCACTCGCAGACCACCTGCGTGCGATCGGCCGCCACCGGCGTCAAGAGGTGAAACATCACGTAATCGGGATGCAGGGAGAGCAGCATGTTGGGGAAGATCGAGTAGTAGTAGACGCGGTGCAGGTCGTCCGGCGGCAGGTCGCCGACGGGGGGCGCGCAGACGTCGCCGCTACGGGTCATGCTGCCGCCGCCGGCAATGCGCATCGGCCCGCCCAGGAACGGTCCCTCTGCCAGATCGTTGGTGGCGCTCTTGAACGGCGTGAGCCGGGAGAGCTGCGGATGGATCACCGGGCAGTGCAGGCATTCCGAGTAGTTCTGGAACAGCAGCTTCCAGTTGGCCTTCACGTCGTAGTGGATGCGGCCGGCCGGTCGCAGGGATGGCAGGTTGAAGCGCGAGAAGCGACCGAGTAGCGGCTCGAGCCACGCCGCCAGGGGCTGCGGCCGCGACCCGAGGTGGACGAAGACGAAGCCCTCCCAGACATCGACGGCGGCACGGTGGAGGGGGTAGTCGCGCGGGTCGAAGCCTTCGACCCCCTCCATGTGAGGTGCGACGACCAGGCGTCCGTCGAGGCCGTAGGTCCAGGCGTGGTACGGGCACTGGATCGTGCCGGTGGCGAGTGCCCCGTGATCCTCCTCGCACAGCCGGGTGCCGCGGTGGCGGCAGACGTTGTAGAGGGCGTGGATCGCGCCGTCCTCGGCGCGCACCACGATCAGGCTCTCGCCCGCCACTGAGGCCAGGAAGTAGTCGCCGGCGCGCGCGAGCTCGCTGTCGCGGCCGGCACAGACCCAGCGGTCGCGGAAGAGCCGTTCCGTCTCCTCGGCGAAGACCTCGGGGGAGGCGTAGCAGTCGCGAGGCAGGGTGTGGGAACCCTGCTGATAGGTCCTCTCGGTGTCGACGAACGGGTTCATCTCGGGTGCCTCCTGTCCTTGCGATCGGACACCACGGTCCGCGCCGCGAGCCGGCCCGAGGCGCCGGTCACGCCGCCTCCCGGGTGGGTCGCCGGTCCGCACAGATAGAGATCCGCGACCGGTGTCCGGTAGCGCGAGCAACCCGCGACCGGCCGCATGAAGAGGATCTGGTCGAGGCCCAGCTCGCCGTGTTGCTCGCTGCCTTCGGGCAGCCCGAAACGCGTCTCGAGGTCCGGGGGTGCCAGTACCTGCCGGTGGAGGACGGCTCCCGGCAGGTTGGGAGCGCTCCGCCCGAGGATCTCGATCACGCCATCGGCCATGGCCTCACGGCGAGCCGCGTCCCAGGGACCGTCCGCCAACCGGTAGGGCACGTAGCGCACGAGCACCGACATCACGTGTTGTCCCGGCGGGGCAAGGCGGGCGTCGTGCAGGGACGGCATCGACACCTCCAGGTAAGGCTCCCGCGAGGGGTGACCGTGCTTGGCGTCGTCGTAAGCGCGCTCGAGCTGCTCGACGGTGCGGGCGAGGACGACGAATCCCGGCGGCCGCGCGGCGTCGAGCCCGGGGAAGTGCGGCAGCTCGGCGAGTGCCAGGTTGATCTTCGCCCAGCCGCCGCGGTAGCGGATGTTGCCGACGGCGCGCACGAAGTCGGGCGCCAGGTGGAGGGGATCGACGAGGTCGAGGAAGGTACGCCGCGGATCGAGAGAAGAGACCACGCAGCGCGCCGCGATCTCCTCGCCGCCGGCGAGGGCGACGCCGCGGGCGCCTTCGTCCTTGGTCAGGATTCGCTCGATCCGGGCGCCGTAGCGCAGGTGAGCCCCGAACCGCGTCGCGGCGCCGGCAAGCGCCTGCGCCAGCCGGCCGACGCCGCCGGGCACGGCAGTGCGCGGGCCGACCGGGCAGAGGCCGTCCCCCACCGCCGTCCCGACAGCATTGTGCAGCAGGACGAACGCCGTGCCGCCCGAGCGCGGCCCCTGGAACACCCCGGCGACGGCGCGGCCGGCCAGCACCGCCTTGAGCGGCTCGTGCTCGAGCTCGTCGTCGAGCCAGTCGGCGGCCGGCATTGGCAGCGTGCGCAGGAGCTCGACGAGCCGCCCGCCGCCGAGCCGCCGCGCTGCCAGGCCGAGGCCGCCGAGCTGCAGCAGATCACCGCGGTCCCGGCTCAGCGGCAGCGGGGCGGGCTGCGCGTAGAGCTTGCCCAGCAGGGTAGCGTGGCAGCGCAGTCGCTCCACGAAGCCCGGCCACCGGGTCGCGTCCGCGCTCGAGTGGCGTCGCAGCTCGGCCTGCGTCGCCCCCGGGTCACGCCAGATGGGCAAGGGCTCTCCATCGGCCGGAAGAACCAGCACGGCCGGGTCGGGCTGGACAAGCTCCAGACCCTCGCCGGCGAGCCCGAGCCCCGTCACCAGTCGCGGCGGCACCCAGGCCACGTCGTGCTGCGCCACGTCGCACGAGAACCCCGGGGCGATCTCCTCGGTGGCCACGGCGCCGCCGGGCCGTTCGCGCTCCTCCAGCACCAGCACCTCGAGACCCGCCCGGGCCAGGGTGGCGGCGCACACCAGACCCTCCAGCCCGGCACCGAGGATCACCGCGTCCACGCGACCGCTCATGCCTCCCCCAGGATGGTGCGCGCCGCCAGCCGCCCCGAAGCGCCCATGATGCCGCCACCGGGATGGGTGCCGGAGCCGCACTGGTAGAGACCGCGGATCGGTGTCCGGTACCTCGCCCACCCCGGCGCCGGGCGCAGGAAGAAGAGCTGCTGCAAGGCCAGCTCGCCGTGGAAGATGTTCCCCTCCGTCATCCCCAGCGTCTCCTCGATATCGCGCGGGGTCACCACCTGCCGGTGGAGGATGGCCGCCGGGAGGTTGGGCGCGTATTCGGCCAGCGTCTCGATCACCGTGTCCCCGAGCGCCTCGCGCTCGGTCTCGGTCCAGCCGCCGTTCAGGTGGTAGGGCGCGTATTGCACGAAGATCGACATTACGTGCTGGCCGGGCGGCGCCATTTCGGGATCGATCATCGAAGGGATGACCACGTCCATGTAGGGGCGGCGGGAGAAGGCGCCGTATTTGGCGTCCTCGTACGCCCGCTCCAGGTAGTCGATGCTGGGGCTCACCGAGATCGCGCCCCTGAGATGCGGTCCGCGGCCGGGCAGGGCGGAGAAGTCGGGCAGCTCAGAGAGCGCCAGGTTGACCTTGGCCGAGGAGCCGCGGAAGCGGAAGCGACGCACCGACTCGACCAGGTCCTCGGGCAGTTCCCCGGGGCCCACCAGCCCGAGGAAGGTGCTGCGCGGATCGAGACCGGAGACGACGGTCCCGGCGGCGATCTCCTCGCCGCCGGCCAGCACCACGCCGGTGGCGCGGCCGTTCTGCGTCAACACCCGCTCCACCGCCGCGCCGGTGCGGATCTCGGCCCCGAAGCCGCGCGCCGCCGAGGCGATCGCCTCGCTGACGCCGCCGGTGCCGCCGCGGGCGAAGCCCCAGGCGCGGAAGGCACCGTCGATCTCGCCCATGTAGTGGTGGAGCAACACGTAGGCGGTGCCTGGCGAGCGCGGCCCCAGGAAGGTGCCGATGATTCCGCTGGCCGACTTGGTGGCCTTCAAGGGCTCGCACTCGAACCACTCGTCGAGGAAGTCCGCCGAGCTCATCGTCATCAGCTTCCACAGGGCATGGAAGTGCGTCTCGTCGAGGCTGCGCATGTGACGACCCAGGCGGAGCAGCGACTTGAGGTCGCGCGGCGACAGCGAGCGCGGGTCGGCCGGCACCATGCCGAGGATCGGCTTCACCGCCATCGCCATGTGGAGCATCAGCCGGCCGAACTCGTCGAGCGCCTCGGCATCACGCGGCGAATGGCGGTAGACCTCGTGCCGCGTCGCGTCAGGATCGGCCCAAGAGGCCAGGTAATCGCCGTCAGGCAGCGGCGTGAGCGTGCTCTCGAGCGGCAGGATCTGGAGACCGTGCCGCGGCAGTGCGAGATCGCGCACGATCTCCGGCCGCAGCAGGCTCACCACGTAGGAGTAGACGCTGAAGCGGAAGCCCGGGAAGATCTCCTCGGTGACCGCGGCCCCGCCCACCCGCTCCCGTCGCTCGAGCACCAGCACCCGCCGGCCGGCGCGCGCCAGATAGGCGGCGCACACCAGCCCATTGTGGCCGCCGCCGACGACGATCGCGTCGTACCTCATGCTCGCTTGCGCTCCGGGTCGAAGACCGGCTTGTCGACGACGCGCGCCTGGGCCCGCCGCGGCCGGTGCTCGACGGTGATCTCCATCTCCACCGGGCAGCCCGGATCCGCGTGCGACGCCTGGACATGCGCCAGCGCCACGTATTGCTTGAGGATCGGCGACCAGCAGCCGCTGGTGGCGTAGCCGACCTGCTCACCGCCGGCGTAGAGCGGCACGCTGCCGCGCCAGGCGGTGCGGGGGAGCTGCGGCGGCAGGCCGAGCTCGGCGTAGAGCGCTTCGAGCGAGTCCCACACCACGTCGATGGCAACGAAGCGGGTGGCCGCCCCGCGGCGGCGCGCCTCGCGCAGCGCCTCCCGGCCCACGAACGGTCCCTTGTCCAGGCGCACCGCCCATCCGAGGCCGAGCTCGTACGGTGTCGAGGTCTGCGCGTCGATCAGCGCGTGGCGGGCGGAGACGTAGTCGACGTCAAGCAGGAGCAGCCCGGCCTCGATGCGCGCCACGTCGAGCGCCAGCAGCCCCGCCGGGGTGATCCCGTACGGCGTGCCGGCGTCGATCAGCCGGTCCCAGACGGTCAGCGCGTGCTCCCGATCGATCCAGATCTCGTACCCCAGGTCGCCGGTGTAGCCGGTGCGCGAGATCTCCGCCGGCACGCCGGCGAGCCGCGTCGCCACGAGGTGGAAGAAACGCAGCTCCGCGAGGTCCGCGTCGACGACCTCCTGCAGGATCCGCCGCGCCGCCGGGCCCTGCAGCGCCAGCGCCGCCGTGGCCTCGGTCTCGCCCCGCAGCGTCACGTCGAGGCCGGTGGCGTTGAGCTCCAGCCAGGTGAGGCCGGGCAGCGCGCTGGTCATGCGGAAGCTCCGCTCGCCCAGGCGCTGGATCGTGCCGTCGTCGAGGACCCTCCCTCGCGAGTCGCACCACGGGGTATAGAGCACCTGGCCCAACGCCGCGCGCCCGACGTCGCGCGGCACCACGCGGTCGAGCAGCTTCGCCGCGTCTTGGCCTTCGACGCGGTACTTGTAGAGCGGCGTGACGTCGAACAGGGCGGCGGTGTGGCGGATCGCCGCGTATTCGCGGTCGGGCAGCAGCTCGTAGGCGCTGGCCGCGACGTAGCCCGCCCAGCGCCGCCATTCCTGGCCCTGTGAGAGCGCGGCGGTGCGCGGGTGGAAGGGTGTCGCTTTGAGGCCCGTCACGGCAGCGTGGCCAGCGCAGCGTCGGCTGCGGAGTCGGTCGCGGAGCCGGTCCAGCCCAACTCGATCGAAGCCCGATCGGCGGCGCGGCGCAGCAGGGCGGCCAGCTCGGCGATCCGTCGCCGATCCAAACGCGCCGCCGGCCCGCCGAGGGAGATCCCCGCCACCACCCGGCCACGGTGGTCGCGCACCGGTGCAGCCACGGCCACGAAGTCCGGCTGCAGCTCCTCGATGGCGCTGGCGTAGCCCTGGCGAAGGATGCGGGCGAACTCCCTTTCGAGGGCGTCCCGGTTGGTGATGGTGTACGGCGTATAGACCGCCAGCTCGTAGCCGGCGCCGGCGGATACGGCGGTGCGTTCCCGATGAGCGAGCAACAGCTTGCCTGTCGAAGCGGCGTGCGCCGGCCACCGCGTGCCCACCTCGGCCGCCACACCGATGAGGTGGCGTCCGGCCACCTCGTCCAGGATGAGGACCTCGTCCTCCACCAGCACGTCGAGCGTTGCTGTCTCGCCGCTCACTCGCGCCAGCTCCTCGAGCACCGGCCGGCAGGCGGTGCGCAGATCGCTGGCCTGCAGCGCGCGGGCCCCCAGGGCGATCGCCTCGGGCCCCAGCCGGTAGCGTTCGCTCTCCGGATCCTGGGCCACCATGCCGGTGTCGACGAGCGCGGCCAGCAGGCGGTAGACGGTCGCCTTGGCCAGACCCAGCCGCTGCGCCAGCTCGGTCACCCCCCACTCCCGGCGCGTCTCGTCGAAGGCCTTGAGCACCGCGACCGCCCGTACCACTGCTTGGGGGCCGCGTGATTCATCAGATTTGGAACGCTGTTTCATTATTGGGAACATACATCGACTTGGAACCTCGGTCAAGATCGTTCTGCCGCCAGTCTCTGTGTCGCGGGTCCGGCCGCGATCCATGGCGGCGACGTCGTACACTGCAACGCGATGAGCAGCGGACCGCGTGGGAGCCGCGGCATACGGTGGCTTGTCGTCGCCGTGGGCGCAGGCGTCGTCGGCCTCGGCGCCGTCGTCCTCTGGCGCCATTTCGCGGCACCCCCGACGGCCGGCGAGGCATACCAGCGGTTCGTCGCCGAACGCCTCGCGGGACCGCCGAACCTGGTCCTGATCACCGTCGACACGCTGCGCGCCGACCGGCTATCGAGCTACGGCTACCGTGATCTCGAGACGCCGCATATCGATCGCCTGGCACGCCAGGGGGTGCGGTTCACCAATGCCGCTAGCACGATTCCCTTCACCCTGCCGGCGCACAGCTCGATTTTGACCGGCACCTACCCGCCGCACCACGGCGTGCGGGAGAACGTCGGCTATGCCCTCGACGAGTCTCTCGACACGCTGGCGGAGCGGCTGGGCAGGGCGGGTTATACGACCGCCGGGTTCGTCAGCGCCTTCGTGCTGGACGCGCGGTGGGGCATTGCCCAGGGTTTCGAGCACTACGACGACGACTTCGCCGCCGCCGCCGGGGAGCCGCGACTCAACCTGGCCTCGGTGCAGCGGCTCGGCGGCGATACGGCCGCGGCCGCGATTCGTTGGCTGAAGGACGACCCGCCGCAGCCCTTCTTCCTGTGGCTGCACCTGTTCGACCCCCACGACCCGTATGCCCCGCCCGAGCCCTTTCGCTCGCGCTACCGGCAGCGCCCCTACGACGGCGAGGTGGCGTACACCGACTCCCTGATCGGCGCGCTGGTCCGCGCCATGCGGCAGACGCGGTTGCTCGAGCGGTCGGTGGTCGTCTTCACCGGTGACCACGGTGAGGGGCTGGGCGATCACGCGGAGGGCTTCCACGGCTTCTTCGTCTACGACTCGACGGTCCGCGTACCCTTGGTCGTTCGTTTGCCCGACGGCGCCTACGGGGGCCGCACCGTGGGCTCGGCGGTGAGCCATGTCGATCTCGTCCCCACGCTCCTGGAGACGGCGGGCCTCGTGGTGCCGGCGGACCTCCAGGGGAGGAGCCTGCTGCCGCTCCTCGTCGATCGCACGCCGGACGAGCGGGGCGTCTACAGCGAGAGCACCTACCCGCGCGCCCATTACGGTTGGGCGCCGCTCATCGCGCTGCGCACCGATCGCTTCAAGCTCATCGAGGCGCCGCGCCCCGAGCTCTACGACGTGATCGCCGATCCCGGGGAACGGCACAACCTGATGGAGGAGCAGCCCGACGTCGCTCGCCGGCTGCGCCGCCAGCTGCACGAGCTGGCCTCGCGGCTCGAGCGGCCGCAGGCAGCCGGCGCGCGGCCCGACCTCGACGCCGACACCTTGCGTCGACTGCAGGCGCTCGGCTACGTTGCCGGGCGCGGGGAAGTCGCTGGCGACGGCGTGGACGACGGGGAGCGTGCCGATCCCAAGGACAAGATCCGGATCCATCAGCTGGTCATGCTGGCGCAGAGCGATCTCGGACACGGGGATCGCGAGGCAGCCACACGGCGGCTCGAGCAGGTCCTGGCGGAGGACGCGCACGTGCTCGACGCCCACCAGATGTTGGGTGTGCTCGCCGCCGAGCAGGGTCGCCCGGAGGAGGCGCTGGAGCACTTTCAGCGTGCGCTGGCGCTGGACGCCGACCACACGCCGTCTCTCTTCGGTCTGGCCACGGCCTACCGCGGGTTGGGGCGCCTGGAGGAGGCTCTCGTCGGCTACCTCCGGCTGCAAACGCTCGCGCCGCATGACAGCAAGGCGGCTCTCGCGACAGTCGAGATCCTGGTCGAGCAGGACAGGCTCGAGGAGGCGCTTGCGGCGGTGGTCGAGGCGGCGTCGGCGCCACAGGCCCCCGCCCTGGTGCACAACCAGCGCGGCGAGCTCCTAGTGCTGCTGGGGCGGCGAGGCGAGGCTGAGTCGGCCCTCCAGCGCGCGCTCGACGAAAACCCGGACCTGGCGCAACCCTACTTCAACCTGGCCGTGCTGGCGGAGGAGCGCGGTGAGGGCGGGGAGGCGATACGGCTCTACCAGGAGACGATCGCCCGCGCGCCGCATCACTACCGAGCTCAGTTCAATCTCGGCAGGCTCCACGGCAGGCGAGGGGAGCGAGAGCAACAACGCCGGCTCTACCAAGCGGCCATCGAATCCAACCCCGACTTCGTCGAGGGCTACTACTACCTGGCCAAGCTCCTCATGGACTCGGGTGACAACCTCACCCGCGCCGAGGACCTGGTCCGCGCCGGATTGGCACGCGAGCAGGGGAGTGGTGAAGGGCCGCTCGGCCACTATCTTTTGGCGGACATCCTCAACCGGCGAGGGCGTCCAGCGGAGGCGGCAGCCGCGGCGCAACGAGGCCGCCAGCTCGAGGCGGGAATCGGTCGCTGAGACGACCGCCCTCGATGCCGACTGCGGGTCGCAGCGAACACGGTCGGCTGTTCGGCCGACAGGTACGCCGATCGCCTCAGGGCCTGCGTTGGCGGTTCGAGTCGGCCCAGTAAGAGATGAGCTTGTAGACGAGGCGCGCGGTGAGGAAGTCGCTTACCGGGTGGCCGGCGACGGGGGCGAGCTCGACCACGTCCATGCCGACCACCTGCTTCGTGCGGAAGATCTCGCGCAGCAGTTGCAGGGTCGGCCACCAGCGGCCGCCCCCCGGTTCCGGTGTACCGGTGGCGGGGACGAGCGAAGGGTCGAAGTAGTCAATGTCGAAGGTCAGGTAGACCTTCTCGGGTAGCTTGTCGAGATGCTCGCGGAGTGCCTGCGGCTCGAGGGTGTCCAGCTCGTAGCCCCAGACCGTCAGCAGCCGCTGGCGCCGGATCAGCTCGCCCTCCTCGGTCGACAGGGCGCGGATGCCGACGGCGAGGGCCGGCACGCCGTCCTCGTGAAGCCGGCGCATGACGCAGGCGTGGCTCCACGGCGTCCCCTCGTAGGTATCGCGCAGATCAGCGTGGGCGTCGAGCTGGACGACGCCGATGTCGCCGTGCACATCGCGGGCCGCCCGCACGGGTCCGATCGTGAGGACGTGCTCGCCGCCCAGGGTCAACAGCACTTTACCCGCCGTGAAATGTTGCCGCGCCGCCTGGCGGATCTGCTCGATCGCCTCTCCAAGGTCCTCGGCCGGCGGGACGAATGGAGGGAGCGTGGCGACGCCAATCCGGTACGGCTCGCTCTGCAGCTCCTCGTCGTAGAGCTCGACCTGGGTCGAGGCGGCGAGGATGGCAGCCGGTCCCGCCGCCGTGCCCGTCCCGTACGAGACCGTGCGCTCGAACGGAACCGGCCAGATCGCGATGGCGCTCGACTCGTAGGCGGCGAACGGGTCTTCGATACCACCGAAGCTGGAAGCCGCATCAAGGGGCCGGGTCATGGGGCTGGATCATAGTCCGACCGCAGGTGTGGAACCGCAAGGGCGCGCCCGCGGATTCCGTCCTGTGTACGGGATGGGCGCGGCACCGGTACTTTCGACCCTGATCCGTGAGCTCGCGGAGGAGGAACGCCCGCGGGAGCGGCTCCTGCGCGGCAGCGCCCGGGCGCTCTCCGACGCGGAGCTGGTCGCCGTGCTCCTGCGCACCGGCCGCCGCGGCGTCTCGGCCGTCGCCCTGGCCCGTGAGCTGCTCGCCGCGGCCGGCGGCATTTCGGGGCTGCTTGGCGCGGCGCCCGGCGAGCTCCGGTGCGCCGGCCTCGGACCCGCCAAGACGGCGTCGCTGCTCGCCTCCGTCGAGCTCGCTCGGCGCATCGCCCACGGCGAGCTTCCCGAGCGCGAGCCGCTGAGCCGCCCGGAGGTCGTAGCCCGCTACCTCTACCTGCGCTACCGCGTGAACGGCCAGGAGATCATGGGCGCCCTCTACCTGGACACCCGCAACAGCCTGGTGGGGGAGAGCGAGCTCTTCCGCGGCACACTCAACCGCGCCGCCGTCGAGCCCGGCCCCCTGCTGCGCACCGGCCTCATGCACCGCGCCGCCGGCCTCGTGCTCTTCCACACTCACCCGAGCGGCGACCCCAGCCCCAGCGCCGAGGACCTGGCGTTCACCCGTCGCCTGGCAGAGGCGGGAGAGACCGTCGGCATCCGCTTGCTCGACCACCTCATCCTCGGCTCCGGCCGCCGCTGGGTCTCCCTGCGCCAGCGCGGCGGCTGGTAGCGGCCGAGCTCATCTCGGCCGCTGCGATAGACTGCCGCGCTCCGCGGGGCAGAGTCCGTCATGGGTCGCTTCTACGTCACCACGCCGATCTACTACGTCAACGATCTGCCCCACATCGGGCATATCTACACGACGGTGGTGGCGGACACGCTGGCGCGCTACCGGCGGCTCGCCGGAGACGAGGTCTACTTCCTGACCGGCACCGACGAGCACGGGCAGAACATCGAGCGCGCCGCGCGCCGGGAGGGAGTGGAGCCCATCGCGCTGGCCGACCGGGTGGTCGAGCGCTATCACGAGTTGTGGCGCACGTTCGCCATCTCGCACGACGACTTCATCCGCACCAGCGAGACGCGGCACGCCGCCGGCGTCAACGAGATCATTCGCCGCATCGAGGCCGCCGGCGATCTCTACATGGCCGAGCACGAGGGCTGGTATTGCCCGCCGTGCGAGACCTTCTACACCGAAAAGGAGCTGCTGCCCGGCAATCTCTGCCCCGTCCACGAGCGGCCGGTGGAGCGGCAGCGGGAGGAGAACGTCTTCTTCCGGCTGTCGCGTTACCAGCAACCGTTGCTCGACTGGATCGACGCCGACCCTGGCTGCATCCAGCCCGAATCCAGACGCAACGAGGTGCGCAGCTTCGTGACCTCGGGCCTGCGCGACCTCTCGGTCAGTCGCAGCTCGCTCTCCTGGGGCATTCCGTTCCCGGGCCACCCCGGCCACACGGTCTACGTCTGGCTCGACGCGCTGACCAACTATCTCTCCGCCCTGGGCTTCGGTACCGAGGTCACAGGGCGCTACAAGACATTTTGGCAGGAAGGCGGGACGCGGATGCATCTGGTCGGCAAGGACATCATCCGCCATCACTGCATCTACTGGCCGGCCTTTCTCATGTCCGCCGGACTGCCGCTGCCGACGACCGTCTGGGCGCACGGCTGGTGGCTGCGCGACGAGCGCAAGATGTCCAAGTCGGTGGGCAACATCGTCCGCCCGGACAGCCTGGTCGACGCCTTCGGCGCCGACGCCCTGCGCTACTTCCTGCTGCGCGAGATGGTCTTCGGCCAGGACGCCAACTTCTCGGACGAGGCCTTCATCGACCGCTTCAACAGCGACCTGGCGAACGACCTCGGCAATACGGTCAGTCGCCTGGTGACGCTGTCGCGCCGCGCCTTCGACGGCCGCACGCCGCCGGTCGTCTGCGACAACAACCCGTTGATCGCCGCGGCGGAGACCGCGGTCAGCGAGTACCGCGCCGCCATGGAGGAGCTCGCGTTCCATCGCGCCCTGGCCGCGCTCTGGGGGCTCCTGGCGCAGGCGAACCAGTACATCGTGGAGCGCGAGCCCTGGCAGAGGATCAGGGAGGAGCGGCCGCCGGGCGAAGCCGTGTCCCGTATCTTGTGGAACGGCCTGGAGTCGGTCCGCATCGTGGCCGTCGGCCTGCTCCCCTTCATGCCGGGACTGGCCCCGCGCGTGCTGGCGGCGATCGGCGCCGGCGAGCCGCCGGCAGACCTGGGGTCGATGAGCTGGGGTGGGCTGCCCACGGGCGCCGAGCTGCCGGCCCCGAAACCGCTCTTCCCGCGCATCGACAAAGTTGCCTACCTGGCGGAGATGGCGCCTCCGGCGGCGGCGAGCGAGGAGCAGCAGCAAGTGGAGGAGGAGCCGGAAATGATCGACATCGAGCACTTCAAGACCGTCGAGCTCAGGGTCGGCACGGTGACGGCCGCCGATCGGATCGAGGGTGCCGACCGCCTGCTCAAGCTGATGGTCGACCTCGGCGGCGAGTCACGGCAGCTCGTCGCCGGCATCGCCCGGGACTATGCGCCGGAATCGCTGGTCGGCCGTCAGGTGATCGTGGTGGCGAACCTGCAGCCCGCGAAGCTGCGCGGCGTCGAGTCCCAGGGCATGGTGCTCGCGGCGACAGTGGAAGGCGGCAAGGCGGTCCTCCTCCAGCCCGACGCCGAGGTACCACCAGGCTCAGGCGTCAGCTAGATTGATCGATTCCCACTGCCATCTGCAGTCTCTGCCCGCGGACGAGCGCGACCGTGCCCTCGATGAGGCGCGCGAGCGAGGGGTCACGGGCTTCCTGGTGCCGGCCACGCGGCTGGACGAGGCCGACGACATCCTGGACCTCTGCCGACGTCACGCGGACGTCTGGTGCGCGCTCGGCGTCCACCCGCACGAGGCGTCGAGCTGGGTCGACGGAGACGAGCAGCGGCTGCGCGAGCTGCTGAGCGACCCGAAGGTCGTGGCGGTGGGGGAGTGCGGTCTCGACTACCACTACGACCACGCGCCGCGCGAGACGCAGGAGCGGGTGATGAAGGCGCAATGGGAGCTGGCGATCGACGCCGGGCTGCCGGCGGTGGTGCACAACCGGGACAGCGACGAGGCGATGCTCGCGGTCCTGCGGCAGCCGGGCTTCGCGGCGCTGACGGCCGACTTCCATTCCTTCGCCGGCTCGCTCGCCATGGCGGAGGAGGTGATTGCACGCGGTCTCTATCTAGGAGTGACCGGCATGGTCACCTTCAAGCGAGCCGACAACATCCGGGGGATCCTGGCGCGCATCCCGGATGATCGCCTCCTCGTTGAGACCGACACACCCTACCTCGCCCCGGTACCGTATCGCGGCAAGCCCAACCGCCCGGCCTGGGTCGTGGAGGTGGCGGAACGCGTGGCGCAGGAGCGCGGCTGGAGCGTCGAAGAGACGGCACGCCGCACGAGCGAGAACTTCTTCCGGCTCTTCGCGCGCACGTGAGGCGCGTGCCTTACACCGGGTTCGGGATATCGACGAACTCGACCTCGAGGCCGAAGCGGTCGGCGAGGTGGTCGCCGAGGGCCAGGACGCCGAGGCGCTCAGTGGCGTAGTGGCCGCAGGCCAGGAAGTGGATGCGCGCCTCGCGGGCGATGTTCATGACCCACTCAGAGGCCTCGCCGGTGATGTAGGCGTCGAGCCCGGCGGCGATCGCCTGGTGGATTTCCCGTTGGGCGCCACCGGAGATGATGCCGAGCGTGGTCATCGGATCCGGGCCGTGGGCGAAGGCCAGCGGGCGCTGGCCGTAGAGGGCCTCGGCGCGGGCTATGAGCTCGCCGGCCGGCAGCGGCTCCGGAAAGCGGCCGCGCAAGCCGACCGGCAGCCCCTGGTACTCGCCGAACGGCTCCACGTCCGCCAGCCCCAGCCGCCGCGCGGCGACCGCGTTGTTGCCCACCTCCGGGTGCCGGTCGAGCGGCAGGTGGTAGGCGAGCAAGTTGAGGTCGGCGCGAAGGAGCGCCTCGACGCGTCGGAACCGCCAGCCGACGAGCTGGCGCGGCATGCCGTCCCAGAAGATGCCGTGGTGCACCAGCACCGCCTGGGCGCCGCGCCGCGCCGCCTCGACGAACAGCTCGTGGCAGGCGGAGACACCGGAGACGATCTTGCGGATCTCTCCGGCGCCCTCGACCTGCAGCCCGTTCGGGCCCATGTCGGCGCCCGCGGACGCTGACAGGTAGTGGTCCAGGTAGGCGACCAGCTCGTCGCGAGCGACCACGCCCGGGGCTACCTCCGCGCGTGCTCGCGCTCGCGGCGGCCGCCGTGGCGGCGGTCCCGGTCGCCCTGCCCGCGATCTCCGCCGCGGTCGCTGTCGCTACCGGCAGGCACCCCCATCCCCTCGTATTGGCTGGGGTCGAAGTCCGGCGACTCCATGATCACGGCCTTGCGGGAGAGACGGATCTTGCCGCCGTCGTCGATGTTGATGACCTTGACCTCGACCTCGTCCCCTTCCTTCAAGATGTCGGTGACCTCGCGGACCCGGTAGGGGGCCAGCTCCGAGATGTGGAGCAGGCCGTCGGTGCCCGGGATGATCTCGACGAAGGCGCCGTAGCTCTCGACGCGCCGGACCTTGCCGGTGTAGTTCTTGCCGATATCGGGGACCTCGGTCAGCTGCTCGATGATCTCGCGGGCGCGCCGGGCGGCGATCTCGTCTGGCGAGGCGATGATCACCCGGCCGTCGTCCTCGATGTCGATGTCGCAGCCGGTCTCGTCGATGATGGCGCGGATGGTCTTGCCGCCGGGCCCGATCACGTCGCGGATCTTGTCCACCGGGATCTGCAGGGTGACGAGGCGCGGGGCGTGGCGCGACAGCTCCTGGCGCGGCTCGGGCAGCGCCCGCTCCATGACGTCCAGGATGTGCAGGCGACCGGCGCGCGCCTGCTCCAGGGCCGTGGCCATGATCTCGCGCGTCACGCCTTCGATCTTGATATCCATCTGCAGGGCGGTGATGCCCTCGCGGGTACCGGCGACCTTGAAGTCCATGTCGCCGTGGTGGTCTTCCTGACCGGCGATGTCGGACAGCACCACGAACTCGTCGCCGGCCTTGATCAGACCCATGGCGACGCCCGCCACCGGCGCCAGCATGGGAACGCCGGCGTCGAACAGCGCCAGCGAGGCGCCGCAGACCGAGGCCATGGAGGAGGAGCCGTTGGACTCCAGGATGTCGGAGACCACCCGCACGGTGTAGGGGAAGTCGTCCTCGTGCGGCAGCAGCGGCAGGACGGCGCGGCGCGCCAGGTTGCCGTGCCCGATCTCGCGGCGGCCGGGGCCGCGCAGGAAACGCACCTCGCCGACCGAGAAGGGCGGGAAGTTGTAGTGCAGCATGAACTTCTGCAGCGTCTCCCCCTCGTACTCCTCGACGATCTGGGCGTCCCGCTTGGTGCCCAGGGTGGCGACCACCAGGGCCTGCGTCTCGCCGCGGGTGAACAGGGCGGAGCCGTGCGTCCGCGGCAGCTCGCCGGTCGAGATCTCGATCGGCCGGATCTCGGCTAGCGCGCGGTCGTCGAAGCGCCGCCGGTTGCGCAGGATCGCTTCACGCAGGATCTCGTCCTCGAGCCGCGAGAAGATCTTCTTGGCCGTGCCCCTGCGCTCCTCGTCGTCTTCGGGGAGCGACTCCAGATAGCGATCCTCCACCGCGTCGACCGCGTCCCGGCGCTCGAACTTGCCCTTGGTGTGGAGTGCCGACCAGAGATCGTCCCAGCAGCGCTCCTTGACGTCCGCGTATTGGTCCTGGGGATACGCCGCGGCCGCGTCCCAGACCGGCTTCTGGATACCGCGCTCCTGGAACAGCTCCTGCTGCGCACGGATCACCTTCTGCAGCTCCTCGTGACCGCGGAAGATGCAATCGAGCACTGCGGTCTCGGAGAGCTGGTTGGCGCCCGCCTCGACCATGACCACCGCCTCTTCGGTGCCGACCACCATGAGGTCGAGCTCGGACATCTCGCGCTGGCTGTTCGTCGGGTTGAAGACGATCTGGCCGTCGACCAGGCCGACCCGCACGGCGCCGACGGGCTTGTAGAAGGGGATGGACGAGAGAACCAGCGCGGTCGATGCGGCGTTGATCGCCAGCACGTCCGGGTCGTATTCGCCGTCGGCGGAGAGCACGAAGGAGACGACCTGCGTCTCGTTGAAGTAGCCGTCCGGGAAAAGCGGCCGCAGCGGCCGATCGATCATCCGGCAGGTCAAGACCTCCTTCTCGGTCGGGCGGCCTTCGCGCTTGAAGAAGCCGCCGGGGATACGACCGCCGGCATAGGTGTTCTCACGGTAGTCGACGGTCAGGGGGAGGAACGAGCGCGGTGTGCCGCCCCTGGCCATGGTCGCGGTCGCCAGCACCACGGTGTCGCCGCAGCGCACCGTGCACGACCCGTCCGCCTGCCGGGCCATGCGCCCGGATTCGAGGATCAGCTCAGCGGAGCCGATCCGCACTTCGCGTCGGTAACTCATCTTGTTTTGGTTCTCCTGTCTCTATGCGGGAGGGTAGACCTCGGTCGGTTCCGTGCCGGCGATGCGGCAGGAGGCGTTCGTCCTTCTTCCCTGGGATGGAACGACTTGCGCTACTTACGAATACCGAGCCGCTCGATGGTCGTGCGGTAGCGCTCGAAGTCTTTGCGCTTCAAGTAGTCCAGCAGACGACGCCGCCGGCCGACCAGCGTGAGCAGGCCCCGCCGGCCGTGGTGGTCCTTGCTGTGGACCTTGAAATGCCCGGTGAGCTGGTCGATGCGGCTCGTCAGCAGCGCCACCTGCACCTCGGGGGATCCCGTGTCATGCTGGTGCTGCGCGAAGTCGCGGATAATCTCTTGTTTCATCTCCTACTACCTACGTCCCTTCATTTCTCTCAACCAGTCAAGTCTAGCATAGCGGTGCTACCGAAACACGATCTTCGGCTGCACGACCCCCACCCGGCCGCCGCCGATCGATTCGGCCACCGTGCCGACCGCGATGAGCTCGCGGCGCGGGCTCAGCAGCTTGACCCAGTCGCCTTCGGCGGCCGCCAGGTCGCGCACCAGGATGGTCTGGCCGTGGGCGATCTTGAGCTCCTGCTGCGCGTCCGTCACCACGTCCCCGAAAGGCAGCGGAATGGTGTCGAAGTCGATCCAGCCCGTCCCGGGTGCCGTGTCGGGAGCGAGCCCGGCGAGCTGATCCAGGTCGGCGCCGTCCGCCAGGCGAAACGGTCCCACCTGCAACCGCGAGAGGCTCTCGAGATGCGCGCCGCATCCCAGCTCGCGCCCCAGATCGTGGACCAGGGTGCGGGCGTAGGTTCCGGACGAGCAGGACAGCCGGAACGGCAGGCGGTCGTCCCGCAGCGGCCCCGTCGCCTCGAACTCGAAGATCGTGACTTCCTTGGTCGCTTCCGGAACCGCCTCGCCGCGGCGGGCGAGCTGGTAGTGCTTCACGCCGCCGACCTTCTTGGCGCTGTACGGCGGGACGATCTGCGTCTGACTGCCGGCCAGCGCCGACATGGCGTCGCGGATCGCGTGCTCGGTCACTGCCGAGGTCGGCGCCGTGCCCACCACCTCGCCGGCGGCGTCGTAGGTATCGGTGGTGACGCCCAGGCGCGCCACGCCTTCATAGACCTTGGGGGCGCGGATGAGGAAGCGCGTCAACCGCGTCGCGCGGCCCACGGTCAAGACGAGCAGGCCGGTGGCGTCGGGATCGAGGGTGCCGCAGTGTCCGATGCGCTTTAGCCCCAAAGCGCGGCGCGCCCGCTGCACCACGTCGTGCGACGTCATCCCCTGGGGCTTGTTGACCAGCAGGAGTCCGTCGAGGCTCACGACCCCAGCCCCTCGACCAGCTCGGCGACGATGCCGCGGCGCACGTCATCCAGGTCGCCCGACATGCGGCAGCCGGCGGCGTTGTGGTGGCCGCCGCCGGCATGGCGCAGGGCGATGCGCTGCACGTCCACGTCGCCCCGGCTGCGCAGCGAGATCTTCCAATGGCCGTCCTCCTCCTCGCGCAGCAGGGCCACCGCTTCGACGCCGGACAGCGAGCGGGGATAGTCGATCAGGCCTTCGGTGTCGGCCACCGCAGCGCCGCTGCGTGTGAACATGTCGCGGGTGACCACGGCGCTGGCCACTCGGGGGTCGGCCGCCGCCAGCTCGACGGTGAGCAGCATCTCGCTGACCAGCTTCAGCGACGCCAACGACCGGTTCTGATGCAGCCAGCGCGCCACCTCCTCGGGCCGGGCACCGTCGCGCACCAAGGCGGCCGCGGCCTCGAACGCCTCGGGCGAGCTGTTGGAGTGCCGGAATCCTCCGGTGTCGGCCGCCAGCGCCAGCAGGAGCAGGGTGGCGGTGACCGCATCGATGTCGAACCGTGCCTGGACGCCCAGGCGGTAGATCATCTCGCCCACCGCCGGGGCGGCGCTGTCCACCCAGTTCACCCGGCCGTACGGCTCGTTGCCCAGGTGGTGGTCGATGTTGAGGATCGGCAGCGTCTTCAACGCTTCCGCCAGCCCGCTGCGCGCCAGCTGCGGACATTCGAGCACCACGGCGCGGTCGAAGCCGTCGGGGAAGCCCGGCGGCGGCGCCTCCCCCTGGTGGACGCGATCCGACCCGGGAAGCGAGCCGTAGAAGGCCGGGATCGGGTCATGCAGCCAGACCACCGCCCCCTTGCCGCTCTGCCGCAGCAGGCGCCCCAGCCCCAGCGCCGAGCCGATGGCGTCGCCGTCGGGGCTCAGGTGTGCCGTGATGAGGAATCTATGGCCCTGCTGCAGCTCGCGCAGCAGGGGCTCGGGTACCTTCATTGCAGGTCCTCCAGCAGGTCGGCGATCCGCTGGCTGTATTCGGCGCCGCGGTCGAGCTCGAAGCTCAAGGCGGGGATGCGGCGCAGGTGCCGCATCCGGGCGGCCAGCTCGGCGCGCAGGAACCCGCCGGCGTGCTCGAGCGCGACGACCGCGGCGCCCCGCTCCTCGTCGCTTCCCAGCACCGACACGCTCACCCGGGCGTGCTGCAGATCGGGGCTGACATGCAGGGCCGCGATGGTGCAGCCGCGGATCCGCGGGTCGTGGACGCGGTGGAGCAGGAGCTCGGCGAGCTCCTGGCGCAGCTGATCCTCGATCCGTTCCGTGCGACGGCTCATTGCCTTCAGAACCCCTGGATGTCCTCGTCCCAGCCGGCCACGTAGCCGTCGACCTGCTCGTCGAACAGGCGGCGCAGACCGTTCAGCAGTCGCTCCAGCTCCCCGCGATCGCCGCTCACCGCCGCCACGCCAAGCACCGCTCGCTGATGCAGATCCTGGTGGCCGACCTCGGCGATCGAAACCCGCCAGCGAGCATGCGCCCGCTCGCTAGCGCGGCGCAGGAGCCGGCGTTTGTCCTTCAAGCTGCGTGCGCCGGGGAAGTGCAGCTCGACGCGGCAGAGTGCAACCCACACCGGCCTACAGCGTCGCCGCGACCTCCTGGCGGACGTAGGACTCGATCACGTCCCCGGGCTTGACGTCCTGGAACCGCTCCAGACGGATGCCGCAGTCGAAGCCCTGGCGTACCTCCGCCGCGTCCTCCTTGAACCGCCGCAGCGAGGCGATGCGGCCTTCGAATACGACGACGTTGTCGCGCAGCACCCGCACCTGACCGCTGCGGGTGACCAGGCCGTCGGTCACATGGCAGCCCGCGATGTTGCCCGCGCGCGGCAGCTTGAACAGCTCGCGGACCTCGGCGTGCCCCTGGGTCACCTCTTCGTAGGTCGGATCGAGCAGTCCGGTCATCGCCTTGCGCAGCTCCTCGGACAGCTCGTAGATGACCGTGTGCAGGCGCAGCTCGACCTCCTCCTTCTCGGCCAGCTCGCGCGCGTTGCGTTCCGGGCGCACATTGAAGCCGTAGACGAGGGCGTTCGAGGCGGCGGCGAGCAGCACGTCGTTGGTGGTGATGGCGCCGACGCCGCCGTGCACGACCTTGACCTTGACCTTGTCGGTGGAGAGCTTGACCAGCGTGTCGCTCAGGACCTCGAGCGAGCCCTGGACGTCCGCCTTGAGGACCACGACCAGCTCCTTGATCTCGCCATGCTGGATCTGCTCGAAGAGCTGGTCGAGCGAGGCCTTGCCCGCCACCGGCGCCAGCTCCTTGCGTCGCTGCTCCCCCTGGCGGAACTCGGCGATCGAGCGCGCCTTGGACTCCTCCTCGACCGCCTGGAAGGTGTCGCCGGCCTCAGGCAGGTCGTTGAATCCGGCCACCTCGGCGGGCGTAGCGGGCCCAACCGTCGTCCGTCGTTCGCCCAGGTCGTCGATCATGGTGCGCACCCGGCCCCAGGTGGCGCCGGCGACGAACGGATCGCCCACCGCGAGGGAGCCGTCCTGCACCAGCACCGTGGCCACGATGCCACGGCCCGGCTCCTTGCGGGCCTCCAGAACCACGCCGGCGGCCGGCAGGTCGGGGCGCGCCTTGAGCTCGAGCAGGTCGGCGGAGAGCAGGATGAGCTCCAGCAGCTCGGGGATGCCGTCACCCTGCAACGCCGAGATGGCGGCGCTGACCGTGTCGCCGCCCCAGTCCTCGACGGTCAGGCCGAGGTCCGACAGCTCCCGCTTGACCTTGTCCGCATTGGCCTCCGGCTTGTCCATCTTGTTGATCGCCACGAGGATGGGGACCTCGGCCGCGCGCGCGTGGTCGATCGCCTCGCGCGTCTGCGGCATCACGCCGTCGTCGGCCGCCACGACCAGGACCACGATGTCCGTCACCCGCGCGCCGCGGGCGCGCATGAGGGTGAACGCCTCGTGGCCGGGAGTGTCGAGAAAGACGATGGTGCGCTCGCCGAGACGCACTTCGTAGGCGCCGATGTGCTGAGTGATGCCGCCGTGCTCGGAGGCCGTCACACGTGTCTTGCGGATGGTGTCGAGCAATGTTGTCTTGCCGTGGTCGACGTGGCCCATGATGGTGACCACCGGCGCCCGGGGCGCGGTCGTCGCCTCGGCGCTGTCCCGCGCCTGGGCCTGCTCGTATTGCACCGCCTCTTCGAAGCTCACCTGCATCGCCTCCACACCGACCTCGCCGGCGACGGTCTTCGCCAGCTCGAGATCGAGGACGTGGTTGATGCTCGCCATCACGCCGTGGCGCTTCAGCAAGTGGGCGATGAGGTCTTTCGACAGCGCGCCGAGCTTCTCCGCCA
This sequence comes from Thermoanaerobaculia bacterium, assembly GCA_050747865.1. Lineage (GTDB taxonomy): Bacteria > Acidobacteriota > Thermoanaerobaculia > Multivoradales > JAHEKO01 > JBOGJI01. Next base: position 37,159 of record JBOGJI010000368.1, read on the forward strand.
GGTGGCGGACGGTGAGCCCCTCGGTAAGGGTGATGGGCACCGAAGGCGGGCTCACGGCGAACGGGCCGTCGGTCTCGGCGGCCGTCTGGCGCCGCTCGGCGCGCCGGCGCCGGCGCTTGGAGACGACGGCCTCATCTTGGTCTTCCTCGCGGAGATCCCGTTTGGTGGCGGGCGGGCGAGTCACGGGCTCCACGGCACGTCGCGGCGGGCGCTCGGCTGCCGGCCCTCTGCCGGCCTCGGCCTCCCGGGGCT
>JBOGJI010000369.1:0-1326 GCA_050747865.1 Thermoanaerobaculia bacterium
GGACGCGTTCGGAGCCGGAAGCACCAAGGCCATGAGCGCGGCGGCGTACGCCTCGGTGGCGGCGAGGCGCCAGCCATCGACGGCGACGTGATCGCCACGCCGGAAGTCCTCCCGCACCGCCGTGGCCAAGCGAGCGGCGAGGCCGGGGCCGAAACCGTCCTTGGCCCAGTCGAGCCGCTCCGCCAGCCGCTGCGCGAGGATCCCGGCGTCCCACGGAACCCGCGCCCGATCGAGGACCACCGCGCCGACCTCCCAGGCCGCCCGACCCCGGCCGACGAGCGGGCGCAGCTCCGCGGCGACGCGCTCGGGATCCGTCGCGCGGCGACCGCAGCCGATCGTCTTCAGCCCGATCAGGCCCGCGGCCGCCGCGCCGCCCCAGACAAAGGCGCGCCGTGTCAGCCCGCCGCTCACGGCAAGACCCCCGCCTTCAGATGGTCCGCCAGGCGCAGCGTCAGGGCGATCAAGGTGTAGGTGGGGTTGGAGACCCCCGCCGTGGGGAAGACGGAGCTCCCCGCCACGTAGAGCCCAGCGACCCCGTGCACACGACAGTCGAGGTCGACCACGCCGCGCGCCGGATCCGGGTCCATGCGCGTCGTCCCGATGTGGTGGTTCGACCAGCGCGCCCGCGCCCACGGATCTTCTTCCGTCATCAGCAGCCGGACACGGCCGCGCAACGCCTCTCCCAGACTCCGGGTGAGGCGCTCCGCGACGGCCCGGAAGTTGGCCACCTCTCGTTCGGTCAGGCGCCAGGCCAGCGCCGCCCGGCGCAGTCCCAGGGCATCCCGCTCCTCCCCGAGCCGCACCCGATTCTCCGGATCGGGGACCGGCTCGCTGACCAGCTCCAGGTTGGCGCGATAGCTCCGCTGCCGGTCACGGGGCGACGGCGGTTCCTCGACCAGCTCGCGCGTCTGCCGGGCCAGAGACAGGACCGCCTCACCCAGGGTCGGCAGCTCGTTCTTGGCGCGGAAGATCACCAAGGAGTTCAGGAACGCGCCCTCCTCCTGCGCACGCCGGGTCGGTCGCAGCATGCCCCGCAGACGGTGGCCGCGTTGCCGCACCATTCCCGGCGAGAAGGTATTCATCATGCCTCCGGCGTGCACGAGCCCCACCTCGCCCAGGCGCACCACCGGATGGTCCATGAAGTAGCGCCCCACCACGTCGCGCTCGTTGCCGAGGCCGTGGCGGTGCACCGCGTCGGAGAGCAGGAGGAGCCGGGGGTTCTCGATGCCGCCCGCGGCAAGGACCACGGTGCCGGCACGGACGCGGAAGCGAGTGCCGTCGGCGCGCGCGGCCTCGACGCCGACGACCCTGCGGCCGTTGTCGCTC
>JBOGJI010000370.1:0-3157 GCA_050747865.1 Thermoanaerobaculia bacterium
TGACCACCACGACGCTGTGGTGGGTGAGGCGGTCGAGCAGGCTGACCGCCGTTGTCTGTTCCGGGAGGAACCGACCCCACTCCTCGAAGGGCCAGTGGCTGGCGACGGCGAGAGATCGGCGCTCGTAGGCGGCGGCCACGAAGCGGAACAGGAGCTGGGCGCCGGTGTGATCGAGGGGGGCGAAGCCGAGCTCGTCGATGATCACCGCGTCCGCGCGCAGAATGGCCTCGATCACCCGGCCCACGGAGTTGTCGGCCAGGCCCCGGTAGAGGGTGTCCACCAGCTCGGCCGCCGCGAAGTACCGCACACGGTAGCCGGCGGCCACCGCCGCGTGGCCAAGCGCTACCAACACATGGCTCTTGCCCGTGCCCGCGGGCCCGAGCAGGCAGGGGCACTCCTTGGCGGCGATCCATTCAAGCGATGCCAGGTAGTCGAAGCTCGCCCGGGGGATCGAGGAGGAGGCGACGTCGAAGTCCTCCAGGGTCTTCTTCACCGGGAAGGCGGCAGCCTTGAGCCGGGCGGCGGCGTTGGAGAGCTCCCGGGAGGCGATCTCCGCCTCCACCAGGGTGCGCAGGAACTCCTCGGGGCTCCAGCGCTGGGTCTTGGCGGTCACGAGCAGCTCGGGGGCGAGGCGGCGCATGGTGGCGAGCTTCAGGCGGCGCAGCCCTGCCGCCAGGTCGGCGGCAAGCTCAGGAGGGGCGGCGGCGACCATCAGTTGGCTCCGATGGCGTAGTCGGACAGTGGCCGCTTGGGGACCGCCGGCAGGTCGACTACCAGGGCCTCGCCGGCGGGAGTGGGCTCGGGCGTTCCCGCCCCGGCGGCGAGGATCGAGCGCACGTCGGCCGCCCGCCACCGGGAGAAGGCGACGGCACGACTGAGCGCACCGACCATCGCCTCGGTCCCGTGGGCGGCCTGCATGCCGGCCAGCTCCTCAAGCTCGGCTGAGAGCTTGGTCACGCCTGCGGCGGCGGCTCCCTTGATGAACGCCTCGGCCACCGCTCCGAGCTGACAGAACTCTTTCTCCGCAACGGTCTTGGGCCGTACCGCCCGCCGGGGCATGGGTCGTGGGCTGCGGTAGTGCTCGTCGCTGATGGAGGCCTCCCCGGGGGCGACCACGGCGTGGTCGGCGACGATCTCATCGGCATCGAGCATGCGTACCCGGCCGTCGAGCACCTGGACCTCCACGGCCCGGCCGATCAGGCGGTCCGGCACCGAGTAGCGGGCCGAACCGATGCGGATGCACGAGAGTCGGTCCACCTTGCGCTGGGTCATCCGGCCGATGCGGATCCGCAGCGACGGCAGTGCCCCGAACAGTTCCCGCTCCTCGGTCAGCCGCTGCCAGGGCACGGCGCTGATCTCCGAGTGGGCGACACCGTTGACCTCGGCGCACCAGGCCCGGGCAGCGGCGTTGGCGCCGGCGAGGTCACCAACGGCGAGGGCTCCAGGGATCATGAGATCCCGCTTCGCGTAGCCGACGAGGTTCTCCACGATCCCCTTCGATTCGGGATCGGCGCCCTCGCAGAAGTCCGGCCGGAAGCCGTAGTGGGTGGCGAAGCGGACGTAGTCCGGGGCGGGCACCACGATCCCGGCCACCACGGCCCCCTTCAGGCAGCCCATGCGATCCGAGAGCACCACCTTGGGCACGCCGCCGAGCTCCTCCATACACTCGGCCAGCATCCCCAGCGTGATCGCGGAGCCTTCATCGGCAGCGAAGCGCACGAAGCGCCACCGGCTCCAGGCGGCCACGGCGCAGAACACGTGCAGGCCCGCCTCGCTGCCCCAGTCGATGACGAGGGTGTTGCCCGGTGACCACACCGCTGGGCGACGTCCCCGGTGGTGGCCGGCCTGCCAGGTGCGCTTGGCCTTGGCCACCAGCCGGCGGAAGTTGCGGGCGGAGCCCGTGTAGCCGGTCGTACGCGCTTCGGGCAGCAGGCGCTTGGCCGAGATGCGGCCCTTCGTCGATTCCACCCGCCGGGCGACCACGGTGGCGACGCAATCGTAGTTGCGGCCCCGAGGCTGCTTCTGGGCCGGGGCTGGGACCCCGAACAGGTGGCGCAGCACGGCCTTCTTCACGGTTCGGTGGGTGGTGCCGCACATCTCAGCGGCCCCCCGGTAGGTGCCGACCTCTCGGTAGGCGGCGATCATGTCCATGTCTTCCTCCGCTGACTTCAAAAATGAAGCTCCCTCCGGTCGGTGTGGTGCTGGTTGGCACCGACACCATGGCCGACCGGGGGCTTCGAAAAGGGATGGTCAGCGGGAGGCGGGTACTTCTACATGGCCACCAGTGGGTACCTGGACCTGGCCACCAGTGGGTACTTTTTCATGGCCACGGACAGTCATTTCGGGCTAACGACTTTTGGCCTGTTCTGGCCCTTTGCAAGCCGGTTTGCGTGGCCGATCCTAAAGGGGTGACGTGGAACGCGTGCCCACCGCCTGTGGCGGGCAGCGATTCGGCATGACCGGGAGCCGCCGACGTTGAAATCGTTGACCGCAGTCCTCGAGTGGGTGCAGCTCGCCGGCTACTTCGGCCTCGCTCTGCTTTGCCTGCAGCTGTGGCGCCGGCACCGCACCGCCGCGGCGGGCTGGCTGGCATCCACGTTCGGGGTGCTGGGCGTGGTCGTGCTCGCGGCGGCGTTCCTCGGCCCCGAGGGCGGGCAGGACGTGCCCGTCTGGCTGGCCAAGGTCCTCATCGCCTTCCTCCTGCTGTTCCCGTACTTCCTCTACCGCTTCACGGCAACTCTCGTCAAGACTCCAAGATGGGCCGACGGCACTGCGGCTGCGGTCACAGCCGTCATCGCCGCGTGGACGTTGTTCCTCCCCGAGTTTCCGGTTGCGGACGCACCGATCACCGGTGTGTTCCGTGCCTACGTCGTCGCGGTGCTCGTGCAGTGGAGCGTCCTCTCCGTCACGGCGTCGGTGAGCCTGTGGGTGGCCGGTCGCGGCGAGCCGGGCCTCCCCCGCCGGCGGATGCGGCTGCTCGCGCTGGCGGCAATGGGCCTCAACCTCACCATCGTGCTTTCCGGGTCGGTGAATGGTGGCAGGCCCGAGGAAGTCGTGGAGCTCGTCACCCAGGTCATGGGCATCGTGGGTGCCGGCTTCTTCTACGTGGCCTTCGCGCCACCCCGTATCCTGCGGACCGCCTGGCGCCGCCGTGAGC
>JBOGJI010000371.1:0-1518 GCA_050747865.1 Thermoanaerobaculia bacterium
GCTCCGCCGCCTCCTCGATGGCGCCCACGTACATGAACGCCTGATCGGGCAGATGGTCCCACTGGCCCTCGCACAGCTCGTCGAAGGAGCGGATGGTGTCGGTCAGCGGGCAGTAGTTGCCCTTGAAGCCGGTGAACTGCTCGGCGACGAAGAACGGCTGCGAGAAGAAGCGTTCGATCTTGCGCGCCCGGCGGACGATGATCTTGTCCTCCTCCGACAGCTCCTCGACGCCCATGATGGCGATGATGTCCTGCAGGTCCTTGTAGCGCTGCAGGATCTCCTGCACCCGGCGGGCCACCCGGTAGTGGTCCTCGCCCAGGTACTCGGGCGCCACGATGCGGCTGGAGGAGGCCAGCGGATCGACCGCCGGGTAGATGCCCTTCTCGGAGATCGAGCGCTCCAGGTTCACCGTCGAGTCGAGGTGGGTGAAGGCGGCCGCCGGCGCCGGGTCGGTGTAGTCGTCGGCCGGCACGTAGATGGCCTGGATCGAGGTCACGGCGCCGCGCTCGGTCGAGGTGATGCGCTCCTGCAGCTCGCCCATCTCGGTGCCGAGCGTCGGCTGGTAGCCGACGGCCGAGGGCATGCGGCCCAGGAGCGCCGACACCTCGGAGCCGGCTTGCGAGAAGCGGAAGATGTTGTCGATGAAGAGCAGGGTGTCGACGCCGGTCTGATCGCGGAAATATTCGGCCATGGTGAGGGCGGACAGCGCCACCCGCAGGCGCGCGCCCGGCGGCTCGTTCATCTGGCCGAAGATCATCACCGTCTGGTCGAGGACCGACTTGCCGGTGTCGCCGATCTTCGCCTCCTGCATCTCCAGCCACAGGTCGTTGCCCTCGCGGGTACGCTCGCCGACGCCGGCGAAGCAGGAGTAGCCGGAGTGGAAGCGGGCGAGGCGCGCGATCAGCTCCTGGATGATCACCGTCTTGCCGACGCCGGCGCCGCCGAACAGGCCCGCCTTGCCGCCGCGCACCAGCGGGCAGAGCAGGTCCATCACCTTGATGCCGGTCTCGAACAGCTCGGTCTTCGACGACAGGGTGTCGAGCTCGGGCGGCTCGCGGTGAATCGGCCGCCGCTCGCTCACCTCCACCGGGCCGCGATCGTCGATCGGCTCGCCGACGAGGTTGAACACGCGGCCCAGGGTCTCCGTGCCCACCGGCACCTCGATCGGGCCGCCGGTGTCGTAGATTCGGGCGCCGCGTGGCACGCCGTCGGTGGAGCCCAGCGCCACGGCGCGCACGCGGCCTCCCCCTAAGTGCTGGGCGACCTCGCACCACAAGGTCTCGGTCGACGTCTCGCCCATCACGGTGCGCTCGACCTCGATCTTGAGGGCGTTGTAGATGCCCGGCATCTCGTTCTCGGAGAACTCGGCGTCGAGCACCGAGCCGATGACCTGGATGACCTTGCCGTAGTTGTCGTTTGCCATGATTCTTCTCGTCCTTCCGTTCAGGCCAGGGCGTTGGCGCCGCCTACGATGTCCAGCAGCTCCATGGTGATCGCCGTCTGGCGCGCCCGGTTGTA
>JBOGJI010000372.1:0-24962 GCA_050747865.1 Thermoanaerobaculia bacterium
TACGGATCCGCGGCGCAGCGGAAGCCGGCGAAGATCTGGCGGCGTTGGGGGAAGTCCCAGTTGCGGAAGGTGCCGCGGGCGACGGCGGGGCGGGTGGCCCAGGAGCCGCCGCGCAGGACCTTGTACTCGTGGCCGAAGAAGACCTCCGAATATTCGGGGTAGGGGTGGGCCTCGAATCCCGGGTAGGCCAGGAAGTCGGAGGCGGTCCACTCCCAGACGTCGCCCACCAGCTGCTCGCAGCCGTAGGCGCTGGCCCCCGCGGGGTAGGCGCCTATCGGCGCCGGGGCGAAGCCGATGTGGTCCAGGTTGGCGCAGGCGGCGTCGGGCGGGTCGTCGCCCCAGGGGAAGCGGCGGGCCCACTGCGCCCGGGGGTCCCACAGGGCGGCCTTCTCCCATTCGGCCTCAGTCGGCAGCCGCACTCCGGCCCAGCGGGTGTAGGCCTCGGCCTCGAAGAAGCTGACGTGCACCACCAGGCGGTCGAGGGGCAGGGGCACCACGGAGTCCGCGTAGCGCGCCTGCCATGAGCCATTCTGCCGCGACCAGTTGCCGGGAGCCTCGGCGCCGCTCTCTTCCCGCCAGCGCCATCCCACCTCGGACCACCACTCCGCCCGGGCGTAGCCTCCGGCGGCCACGAACTCGAGGTACTCGCCGTTGGTCACCGGGAAGCGGCCGATGCGGAAGGCCGCGAGCTCCCGATCGTGCGCCGGCCGCTCGTTGTCGTAGGCGAATCCGTTTCCGGAGGTTCCGAGCGTGCAGGAACCCTCCGCCACGGTGACCCACTCGGGGGCCGCCTGCCGGCCCGCCGGCAGCTCGCGGCGCGCCGCCGGCCGGTAGGGCGGCTCCTCCAGCATCTGCAGGAGCTGCAGCAACGTCTCCTGATGCTGCTCCTCGTGCTCGGCCACCAGCTCGAAGACATAGCCGTCGCGCGCCAGCTCGGGGCCGCCGGCGAAGTCCTGCTCGCCCAGCACCCGCAGGGTCTCCTCCCGCACGCGCCGCATGTAGTCGCTCAGGGCCTCGCCGTTGGGGACCGGCAGGGTGGCGCGCGTCGGCCGCGGGTTGGCGGCGGGATCGAAGAGCTGCGCCAGCTCCGGCTCGAGCAGCGGCTTGCCGGCAAGCCGTCCGCGGATCCAGGTGTCCTCGAAGCAGGCCATGTGGCCGAGGTCCCAGACCATGGGCGAGAGGATGGGGATGTGCTGCCGGCGGCGCGTCGGCTCGTCCACCGGGGCCATGAGCTCCAGCGTGCGTTTTCGCACCTCGGCGAGCCGCCGCGCCATGGCCTGGGGATCCCCCTGCGACGCGGTCAAGCTTCGTCTCTCGTTTCCAGCAGCGCCTCGACCCCGGCCCAGGTCTCCTCGCTCTCGTCGAAGCTCGGCAGGCTGGGCTGGCGCCCGAGAGCCGCGAGCACCTGCCAGCTCCACAGCACCGACCACTTGACGAAAGTGGAGTAGGCCTGCATGGCGCAGAAGATCAGGCCGTGGTAGCCGTCGAGGATGCCGAGCTGCAGGATATACGTGCGCACGAAGCGCCAGATCGGCCGGCCGACGAACTCGAGGATCCCGGAGCGCCGCCCCTCCCGATAGCGCTGCGCCGCGCCCCAGATGCCGTATTTGGTGAGCCGCTGGATGTATTCGGCCAGGTCGTAGACCATGTAGTGATCGAGCGGGTTCTTGAGCCGCGGCGCCGGTCCGCTGGTGATCATGTCGGCGTGCACCCGCCGGTTCGGGTAGTAGGCCTTGCCCTTGCGGAAGAGCCGCACCACCTCGTCGTGCTGCCAGCCGGAGAAGCGGATCTTCTTGCCCAGGAAGTAGACCCGCCGGCGGATCGTGTAGTTGTCGTATTGCGGATCGCCCTCGAGGACGCCTTCGATCTCCGCCTTGAGCTCCGGCGTGCACCGCTCGTCGGCGTCGAAGATGAGGATCCAGTCGTGGGTCGCCCGCTCGATCGCCCAGTTCTTCTGCGCCGCCGAGCCGTGATAGGTGCGCTGGTAGAGCTGGACGGCGAGGAACTGGCGGACGATCTCCACCGTGCGATCGGTGGAGTAGGAGTCGACGACCATCACCTCGTCGCACCACTCGAGCGAGCGCAGGCAGTCGCCGATGTTGTGCTCCTCGTTGAAGGTGGTGACGATGGCCGACAGTGACGGCCGGCGCCGTTGTGGCACGTCCACGGCAGTCATGCTACATCAGGCGTCGGCGCGCCCCGGCTACAAAGGCGTGCCGGCGTCCCCCACCATCGCGCGGCGGACGAGCGGGACGGGCGGGCCGCCGAAGGACAGGAAGCGGTCATGGAACAGCTTCCAGGAGGCGCGGCCTCCGTGCGCCGCGGTCCAGTCCTCGCGCAGCTTGCGGATCATCAGCTTGCCCATGGTGTAGTTGAGGTAGGCGGGGTCGAAGGTGCCGCGCGCCGCCTGCTGCCGCGCATTGCCGGGATCCTGGAACGCCTTCTCCCGGAACATGGCCTCGCACTCCTCCACGCTCATCTCGCCGGCGTGGTAGCCGATGGCGCAGAGATAGCGGACGTTGCGCAGCAGGGCGTTCAGAAGCTGGCCGACGTGGGTCGCCGGGTCGCCGCCCCCCAGCCCCAGCTCCCACATCAGCTCCTCGGTGTAGTGCGCCCAGCCCTCGGCGAAGGCATAGCCGACGAAGCTGCGCGCCAGCTTCGAGTCCGCCCGCTGGGCGTGCAGGAACTGCAGGAAGTGACCCGGCCAGACCTCGTGCACCGAGGTGAACAGGAGGTCGGAGCGGCCCGGTAGGTAGGCCTGCTGCTCCTCCTCCGGCCAGCTCGGGTCGGGCGGCGCGATGTAGTAGGTGGACGGCAGGGGCTTCTGCTCGAACGGGCCGGGGATCTCGATGTAGGCGAAGTTCCAGCGATTGAACGGCGGCGCCTCGGCGACCCGCGCCTCCTCGGTGCCGGGGATCGACACCGAGTCGTGCTGGATCAGGAAGCGCTTCAGGGTGGCGAGCTGCTCCTGGGCCGCGGCCACCACCGAGCCTTCAGGCTTGTCCGCCTGCACTCGCGCGATGCAGTCGACGACCGCCGCGCCGGGCGCGATCCCGGTGCACGCCGCGGCTAGCGCCGCCAGGTTGCGCTCGAGGTCCCGCTCCCCCACCGCCAGCAGCTCGGCGAGCGGCGTGTCGACGCGCTCGGTCGCCGCCAGCATCTGGCGGAACATCTCGGGACCGAGCCGGAAGTCCTCGGTCGCGGCGGCCTCCTGTTCTGAGAACCAGGCCAGCGTTTCTGCGAACGCCGCCGCCGCCTTCGCGTTGGCCTCGGCGAAGGCCTGTTGCGCTTGCACGTCCTCGACCGCCGCGAAGACCCCCGGCACGTCGCCACGCAGGAACTCGACCAGCCCGCCCATGGCCAGCTTGCCGATGTCGACGTAGGTGCGCGGCAGCGGGGTCTCGAGATTCTCGCGCGCCTGCGCCAGCGTTGCCGGCACGTTTTCCGCCCATGTCGTGTAGGCCCGCATGCGCTCGGCGAGCGGCGCGTAGTCGCGGGTCAGGTAGACCGAGGGGCTGAAGTTGTAGAAGGTCGGATTGCGCCGCCACCACTCCGCGTCGCGCAGCCAGAAGAGCTGGCCGTCGATGACGGCAACCAGATAGTCGCGGTCGAAGCGTTCGGCCTCGCTCAGGTCGCCGTCGGCAAGGGCCAGCGCCTCCGCCCGGAAGCCCTCGAGCCGCCCGACCCGTCGTCCGATCCCGGCCGGCGACCAGTCGGGGAACCGGCCGTCGTATTCGTGCCGCCCCTGGTCGACGGCGAACAGCGGGTCGGCCTCGAACGAGGCCTCGAGGAACCGGTCGACCAGCGAGCCCAGCTCCTGCGCCTGGCTTTCGGCCCTCCCGGCCACGTCCGCACCTTCCTCCTCGTCGGCCCGCCTGTCTCCCCCGGTGCAGGCCGCGACGGCGGCGAGCGCCAGCGCGGCCACGATCAGACGACGAGATGACATTCCGTTGGGTCGCATTCTGGGCACCTCCTGCCTGTCGTGCGTTGCCGCATGGCGTTGCCGGCCACGGTGCATCACAGGTCGGTCAGGGTTCCGGCGAACGCCTCGGCGGCGAACGCCACCGTCTCCGAGAGCGTCGGATGGGGATGCACGGTGAGGCCCAGGTCCGCCGCCTCACAGCCCATCTCGATGGCCAGGGCAACCTCGGAGATCAGATCGCCGGCGCCCGGGCCGACGATGCCGCCGCCGAGGATGCGCTTGCTCTCGGGATCGAATAGGAGCTTGGTGGCCCCGTCGTCCCGGCCCATGCCCAGGGCACGGCCGGAGGCGGCCCAGGGGAAGCGGCCGACCTCGTAGGCGGTGCCGTTCGCCTTGGCCTCGGTCTCGGTCGGGCCGACCCAGGCGATCTCCGGGTCGGTGAAGGCGACCGACGGGATGGCGCGGGCGTCGAAGTGGCTCTTCTCCCCGGCGGCGGCCTCGGCGGCCACCTTGCCTTCGTGGGTGGCCTTGTGGGCGAGCATGGGGCCGGGGACCAGGTCGCCGATGGCGAAGATGTGGGGGACGTTGGTGCGCCGCTGCGTGTCGACTCCGATGAAGCCGCGATCCCCGGCCGCGACCCCTGCGGCCTCGGCGCCGACCTGATCGCCGTTCGGCCGCCGGCCCACCGAGAGCAGGATGCGATCGAAGAGCCGGTCGCGGTCGGGGGCCCGCTCTCCCTCGAAGCCGACTTTCAGGCCGTTCTTCTGGGCGTGCACCTGGGTGACCTTGGTGGCCAGCAGGATCTCGGCACCGAATCGCTTGGCCAGCCGGCGCTCCAGAGGGCGGACCAGGTCGCGGTCGCAGCCCGGCATCAGCCCCGGGGTCAGCTCCACGACGGTGATCTGGGAGCCCAGGCTGGCGTATACGCAGGCCATCTCCAGACCGATGATACCGCCGCCGATCACCAACAGGCGTGGCGGGACCTCAGGCAGCTCGAGGGCACCGGTGGAGCTCATGATGCGCTCGTCGTCGGGCAGGTCCGGCAGGCGCAGCGAGCGGGAGCCGGCGGCCAGGATCGCCTGCTCGAAGGTCAGCGTCTGCTTGCCCTCTTCTTCGCTATCGATCTCCAGCTCGTGCGGGCCGGTGAGCCGGCCGACGCCGGTGACGACGCGCACCTTGCGCTTCGCGGCGAGCTGCGCCAGCCCCTTGTTCAGCCGATCGACGACGCCCTGCTTGTATGCCCGGAGCTTGTCGAGGTCGGGCCGCGGCTGTCCGAAGTCGAGCCCGTGTGCGCCCAGGTCCTTCGCCTCCTCGATCACGCGCGCCGCGTGGAGCAGGGCCTTCGAAGGGATGCAGCCGACGTTCAGGCAGATGCCGCCCAGGACCGGATAGCGCTCCACCAGCGTCACATCCATCCCGAGATCGGCGGCGCGGAACGCCGCGGTGTAGCCGCCGGGGCCCCCGCCGAGCACGACGAGCTGCGTCGAGCCGCTCACGCCCGCCCGCTCCGGCTCACAGCACCAGCCTCCGCACGTCGCTGAGCAGCTGCGCCAGCGTCGTGGTGAACCGGACCGCGAGCGCGCCGTCGACGATGCGGTGATCGTAGGAGAGCGACAGGGGCAGGATCAGCCGCGGCACGAACGCCTCGCCGTTCCACACCGGCTTCCACTGCTGGCGCGACAGCCCCAGGATGGCCGCCTCCGGCGCGTTCACGATCGGCGTGAAGGCGGTGCCGCCGATGCCTCCGAGGCTGGTGACCGTGAAGCTGGCGCCCTGGATCTGGTCGGGCTTGAGCTTGCCGGCGCGCGCCGCCTCCGAGATCTCCTGGAGATCGGCGGCGAGCTGCCAGATCCCCTTGCGGTCGACGTCGCGCACCATCGGGACCACCAGCCCGTCCGGAGTGTCGACGGCGACGCCGACGTGCACGTAGCGCTTGAGGATCAGGTGCTCGCCGTCGGGGTCGAGGCTGGAGTTGACGCGCGGATGCTCGTGCAGCGCGGCGGCCGTGGCCTTGAGGACGAAGGCCACCGGCGTCAGCTTGACGCCGCGCCGCTCGGCCTCGGCCTTGAGGCTCTGGCGGAAGGACTCGAGCTCGCTGACGTCCGCCTCGTCGTGCTGGGTGACGTGCGGCACGTGGAGCCAGGAGCGGTGGACGTTTGGTCCCGAGCGCTTCTGGATGCGCGTCAGCCCCACGCGCTCCACCTCGCCGAACTTGGCGAAATCGACCACCGGCATCGGCGGCAAGACAAACGCCCCGCCCGCGCCGGCCACCGCCGGCGCGGCACCCTGCAGGCGCGCCTTGACCAAGGCCGACACGTCCTCACGGGTGATGCGGCCCTTGCGGCCGCCGCCCTCGACCTGCCCGAGGTCGATGCCCAGCTCGCGGGCGAAGGCGCGCACCGCCGGGGAGGCGTGGGCCTTGCGAAAGCCCTCGTCGTCGAAGATTGGGGTCTCCCAGGCAGGGGTGCCCGGTCTGGGCGGGGGCGCGGGAGCGGGCTCCGGCTCGGCCTCTGGCTCGGGCTCGGGCTGAGGTTCCGGTTCCGGTTCCGGCTCCGGTTCCGGCTTGGGCGCGGGCCGTTCCGCCGGTGCCGGCTCCGGTTTCGCGGGCGGCGCCTCCTTCTCCGCGGGCTTCCCGTCCCCGCCAACCTCCAGCGTGAGGATGGGATCGCCCTCGGAGACCTTCGCTCCCGCCTCGACGTGCAGCTCGGAGACCGTTCCCGCGACGGTCGCGGGCACGTCCATCGTGGCCTTGTCGCTCTCCAGGGTGATCAGCGAGTCGTCCACCGCCACGGCGTCGCCGGGCGACACCAGGACGTCGATGACGTCCACGCCCTCGAACCCGCCGATGTCGGGGACGCGGATCTGCTGCTTCATACCGTCCACGGCGCCGGAGCCCCCGGATCGATCTGGTACTTGGCGATCGCTTCCGCCGTCTGCTTCTTCCCCACCTCTCCCTCCTCCGCCAAGGCGTGCAGGGCGGCGAGCGCCACGTGGGCGGCGTCCACCTCGAAGAAGGCGCGCAGCTTCTCCCGCGTGTCGCTGCGGCCGTAGCCGTCGGTGCCCAGCACGTGGTAGCGCCGCGGCACGTAGGGGCGGATCTGATCGGCGAAGGTACGCATGTAGTCGGTCGACGCGACGACCGGACCCGGGCGCTCGTCGAGCATGCGGGTGACGTACGGAACCTCGGGCTCGTCATCGGGATGGAGGCGATTGCGCCGCTCCACGGCCACGCCGTCACGGCGCAGCTCGGTGAAGCTGGTCGCCGACCAGACGTCCGCGGCGACGCCGAAATCCGCCTCGAGCAGCTCGGCGGCGGCCAGCACCTCGCGCAGGATGGAGCCCGAGCCCAGCAGCTGCACGCGCGGCGGGGTCTTGGCCTTTCCCGCGGCCGTTCGGCCGGCGTCCCTGCCTGCCGCTTCAGAGCTCCCGAGCTCCGACGGGCGCAGGAGGTAGAGGCCCTTGCGGATCCCCTCCTCGGATCCCTCCGGCAGCGCCGGATGCGGATAGTTCTCGTTCAGCAGGGTGATGTAGTAGAAGAGGCGCTCCTCTTCCTGGTACATGCGTCGCAGGCCGTCCTGCATGATGACCGCCAGCTCGTAGGCGTAGGTGGGGTCGTAGGCCACGCAGTTGGGCACCGTCGAGGCGAGCAGGTGGCTGTGGCCGTCCTGGTGCTGCAGCCCCTCGCCGTTCAAGGTGGTGCGGCCCGAGGTGGCGCCGAGCAGGAACCCCTTGGCCTGCATGTCGCCCGCCGCCCAGATGAGGTCGCCGACCCGCTGGAAGCCGAACATGGAGTAGAAGATGAAAAACGGGATGGTGTAGAGGCCGTGGTTGGCGTAGGAAGTGCCGGCTGCTATCCAGCTCGCCAGTGACCCGGCCTCGGTGATGCCCTCCTGCAGGATCTGCCCGTGCTTCTCCTCGCGGTAATAGGCCAGCGTGTCATGATCCTCCGGCTCGTAGAGCTGCCCCGTCGGGGCGTAGATGCCCATCTGCCGGAACAGCCCCTCCATGCCGAAGGTGCGCGCCTCGTCGGCGACGATCGGCACCAGGCGCTCCTTCAAGCTCTTGTCGCGCGATAGCGCCATGAGGATGCGCACGAAGGCCATGGTGGTGGACAGCTCGCGGTCGCCTGAAGCTTGGAGCAACGCCTCGAAGGTGCCGAGCGGCGGCGCCGCCAGGCGCTCGGCACGCACCTCGCGCACCGGCAAGTAGCCGCCCAGCGCCTGGCTTCGCTCGCGCAGGTAGCGCATCACGGCGCTGTCCTCGTCGGGCTTGACGAAGGGCAGCTCGTCGAGCTTGTCCTCCGGGATCTCGATGGCGAAGCGGTCGCGGAACTGGCGGATCGCGTCTTCGCCCATCTTCTTCTGCTGGTGGGTGATGTTCTGCCCCTCGCCGGCCTCGCCCATGCCGTAGCCCTTGACCGTCTTGGCCAGGATCACCGTCGGCTGCCCCCGATGGTGCACCGCCGCGTGGTAGGCGGCGTAGACCTTCTGCGGATCGTGGCCGCCGCGCTTCAGCCGCCACAGGTCCTCGTCCGACATGTGGGCCACCCGCTCGGCGAGCTCAGGGTACTTGCCGAAGAAGTGCTCGCGCACGTACGCCCCGCCCTTGGCGGCGTAGGCCTGGTAGTCGCCGTCGACCGCCTCCTCCATGCGCCGGCGCAGCAGGCCGTCGCGGTCCTGGGCGAGGAGCGGATCCCAGTTCGAGCCCCAGATGACCTTGATGACGTTCCAGCCGGCGCCGCGGAAGACGGCCTCCAGCTCCTGGATGATCTTGCCGTTGCCGCGCACCGGCCCGTCGAGCCGCTGCAAGTTGCAGTTGATGACGAAGATCAGGTTGTCGAGCTTCTCGCGGGAGGCGAGCGAGATGGCGCCCAGGGACTCCGGCTCGTCCATCTCGCCGTCGCCGAGGAAGGCCCAGACTTTGCGCCCGTCGGTGTCCAGGACGCCGCGATCGTCGAGGTACTTCATGAAGCGGGCCTGGTAGATCGCGGTGATGGCGTTGAGGCCCATGGACACGGTGGCGAACTGCCAGAAGCCGGGCATCAGCCAGGGGTGCGGATAGGAGGGCAGGCCGTGGCCGTCCACCTCCTCGCGGAAGTGATCGAGCTGCTCCTCGCTGAGGCGCCCCTCGAGGAAGGCGCGGGCATAGATGCCCGGAGAGCTGTGGCCCTGGAAATAGAGCAGGTCGCCGCCGTGCTCCTCGGAGGGCGCGTGGAAGAAGTGGTTGAAGCCGATCTCCCACAGGTTGGCGAGCGACTGGTAGCTGGCGATGTGGCCGCCGAGGCTGCCCGGCTTGCGGTTCGCCCGCACCACCATGGCCATGGCGTTCCAGCGGATCAGGCTCTTCAGCCGCCGTTCGAGGGCAGGGTCGCCCGGCCGCAGCGCCTCGTTCTGCGGCGCGATGGTGTTCACATAGGCGGTGGTGGCGTTGTAGGGCAGGTAGGCCCCGGAGCGCCTCGCCTTGTCGATCAGCGACTCGATCAGGAAGTGGGCGCGCTCCGGCCCCTCACGCTCGATGACCGCCGCCAAGGCGTCCAGCCACTCGCGGGTCTCCTCTCGATCGACGTCTTCGGTGAGCCGATGGGGCAGCGGTTCCGCCATGACCTGCTAGATGGTGTCGTCCGCCTCTCCCGCGACCACGCCGCAGGCCAGCCGCCCTCCGGCGGCACCGGTCGGCTGGGAGACGAAGTCGTCCTCGTCCGCGTGCAGGACGATCGCCCGGCCGACCACGGAGTTGGGGCCCGGCTCGACGGTCAAGAGGTCGGTGTCCTGCTCGAGGTGGCCGCTGCCGTCGCCGCCGATCTGGATGTTCCCGAGGTCGCCGGCGTGGTGGTCGGGATCCGTGGGGCTGCCGTGGATCGCCCCGATGGGATTGAAATGATCTCCCGCCGACTCGAAGTCCGGAGGCGTGCACTCGCCGGTCTCGTGGACGTGGAAGCCGTGCAGCCCGGAAGGCGCGCCGGTGACGTGGGCGACGACGGCCGTCCGTCCGCCGGTCTGGGTGAAGGTGACGGTGCCGTAACGGGTCCCGTCGGCGCCAGTCAGCGTGGCGGCGGCCGACACCGGGGCGGCCGGCTCGGGCGTCGGCGCGGGCTCGGTCACCGTCGGCGCCGGCGCCTCTTCCGCGGGAGCCTCTTCCTGTCGTGGGGCGCAGCCTGCGAGCAGCGCGAGCCCCAGGGCGCTCATCAGCAGGGTCCGGGTCCAGTTGCGCATCGGGTTCCTCCTTTCCATGTGTCTGCCGCGGGAAGTCTACCCTCCCACGGCCATGCAGTCGCGCCAGGCCTCGCCAGGTCATACGCCCTGGGGGCCGCGAGTGATCCCGCTAACAACCGGTTTCGCCGTCGGCGGTCGAGCGACCGGTCAGATCGAGCCGGACGCGCGCCCAGCCGCGGTCGAGGACGATGCGCGTGGGCGTGGCGGCCGGGTCGTCCGCCAGCCACAGCTCGAGGCTGCCTTTCCAGAAGCGGCGGTCTGGCACGCGCACGCCGCGCACCGTGACGTGTCGCGCCGTACGGGTCTCGCCGCAGACGAGGTGCTGCTCGCTGCCGCCCGGCTGCACCAGCACGGGATAGAGCTTGCCGTCGGACCAGATCTCCATGCGGCGCGGCGCGTCCGGCGGCGCCTGGCGCAGGGTCCAGATGCCGGAGACGACGTCGATGATGCCGTCGTCCAGCTCTTCTCGTTTCGAGCTCTCCTCGCCCCGCCAGCGATAGGCGCTCCACACCAGCTCGGTGTCGCCCTCGACCGGTTCGATCTGGGCGCCGTACTCCCAGAACTCCCCGGAGCGATTGGTCTCCGACTCGATGCGCAGCTCGGTGACGACCCGGCCGTCCTCGCCGTTGCCGGTGGTCAGGGTTCCGGAGCCCCGGTCGGGCAGGAAGAGCGCGGCGATGGCCGACAGCGCTCCCTTGAGCTTCCATTCGTAGTGGAGCACCTCGCCGCTGTCGCCGGCCGCAGCGCCGGCCGGTGCGGCGGGCTCGGACGCGCGCGGCGATGCCATTGCCGGCACGGCGAGCCAGGCGATGAGAACGAGAATGATCGAGGCCTTGCGCACGCGTCTTATACGGACGCAAGAACGCCGCCACGCCGGCATCGACATAGACGTCGCCACAGTGGGGGTCAAGCCCCTTCAACGACGGGCTCGCGCAGCCGCGCGGCCAGCTTCTGCCGCAGCTTGGCGACCTTGGGGGCGATCACCGCACGGCAGTAGGGCTGGTCCGGATTGGCCCGGTAGTAGCCCTGGTGGTAGTCCTCGGCGGGATAGAACGGGCCCGCCGGCTCGACCCGGGTGACGATGGGATCCGGGAACACGCCCTGCTCCGTCAGCGCGGCGATCACCTCGCGGGCGGTCCGCTCCTGCGCTTCGTCATGGGTGAAGGTGGCCGAGCGGTACTGGCTGCCGACGTCGTTCCCTTGGGCGTCGGGCGTCGTCGGATCGTGGAAGGCGAAGAAGACCTCCAGCAGCTCGCGATAGGAGACCTCTGCCGGGTCGAACACGATCTGTACCGCCTCGGCGTGCCCGGTGGTGTCGGTGCACACCTGCTGGTACGTCGGATTGGCGACGTGGCCCCCGGTGTAGCCGGAGGTGACGCTCTCGACGCCGCGCAGCCGCTCGAAGATCGTCTCCACGCACCAGAAGCAGCCGCCGGCCAGCGTCGCGGTCTCAAGATGCTCATTGGTCATCGGGTCGCTCCTCGGTCGCAGCGGCATTGTATCCGCGAGCGCAGGCACTAAGGAATCGCGTCGAGGCGGTCGATGAGGCGCTCGATGACGCGGAAGCCGCCGCGCCAGAAGTCGGCGTCGGAGATGTCCACCCCGGCGCGTTCGAGGATGTAGGCCGGTCGCGCGGCGCCCCCGGCCGCCAGCAGCTCGAGATATCCCGGCACGAAGGCCTCGCCCTCCGTCCGGTAGCGCTCGTAGAGCGCCAGCACCAGGAGCTGGCCGAAGCTGTAGGCATAGCAGTAGAACGGCGTCTGGTAGATGTGCGGGATGCTGACCCACTCGAGCCGGAACTCCTCCGGCATCTCCACGCTGTCGCCGAGCTGCTCGGTGAGACCCACGAGGTAGAGGTCCGACAGCTCGCCCGCCGACGCCCCGTCGAGCACCGCCGCGTGGGCCTGCCGCTCGAACAGCGTGAAGCCGGCCTGGCGCAGGACGGTGGCGTAGATATCGTCCAGCGCCGCGGCCAGCAGCTCCCGCTGGCCCGCCGGATCCGGGCGCTCGGCGAGGAGACGCTCGGTGAGCAGCATCTCGGCGAATACCGAGGCGGTCTCGGCCAGCGGCAGGGCGGCGTGCTGGGTGAGCACCGAGTGGTCGGCGGCGAGCAGGCTGTGCACGGCGTGCCCCAGCTCGTGGGCCAGGGTGGCCACGTCGCGGAGCCGCCCGGTGTAGTTGACCAGCAGCCACGGCGTCTGGCTGGGCAGCACGGTGGCGCAGAAGGCGCCGCCCTTTTTGCCCTGCCGCAGCTCGCTGTCGACGTGGTTCCCCGCGAACACCCGCTCCGCCAGATCGGCGAAGCGCGGCGAGAACCGACGGAAGGTGTCGAGCACGAGCTCCACCGCCTCGCCGTAGCCGATCTGCTCGTCGGCGCCGCCCAGCGGGGCATAGAGGTCGTAGCGGCGCAGGCGCGGCTCGGCGCGCCCGGCGGCGGCCAGGGCCCTGGCCTTGTAGCGGAAATAGCGCTGGAACTGCGGCGCCTCTTCGCGGCAGACGGCGAGCAGCGTGTCGACCGCCGCGTCGGGCACGTCATTGGCCAGATTGCGTACGGCCATCGCCGAGCCGATGCCGCGCAGCCGCACGTTCTCCTGGAACCAGTCGTGGACCCGGTGGGCGTAGATCTGCGCCAGCACCGGCGCCTCACGCTCGTAGACGCGGAAGAGCTCGCGGTAGGCGGCCTCGCGCAGCCCCGGATCCGGGGAGCGCACGTGGGTCATCAGGGCGTCCCGGCTCAGGGAGCGCTCCTCGCCCTCCACCTCGAGCCGGAACTGCAGGCGGTTGGTGAGCATGGAGTAGACGGTGAGCAACGCGTCGACGCCGTGCGCGTCCTTGAGGACGATGAGCTGCTCACGG
This sequence comes from Thermoanaerobaculia bacterium, assembly GCA_050747865.1. GTDB lineage: Bacteria > Acidobacteriota > Thermoanaerobaculia > Multivoradales > JAHEKO01 > JBOGJI01. The sequence goes on from JBOGJI010000372.1 coordinate 12,991, forward strand.
GGCTCGTCGAGCGTGTACGGCCGCAGGCGGCGCAGGTCGTCGAGGAAATGCCGATAGTCACCCGCCCTGGTAGCGGCCGAGCTCGTCTCGGCCGGACTGTGTGCGTGGAATCCGTCAACGGCCGAGACCAGCTCGGCCTGCCGCTCCGCCTTCGGCTCCGCGTCAGGCCCCTGGCCGCGTTGCCCCAAGAGCGCCTCGCGCAAGCGCTCGGCGACGTCCTCGTCGAGCTGTTTCCACCAGAGGGTGAAGAAGAGGATCCGGTTGCTCCACTCCGCCAGCCGCTGCTCGATGCGATTGCGGTAGGCTAGGGCCTCCTCGCTGCCGGTGTCGGCGGCGAACCAGAGCGAGCCGTACGCCCCCAGGACGGTGAGCAGCTCCGTGATCCCTTCGAACGCCCGGACCATCTCGCCGAAACGATCCGGCGCGGGCCCGCCGTCGCTCAGCTCGGCCCGATACGCCTCGAACGCGGCGACCCGCTCTTCGATCTGGCGGCAGCGCTGTTCGACGACCGCCTTGCTCGGCTCGGGCAGCAGCTCGGAGAGGTCCCAGGACCCCTCCCTCATTCGGTGGAGACCGGGGCCTGGCGCTCGTCCAGCGCCGCCTGCAGGGTGTGCCAGACGAGGGTGGCGCACTTGACGCGCATGGGGTAGGCGCGCACCCCTTCCATCACCGCCAGCTTGCCCAGCTCGGGTCCGGCCTTGGCGGCGACGCTGGGATCGCCGGTGAGGAGCTCGTGGAAGCCGCGGAAGAGCGTCTCGATCTCGTCGAAAGTGCGGCCCTTGATCGCCTCGGTCATCAGCGACGCCGAGGCGGTGGAGATGGCGCAGCCCTCGCCCTCGAAGCGCACGTCGTCGACGCGGCCGTCGTCGAGCTTCACGTAGACGTGCACCTTGTCGCCGCACAGCGGGTTGTAGCCGTCCGCCTCACGCGTGGCATCCGGCAGCGAGCCGAAGTTGCGCGGCCGCTTGTTGTGGTCGAGGATGACCTCCTGGTAGAGGTCGCGCAGCTCATTCATGCACCGAAGATCTCCTGCGCCCGGCGCACGCCGGCGACCAGGCGGTCGGCCTCCTCCACGGTGTTGTAGAAGGCGAACGAGGCGCGCACGGTGGCGGTGACGCCGAAGCGCTGCATCACCGGCTGCGCGCAGTGGTGGCCGGCGCGCACCGCCACCCCCTGCCGATCGAGCACCGTGCCCACGTCGTGGGGGTGGATGCCGTCGACGGTGAACGCCAGCACGCCCGCCTTGTCGCGGGCGGTGCCGACGAGCCGGACGCCGGGGACGCGGGAAAGACGGCCGGTGGCGTAGGCGAGTAGCTCCTGCTCGTACGGACCCGTGCGGTCGAGATCGAGAGCGTCGAGGTAGTCGATGGTGGCCCCCAGCCCGATGGCGCCTACTATGTTCGGCGTCCCCGCTTCAAAACGCGCCGGCGGCGGGGCGAATTCCGTGCGCTCGAAGGTGACCGTGCGGATCATCTCGCCGCCGCCCTGATACGGCGGCATCGCCTCGAGATGCTCGCGGCGGCCGTACAAGGCTCCGATCCCCGTCGGTCCGAACGCCTTGTGGCCCGAGAAGGCGTAGAAGTCGCAGCCGATCGCCCGCACGTCCACCCTCCGGTGGGGCACCGCCTGCGCCCCGTCGATGAGCACCGGCACGCCGTGCCCGTGGGCCAGCTCGACCACACGCGCGACCGGGTTGACCGTGCCCAGGGCGTTGGAGATGTGGGCCACGGCAACCATCTTCGTGTGCTCGCCGAGCAGGGCCGCGAAGGCGTCGAGGTCCACCTCGCCGCGGTCGTTGATCGGTGCCACCCGCAGCCGGGCGCCGGTCGCCTCGCAGACGAGCTGCCAGGGGACGATGTTGGAGTGATGCTCGAGATGGGTGATGAGCACCTCGTCGCCCGGCTGTAGGCGCGGCCGAGCGAAGGCCTGGGCGACCAGGTTGACCGACTCGGTGGTGCCGCGGGTGAAGACGATCTCGGCCGTCTCGGCCGCGCCCAGGTAGCGCGCCACCTTCTCGCGCGCCGCCTCGTAGCCCGCCGTCGCCCGTTCGGCGAGCAGGTGGACGCCGCGGTGGACGTTGGCGTTGGCCTCGCGATAGGTGCGGTCGAGCGCCTCCAGGACCTGGCGCGGCTTCTGGGAGGTGGCGGCGTTGTCGAGGTAGGCCAGCGGGTGGCCGTGGGCCGTGAGCGTCAGGGCCGGGAAGTCGGCCCGCACCGTCTCCACGTCGAAGGCGGCGATCGCCGGAGACGCGGTTGCGGGCGCCGTCGTCATACCGCCTGGCGCACGATGTCGCCCTTGGGAAGCCGGCGGAAGAGGAACTCCTCCAGCTCGCGGCGCAAGGGCTCGACCCGTACGCGGCCCACGATGTCGCTGGCGAAGGCATAGGTCAGGAGGCTGCGCGCCGCCTCCTCGCCGATGCCGCGAGAGCGCAGGTAGAAGATGGCCAGCTCGTCGAGCCGCCCGACCGTCGAGCCGTGGGTGCACTTGACGTCGTCGGCGAAGATCTCGAGCTGCGGGTTGGAGTTGACCAGGGCCTGGTCCGACAGCAGGAGGTTGCGGTTGGTCTGCTTGGCGTCGGTCTTCTGCGCCCCCTTGTGGACGTAGATGCGACCCGAGAAGACGGCGCGGCTCTGCCCCTCCAGGATCCCCTTGTAGAGCTCGTGGCTCGAACAGTTGGCACTGACGTGCTCGACCCGCATGTGGTTGTCGACGAGCTGGGTCCCCTCGACCAGGTAGAGACCGTTCAGGTTGGCGTCGCTGCCTTCGCCGGCGAGCACCGCGTTGACGTCGTTGCGCACCAGCGCCCCGCCCCACGAGATCGAGTGGGAGGAGAAGGCGCTGTCGCGGTCCTGGAGGAGCTGCAGCGTGCCCAGGTGGAACGCCTCGATCGACTCCCGTCCCAGCTTGTAGTGGTCGACCACGGCCGCCGGGCCGCAGAGGACCTCGGTGACCGGGCAGGTGAGCTGCACGCCGTCGCCAAGGCTGGCGTATTGCTCGACGACGCGCGCCTGGGACTGCTCCTCGGCGACGATCAGGTTGCGCGGGAAGCTCGCGGTCGGAGACTCTCCCGGCCGGCCGAGGAAGAGCAGATGGATGGGCTTCTCCACCACCACGCCGCGGGGCAGCCGCACCAGGGCGCCGTCCGACCACAGCGCCGTGTTCAAGGCGACGAAGGCGTGCTCCTCGAACTTCGCGTACCGCCCCAGATGCTGCTCGACCGTCTCGTCGCCGCTCTCGAGCGCCGCGGCGATGCTGTCGACGACGACGCCCGCGGGCAGATCCTCGAGGTCGGACAGGCCCGGCGAGAAGCGACCGTTGACGAACACGGCCGTGTGGCAGCCGGCGAGGACGAGCTCTTCGATGGCTCTCCCCTCGAGTCCCGCCCCGTCCACGGAGGCGAGCTCGAACGGCGCGCGGGCGATCGGCGCCAACGGCGTCTTGCGCCACTCCTCCATGGTGGTGCGCGGGAAGCCGAGCTCCACGAAGCGGTCGATGGCCTGGCGCCGCAGCGCCCCGAGGCGCTCCGGCTCCCTGGGCAGGTGCCGCGCTAGGGCCTCGAAGGCCTCGACATAGCGGCCCTCCTGGGTCGCCGGGGCGACGGCCTGCGGGCCGCGGGTCTCTTGCACCGCCGTGCTCATCGCCCGATCCTCACGCCGTCGCGGCCGCCCCGCCGCGCCGCTCTGCGGCGTGGCCTTCGGCAACCGGGGCCGCCGTCTCCCGCTCGAGCCAGCCGTAGCCCTTCTCCTCGAGCTCCAGCGCCAGCTCCTTGCCTCCGGAGCGCACGATCCTGCCGTCGAGCAGCACGTGCACGAAGTCCGGCACGATGAAGTTCAAGAGCCGCTGGTAGTGAGTGATGACCACGAAGGCCCGCTCGGGCGAGCGCAGGGAGTTCACACCGTCGGCGACGATCTTCAGGGCGTCGATGTCGAGCCCCGAGTCGGTCTCGTCGAGGATGCCCATCCGGGGATCGAGCACCGCCATGTGGAAGATCTCGTTGCGCTTCTTCTCGCCGCCCGAGAAGCCCTCGTTGACCGGGCGATTGAGCAACGCCTCGTCCATCTTGACCAGCGCCATCTTCTGCCGCACGTAGGTCAAGAACTCCATGGCGTCCATCTCCGGCTCCTCGCGGTGCTTGCGGATGGCGTTGACGGCCGCCTTCAGGAAGTAGACGTTGGAGACACCCGGGATCTCCACCGGGTACTGGAAGGCCATGAACAGACCCTCGCGGGCGCGCACCTCGGGGTCGAGCTCGGTCAAGTCCTGCCCGTTGTAGAGGATCTGCCCTGAGGTGACCTCGTACTCCTCGCGCCCGGCCAGCACCTGGGCGAGGGTCGACTTGCCCGAGCCGTTGGGCCCCATGATCGCGTGCACCTCGCCGGGCTCGACCTTGAGGTCGACCCCCTTGAGGATCTCCATCTCCTCCACGCCGGCGTGAAGGTCCTTGATCTCCAGCATTGCCATTGTTTCCCCTTACCCTACGCTGCCTTCCAGGTTCACCTCGAGCAGCTTCTGCGCCTCGACGGCGAACTCCATGGGCAGCTCCTTGAAGACCTCTTTGCAGAAGCCGTTGACGATCATCGACAGCGCGTTCTCCGCGTCGATGCCGCGGCTGGCGCAGTAGAAGAGCTGGTTCTCGCCGACCTTGGAGGTCGAGGCCTCGTGCTCCATCTGCGCCGTCGGGTTCTGCACGTCGATGTACGGGAAGGTGTGGGCGCCACACTTCTCACCGATGAGCATCGAGTCGCACTGGCTGAAGTTGCGCGCGCCGTCGGCCTTCTTCAAGATGCGCACCGCGCCCCGATACGTGTTCTGGCCGCGCCCCGCCGAGATCCCCTTGGAGACGATGGTCGAGCGCGTGTTCTTGCCCACGTGGATCATCTTGGTGCCGGTGTCGGCCTGCTGCCAGCCGTTGGTCAGCGCCACCGAATAGAACTCGCCCACCGAGCCGTCCCCCTGCAGGATGCAGCTCGGGTACTTCCAGGTGATCGCCGAGCCGGTCTCCACCTGCGACCAGGAGAGCTTGGAGCGCCGCCCCGCGGCGAGGCCCCGCTTGGTGACGAAGTTGTAGACCCCGCCCTTGCCGGTCTGGCGGTCGCCCGGGTACCAGTTCTGCACCGTCGCATATTTGACCGTGGCGTCGTCGTGGGCGTAGAGCTCGACCACCGCGGCGTGGAGCTGGTTCTCGTCGCGCATTGGGGCCGTGCAACCTTCAAGATAGGAGACGTAGGCCCCTGCCTCGGCGATGATCAGGGTGCGCTCGAACTGGCCCGTGTTACGCGCGTTGATACGGAAGTAGGTGGACAGCTCCATGGGGCAGCGCACCCCCTTGGGCACGTAGACGAAAGAGCCGTCGGAGAAGACCGCCGAGTTCAAGGCGGCGAAGAAGTTGTCGTTCGGCGGCACCACGGTGCCGAGGTACTTCTTCACCAGCTCGGGGTGCTCGCGCACCGCCTCCGACATGGGGCAGAAGATCACCCCCGCCTCGGCCAGCTTCGCCTTGAAGGTCGTGGCCACCGAGACCGAGTCGAAGACCGCGTCGACCGCGACGCCGGCCAGCATCTTCTGCTCCTCGAGCGGGATCCCCAGCTTCGCGTAGGTGGCGAGGATCTCCGGATCGACCTCGTCCAGGCTCTTCAAGCCCTCCTTCTGCTTCGGCGCAGCGTAGTAGTGGATCGCCTGGTAGTCGATCGGGTCGTAGTGGATGTTGGCCCAGGTCGGCTCGCGCATGGTCAGCCAGTGCCGATAGGCCTTGAGCCGCCACTCCAGCATCCACTCGGGCTCCCCCTTCTTCTCCGAGATCAGCCGGACGATGTCCTCGCTCAAGCCCACCGGCGCGAGCTCCTGCTCGATGTCGGTGTGGAAGCCCCACTTGTAGTCCTGCTGGACTCGCTGTTCGATCAGTTCGGTGCCGGTTACGGGCATCGGAATCTCTCCTTCAGGCGGAGGGCCCACGGTGCTCGAGCGAAGGCGCCGGGTGCGCGCCGCCGATCGCGACCAGGGTCTGCGCCCGGATCGGGTGCGTCATCTCCGCCAGCTTGATCTGCTCCAGCGCCATGCGGATGGCCACGTTGATGCGCTGCCAGTTGCCGCGCACCGGGCAGATCGGCTCCTGGCAGCACTCGCCCGGCGCGTCGTCGATGCACTCGGTGATCGCGATCGGACCCTCGAGCGCGGTGATGATCTCGGCGACGCTGATCTCCTGGGGGTCGCGGGCCAGGGCGTAGCCCCCCTTGACGCCGCGATGCGACGCCAGGAGCTCGCCGCGCGCCAGAGACTTCAGTATCTTGCTGACCGTCGGCTGCGGGAGCTGGCACTGCTCGGCCAGCTCGGGCGCGGAGAACTGCCTCTGCGGCTCCCCGGCCAGCCGGGTCATGAGCACGATCCCGTAGTCGGCTTGCTTCGTCATCCGGATCATGGCGCAGATGTCCTTCGAATCTGGACAGATTCAGTCCTGATTCATGGGGATTGTACCAGCTCTTCGCGGAACGTCAACCGCGACCGACCGCTCAGCAGGACAAGGAGCCTATCACGTTTGGGAGCGCCGACCCTGCGATGGCGGGCGTCGGCCGCCGCACATGGGAACCGGGGACAGGAGACCCGGAGCCGAGGTACTCTCACGCCCATGAAGCGTCCGCTGGTGGCATCCGCTCTCCTCGCCGTCCTCGCCGGTGCCCCGGCGCCTCCGGCAACGGCGCAGCAGCCGCCCAACCTCCTGCTGGTGACGCTGGACACCACGCGCGCCGACCACCTGGGCTGCTACGGGGCGCCCGCCGGCCGCACCCCGGTGCTCGATCGCCTGGCGGCCCGCGGCATCCGTTTCGCCCACGCCCTCACGCCGTCGCCGCTGACCCTGCCGGCCCACACCTCGCTCTTGACCGGGCTGGCGCCCCGCGCCCACGGCCTGCGCGACAACGGGATCGGGGCGCTTCCCGAGGGTGTGCCGACTCTGGCCTCGGCGCTAGCGCGGCGCGGCTACGCCACCGCGGCGTTCGTCGCCTCGCGGGTGCTCGACCGCCGCTTCGGGCTCGACCGCGGCTTCGCCACCTACGACGACTCGATGGCGGCGGAGCGGCTGGGCGAGTTCGGTTACCCCGAGCGCGATGCCGCCGCCGTCACCGCGGCGGCCCTCGACTGGCTCGCGCGGCGGCGGGACGAGGCGCCGTTTTTCCTCTGGGTCCACTATTACGATCCACACTCCCCTTACGAGCCGCCGGCGCGCTTCTCGGACCCCGGGGGCTATGCAGGCGAGATCGCCTACGTCGACTCCCAGATCGGCGAGCTGCTGGCGGCGCTGGGCGAGGCGCGCGCGAGGACGCTGATCGCCGCCGTGGGCGACCACGGGGAATCGCTGGGCGAACACGGGGAAGACGGGCACGGCATCTTCCTCTACGGCGCCACGCTGCGGGTGCCGCTGATCCTCGCCGGCCCCGGCGTGGGAGCCGGAAAGGTGGTGGAGAATCCCGTCACCACTACCGACCTGGCGCCCCATCTCCTCGACCTCCTGGGCGTGGCGGTCGGCGAGGGAAAGCAAGCGGGGGGTGGGCTGGTGCCCGCGCGCCGTCTGGGCGCCGCCCCTTACGTCTTCGGGGAGACCCAGATGCCAGCGTCGGCGTACGGCTGGGCTCCGCTGGCGGCGGTCACGGATGCCCGCCACCGGCTCATCCGCGCGCCCCGACCGGAGCTCTACGACCTGGAGGCCGACCCGCGGGAGCACCGCAACATCGTGGGTAAGCAGCGGCAGACGGTCGGCCGCCTGGCGGCGGCGCTGCGCGACCACGAAGCCGCGACGCCGGTCAGGGAGGCGAGCTCGGTGGGCGCCGACGCGGAGCTCGGCGCGGCGTTGCGCAGTCTCGGCTATCTGAGCGGCCAGAGCGGCGGCAGGGGCGATGACATCGACCCCAAGGACGGCATCGCGCTGCTCGCCGACTTCGAGCGCGCCAAGCGTTTGCTGGTCGCGGGAGCCGTCAAGGAGGCCGTGGGCGTGCTCGAGCGGCTGGTGGAGCGCAACCCGTCCAACGTCCCGTTCTTGAACCGCCTCGCCACCGCCCAGCTCGAGATGGGGCGGGGAGAGGCGGCGATCGCCACCTACCGTCGGGCGATCGAGCGCAACCCGACGCTCGACTTCACGCATTTCCAGCTCGCGGAGGCGTATGTCCACCTCGGACGGCGGGCGGACGCCATCGCCGAATACCAGGTGGTCCTCGACATCAATCCGCGCTTCGCCGACGCCTGGACCCGCCTGGCCGAGCTCTCCCCCGGGCCCGAAGAGGCCGTCGAGATCCTCGAGCGGGCCGCCGCCGCCGGCACCCGGAGCGCTGGGGTCTTCTCCATTCTCGGAGAGCTGCAACGCCGCCTCGGGCGGCCCGACGCGGCCGAGGCCGCGGCGAAGAGCGCTTTGGAGATCGTGCCGACCTGGCCGCCGGCGTGGGTCCTGTGGGGCCGGCTCGCCGAGGCCCGGGGCGACCTCCCCGCGGCCGAGCACCGCTACCGCCAGGCGCTGGCCGCGGACCCCGGCAACTCCCAGGCGCAAAGCGCTCTCGGACGTCTGCGCGCCGGAAACCCTAGCGGGAGGTGAGGCGCGCCATGCGGGCCCTGGCCACCTCGGAGGCCGCCGTGTTGGGGAAGCGCTCGACGATCTCCTGGTAGCTCAGGCGCGCCGACTCCGCGTCGCCCAGCGACTCCAGGCACTCCCCGGCCTTGAGCAGGGCATCCGCGATCTTGTTGCCCTGCGGATAGCGCTCCACGGTCTGGCGGAACGCCGACAGCGCTCCGCGCACGTCCTGGCGCTGCAGCCTGGCTTCGCCGATCCAGAACGAGGCGTTGTCGGCGAGTTCGGTGCGCGGGAACCGCTGGAGGTAGCGCTGGAAGGTCGTCTCGGCGTCGACGTAGCGCCCCTCGTGGAAGTGGGTGAATCCCTCGTCGTAGAGCGCCCGCGCCTCGGGGCTGACCACCTCGGACGCGGTCAGCGAACCTTCGCCCTGCGCGGGCACCGGCTCCGGCCGCTCGGTCGGCCGGGAAGGGGCCGGCTCGGGAGGCCGGCTCGGTTCCACCGGCACCGCCTCGACATCCAGGTCCTCGCCTGAGATCCCCGCCGGCGGCGACTCGTCCGTCGCGGCCCTCTGCTCGTCATCGGACGGACGGTCGGGCTCGGCGGGCGGCGCGGTCACCTCGGTCCGGGTTTCGCTCGCCGGCGGCCGCGAGGGTTGGCGGCGCGCCACTGGGCGCCCCTCCAGCTCGGCCAGACGGTCCTTCAGGCGCGCCATCTCCACCTCGCTGACCGCCGCCTGCTGCTGCAGCTCGACGACGCGGCGCTTCAGCTCCGCCAGCTCCTCCTCCCGTTCGCTGCTCTGCTGGGGCGTGGGAAGCATGGTACAGGCGACGAGCGGCAGGGACAGGAAGAAGGCGGACAAGAGGCGACGCAAGGCTCAGTCTCCCTTCTGCTCACCCTCGGCCTCGCGGGCCGGGATGAGCTGCGACAGGTCGGGGATCTCGGCGATGAACTGACTCTCCGGATGATCGCTGCGCAGGCGATCGAATGTCTCGCGAGCCTTGTCCGGCTGCTCCAGCCGCTCGTACGCGCGACCCAGCAAGTACAGCACCTCGTCCAACCCGGGGTAACCGGGGTAGCGCTGCAAGATCAGCTCGAAGCGATCCACCGCCGCCCCGTACAGGTGGCGCCGGAAGTAGAAGCGCCCGACGTGCCACTCGTGCGCCGCCAGGCGGTTGCGCACTTCCAGGAGCTTGCGCTGCGCCTCTTCCGCATGCGGACTGGTCGGGTACAGGCGCAACAGGTCCTCGTAGGCCTGGACCGCCTCCCGGGTCGGGCTCTGGTCGCGATCCGGAGGCGCGGCCCGCTCGGCCAGCGAGTTGGCGATCTGGAACTGCGCGTAGGCCGCCTGCTCGCTGGTGGGGAAGCGGTTCAGGTAGTCGCGATAGCGGGACTCGGCCTGGACGAAGTTCTCGACCCCGCCCTGCCGGAAGTACGCGTCGGCCACCAGCAGCAGCGCCTCGCGCCCCTCCGGCGAGTTCGGCGCCACCTCGAACGCGTGGGAGAGGTACGGCCGGGCCTTGGCGTACTTGTCCTCCTGCATCAGCCGCTTTCCCTCGGCCAGCGACTCCTCGGCAGAGAGCCGCAGGATGGGGTCGACATCCTGGCCCGAGCGGCAGGCCGCGCCGAGCGCCGCGAGCAGGATCAGGAGCGCCGTCGCGGCATGTCTCATGCGGCCTCCCCCTCGGCCAGACGGCGCAGGTGCCGCATCTCTGCCACCGGATCGGCGGCGGCAAAGATGGCCGATCCGGCGACACAGACGTCTGCTCCCGCGGTCACCGCCGCGGCGATGGTGTCGCGTGCCACGCCGCCGTCGATCTCGATATCGATCGCGAGCTGACGCTCGTCTCTCATCTCTTTGAGTCTCCACACCTTGTCCAGCACATACGGCAGGAACGCCTGCCCGGCGAAGCCGGGATTCACCGACATTAGCAGCACGAAGTCGCAGGCCGGAAGCACGTCCTCCAACACGCCGACCGAGGTCCCCGGATTCAATGCCACTCCCGCCCGGGCTCCGCCTTGCCGGATCCGTGCCAGCAGGTGGTCGAGGTGCACGGAGGCCTCCCAGTGCACCGACACCCAGGCCGCCCCCGCGGCAAGATAGGCGTCGAGCAGCGCCCCCGGGTCCTCGACCATGAGGTGCACGTCGAGGGGCAGGTCGGTACGGCGCGCCAGCGCCTTCACCACCGGCACACCGAAGGTCAGATTGGGCACGAAGTGGCCGTCCATCACGTCGACGTGGACGAGGTCCGCCGCCCCCTCCTCGCAGGCCCGCAGCGCGGCCGCCAGGTCCGCCGCGTCGGCGGCCAGGATCGACGGCGCGAGGAGCATCACAAGGTCCCTGCGCGGGCGGGGGCCGCGGCGACCAGCGCGATGGCGTCGTGGGCGTGCAGCGGATGGCCGGCCAGGGGGAGCTGGCGCAGCACGGTGCCGTCCGGAACCCCCTCGTAGGGCTCGAACTTCACGCTGCCGATATGGAAGCCGCGGGCGGCGAAGAACTGCTGCACCTTCTCGACGTCGCGGTAGAGGAGGTCGGGCATCAGGTAGGTCTCGGCGACGTTCTCGTTGCAGACCATCAGGTCCACGGCGGCGTCGGCGCCAACGCGCACGGTGGGAGGTGGGAGCTGATCCACGACCGTGCCCGGACGCCCGGTGGAGGCGAACACCTGCCGCACGCGCCCGGGCTTGAGGCCCGCCGCGACCAGGGTCAGGCGTGCCGACTGCACGTCCTTGCCCCGCAGGTCCGGCACCTCCAGCTTGCGCGGCCCGAGGGAGACGACCACGTCCACCTGCGACCGGCGCTTGACCAGGCTGCCGGCGCGCGGCCGCTGCACGACGATGGCGCCGGATGCCACGGCGTCATCATAACGGCCCTGCTCGCCCTCGGAGATCCCCAGCCCGGCGTCGGCTAGGATCGCCCGCGCCTCGGCGACCGGGACGCCGGTCACTTCGGGCACCGACGTCACCCCGCTGCGCACAAAGGCGTTGAAGGAGTGGTAGGCGGTGAGACCGAACACCAGGAAGAGGACCAGACCGTAGGCGGCCCAGCCCAGCACCTTGAGCGCCATCCGCCTCACGAGCCGAGAGGATAACACCCGATCGCGCCGGCTCGCGCGGCCTAGGCGCTGCGGCCGAAGCGGGCGATGAGGCGGTTGACCAGGCGGTGGGGCAACACGGCGGTGGCAGGCTCGAGGCGGCGGAGCGCCTGCTCCACCTCTGCGGCGCAAGACTCCACCGGGGTGCCCGGCGCGCCCAGCCAGGCGATGCGCTGACGCCGGTCGACGAGGGCGAGGAGGGACAGTCCGGCCTCGGCGTCGAAGCCGTAGCGGGAGGCCAGCGCCCGGTCGTCGCGCAGCAGCGGGTAGGGCAACCGAAGCTCCCGCTGCAGCTCCTGCAGACGCGGCACCGGCGTCGGGCTGACGCC
>JBOGJI010000373.1:0-7312 GCA_050747865.1 Thermoanaerobaculia bacterium
GCTACGGCTCGTTCGACTACGAGCTGCTCGACTACCGCGAGAGCGACATCGTCAAGGTCGACATCCTCGTCAACGGCGAGCAGGTCGACGCGCTGTCGCAGCTCGTGCACCGCGACAAGTCGCGCCAGCGCGCCATGGCGCATTGCGAGCGCCTCGCCAAGGCGATCCCGCGCCACCAGTTCAAGATTCCGATCCAGGGCACGATCGGAGGCAAGATCATCGCCCGCACGACGATTCAGGCCTTCCGCAAGGACGTCACGGCGAAGTGCTACGGCGGCGACATCACCCGCAAGCGCAAGCTCCTCGAGAAGCAGAAGGAAGGCAAGAAGCGCATGAAGCGGGTGGGTCAGGTCGACATCCCCCAGGAAGCCTTCCTCGCCGTCCTCAAGACCGACTCCTGACGCCTGTCCGGCCGGGTCATCTAACCAGTTGCTATCGTCCTCGGATGGCGAAGGCGGTGCGTTACCCTGCTGTAGCCCGTGCGGTTCTCGCCGCCGGTCTGCTGATACTTCCCCCGCTCGCGGCGTGCAGCGCCGCGCGTCCGCCGGTGGTGCCTACGCTCGCCGCCGGGGCGGAGCGCGAGCCGGTGGTGCTCCTGCCCGGGCTCACCGGCACCGTTCTCGGCGATCCCGATACCGGCCGCATCGTCTGGGGCAAGGGGAACCGCCTGCTCTGGCCGCGCGACGGCGGCTACGGGGCGGCGCTGCCGATCGACGGGGGCGATCACGCCGGCGGCCGCCTGGCGGCCACCGCGGCTCTGCAATACCTACGGCTCCTCGGTCTCTACCGCTTCGACGTCTACGCGCCAGTCACCCGGTTGATGGAGGCCAACGGCTACCAGGTGGGAGATCTGCGCCGGCCGCGGCCGGACGATACGTTCTTCTACTTCGTCTACGACTGGCGGCGCGACACGGTCGAGCTGGCGCATCAGCTTCTCGACGAGCTCGAGGGACTGCGACGCGCACGAGGGGAGGAGACTCTGCGCGTCAATCTGGTCGCCCAGAGCGGCGCGGCTCGTATCGCCCGCTACCTGATCCGCTACGGAGACGCCGCACTGGAGGAGGCCGAGGGGGGGCGGGGTGGGCCGCCACAGGACATCGACGTCGAGCGCCTGGTGCTGGTGGGCGCTCCCAACGGCGGCGCCGTGCGGACCTTGAAGCTGCTGCTGCGCGGACGTCGCTACTTGCCGCTCGGCCGGCAGTTCCAGCCGGAGGTCTTCCTCACCTTCCCCAGCCTCATCCAGGACCTGCCGGCGCCGGGAGAAGAGGTGCTGGTCGACGCCGGCGGCAGGCCCCTCGCGGCGGATCTCTACGACCCGGCGACCTGGCAACGGTTCGGCTGGGGATTCCACGACGCCGAAGTCCGGCATCGCCTCGCCTCCAGGCGTTCGACGGAGGTTTTCGGCGACATGGAGACCCGCGAGCGCTACATGGCCACCCAGCTCGCTCGCTCGCGACGCCTGCACGAGCTGCTCTCCCAGGAGCCGCGCAACATGCCTGATGTCGCCTATTACGCGATCGAAAGCGGTCACGAGACGACACCGACGCGTGCAGTCGTCGTCGAGGACGATTCAGGTTGGTGTACTCGCTTCCATGGCGACCGCAAACTCCGCGACGACCCTTACCTCTCCCTGCTCACGGCTGCACCCGGCGACGGCCACGCCACCCTGGAGAGCCAGGAAGCCCTGCCCGCGGCTGAGGCTTCACTGCTCGCGGCTCCCCCGGTCTTCGCCGAGGACCGGCACTTCCGGATGATCCTCGACCCGGGTGTCCAACGCCGCCTCTTGGAGTTCCTCGCCGACTGACTCTGAACCGCCCCGGCTTCTCCAGAGGCTCCAACTCTTGAGAGGATGGAGTCATGGGAAGACGAAGCAGGTACTCACCAGAGGTGCGGGAGCGTGCGGTGCGCATGGTCCTGGACCAGGAGGCGGAGCACGACTCGCAGTGGGCGGCGATCCGTTCGATCTCGTCGAAGTTCGGGTGCTCAGCGGAGACGCTGCGCAACTGGGTGCGACAAGCCGAGCGTGACGCGGGGCGACGACCAGGGCTGACCAGCGCCGAGCGGGAGCGTTTGAAGGAGCTCGAGCGGGAGAATCGTGAGCTCAAGCGAGCCGACGAGATCCTGCGCAAGGCGTCGGCGTATTTCGCCCAGGCGGAGCTCGACCGCCGACCGGGGCAATAGTGTCGCTCATCGACGAGCGCCGTGAGGTCTACGGGGTCGAGCCGATCTGCCGGATGCTGCCGATCGCCCCGTCGACGTACTACGAGCACAAGGCGCGGGAGAGGGATCCGGATCGTTTGCCGCCACGTGCCCAGCGGGACGCCGCGCTGCGCGAAGAGATTCGTCGCCTGCGACGCGGCAGCTTCGAGCTGTATGGCGTGCGCAAGGTGTGGCGCCAGCTGGGCCGCGAAGGGATCCCGGTAGCGCGCTGTACGGTGGCTCGCCTGATGCGTCAGATGGGCCTCCACGGGGCCGTTCGAGGCCGTCGGATCAGGACCACGATCGCGGACGACGCAGCAGCTCGCCCGGCGGACCTCGTCGATCGCGACTTCAGCGCAACCCGTCCGAATCAGCTCTGGGTCTCGGACCTGACATACGTGGCGACGTGGCGCGGCTTGGTCTACGTCGCGTGCGTCATCGCTGCCTTTGCTCGTCGGATCGTTGGCTGGAGAGCTTCGACGTCCCTGCAGACCGACCTCGTCCTGGACGCCTTGGAGCAGGCGCTCTACGAGCGGCAGGACAGCCTCGCCGAGAGACTGGTGCACCCCAGCGACCGAGGCTCTCGGTACCTGTCGATTCGCTATACGGAGCGTCTCGCCGAGGCCGGGATCGAGCCCTCCGTGGGCAGCCGCGGTGATTCCTATGACAACGCCCTGGCCGACTCCGTCATCGGCCTGTACAAGACGGAGGTGATCCGCCACCAAGGCCCCTGGCGGGGTCTCGAGTCGGTCGAGTACGCCACGCTCGAGTGGGTTCGACTGGTACAACACCGAGCGTCTCCTGGAGCCGATCGGCTACGTGCCGCCCGTCGAGCATGACAGGAGCTACCATGGGCAGCAGCAGCCCTCGCCCGCTGCGGCGGGACTCAACTAAACGAGCCTCCGGGATTCCCGGGGCGGTTCACCGGCCCACGACTGGGAGATCCGCGGGCGGGTCACGGTCGGGGTGGTCGAGTCGTGCCCGTTCAACGCGGCCAATCGCGCCCTGAAGGCGGCCGGGGAGCCCGAGATCGACCTCGGGGATTTCCGGGCATTCCGTGACCGAACGCTGCCTGCACGCAACAACCTGGGACGATGGGTGGGGCTGGTCGGCGGTCATAGCCCGACGATCATGCATGCGCTGCTGGCTGACGCCGAGGTTCGGCAGCTCGCCCGCCGCGCGGCCGTGTCGGCCCGTAAGCAGCTCGGTTCGCCGACCAGCGTTCTGCCAGACGAGCTCGTCACGCAGGCGATCCAGCTCCTCGACGCCGGCATCGCCGCCGCAGCGACGCCGGGGGCCAAGCGAGATCTCGGCCTGCTCCGGCGCACGGCTGATCGACTCCGGGGCAAGACCGTCGAAGAAGCCATCGACCTTCTCAATGCGGGTCCACCGCGCGGTAGGGCGCTCACGCGCCTCGAGGGAGGAATCCTCCGCAAGTAGCATGACCACCGGCGTCGCATATCTGCTCGGTGATGACGCCGCCGAGCTGCGCCGGCTCGAGCAGCAGGCCCGGATGCTGGCGCCGGCGACGCGGGCCATCCTGGAGTTCGCAGGGATCGAGCCGGGGATGCGGGTGGTCGACCTGGGAACCGGGGAGCGAGGGCTGAGCAATGTCTCCTTCGTTCAAGATGACCGCGGCTGGGTCCCTGCCTCGGTTGCCGCTCGCCGATCGGATCACCGGCTGGATCGTCGAGGCCTTCCGGCGTTCGGGCCACGATCCGTTGCTCGGAGGCCGCCTGGGCCGGTTGATGGCGGATGCGGGTCTCGACGACGCCACGGTGCTGGGGCTGCAGACCTATGTGCCGCATACGGATCCCGCCGGTGCGCGCATGGCGGCCGGAGTGGTCCGCACGCTGTTGCCGGCGATCGAGCGAACCGGAGTCGCCAGCGCGGCCGAAGTAGACATCGATACCCTCGAACAGAGGCTCGCCCAGGCCCTGACCGGGCAGGGCGCGATCTTCAAACCGCCGACCTTGGTCGGTGCCTGGGCTCGAGCCTGAGCTCGAGTGGAAGCTTGACGACATTGCTAACAAGTGTTAGCTTCGTGGCATGGAGGAGAACAACGATCTCACCACGCTATATCTGCGCAAGGTCCCCGCGCGATTGGTGCGGGAGGCGAAGGCGCGAGCCGCACGCCAGGGCTCGACGCTGACGGCCCTGGTCACCGATGCGCTTGCCAGCTCGCTCGCGGTCCGCGGGCATGATGCGGAGCCGGCGGACGACGAGCTTCGGGAAAGCATGGCGTGGTACGAGGCGAACCGGGAGCGGCTTCTCCAGCGCTACCGGGACGAGTACTTGGCGATCGTCGACCGCGAGGTGGCCGATCACGATCGGGACTTCGAGGCTCTGGCGATGAGGGTCTTCGACCGCCTGGGCGTGCGGCCGATCTTCATGCCGCGCGTGACCGAAGGCCCGGAGCGGGCCCGTGTGCGCTCGCCCCGGCGACACTCCTCATGAAGCGGCGGTTCGCCTACGACGAGTCGTTCGATCCGCCGGCGCCGATCCTGCCGCTGCGCATCGGCAACCCCGGTGACGGCACCGCCGTGCTCGCGCCGGGGCTCGTCGACACTGGCGCCGACTGCACCTTGATTCCTCCGAGCATGGCCCGACGACTCCGGCTGCCCGCGGTCGGTCGCATCGAGATCGAGGGGGTCGGCGGAGGGGGCGGAAGCGCTGCCGTGTATGCGGCGTTCCTGGAAGTGGCCGAGAGCGGATTCCTCGCCCGTCTGGCCGCGTTCGGCGACGAGATCATCCTCGGGCGCGACCTGCTGAACCGCGTCGTGATCCTCCTGGACGGTCCGCAGCGGTACATGCGGCTGTAGCGCTTCGATCTGGGCACCGATCGGATGCGCACGTCGGGCACGGGGGCCCGACGCTACTCGAGGAACTCGACCAGGGGCTCTTCGATCGGGGGGGTTAGCTCGGGGTGGGCGTCGAGGACTCGAGCACAGGTGTTCCAGCGCAGGATGGCCTCGTCGTTGGCCGGGGGCTTCAAGGCGACAGCTTGCTGGTAGTGGGTCATCGCCTCGTGGAACCAATGGTGGGCGACCGGACCCTGGCCGGGGCCGGCGCTGCGCCAGTGGGTCTTGGCCCGGCGCTCGCAGACGATTCCCTCGTAGTAGGCACGGCTGTAGTCGTCGTCGAGGCCGCGGGCGAGGGCGCGCGCTTCGGTGAACGCGCTGCCCAGCTTGTCGCGGAACTGGTCGGTCAGCGCCAGCAGCAGGGTGACGCGGGCGTCCTGATTGTCGGGCTCGACCTCCAGGACGTCGCGGCAGATGCTCTCCGCCTCGGCGCGTTCGTTGAGCAGCCGGTAGTGCCGCGCCTTCTCCAGCGCCGCCGGCACCGCGTCGGGGGAGAGTCGCTTGAGCTCGAACATGTCGGCCTCCGTGCGGGCCGCTCCTCTCACCAGAGCACCACCGCCGCCACCACGGTGAGGGCGGCCGCGGTGCCGTAGGTGAGGACGGCGATCAAGAGGTTCAGGTGGTAGAGTTGCAGCCCGTCGTAGAGCGTGTAGCGGAAGCGGTGGGCCCAGTGGGCGAGCGACAGGGCGACGAGGACGAACAGGGCGGCGCGGACTGCCGGGTGGAGGAGTGAGCTCAGGAGGGCTTCACGGGAGAGCCCGTCCAGCAGGCCCAAAGGCACAGCGAGGAAGCTGACGAAGAAGGCGGCGGGCAGCGCGAGCGCCGCCAGCATGCCGCCGCTCGAGAAGAGCGCCCAGAGGAAGGGCTCCATGGGCCGACCGCGCTCGCTCATCGGGCCGCTCCCAGCAATCCCCAGACGACCAACGCGGAGGCCGCGATCCATGCCGCGTAGTGGGCGGCGAGCACCACACGGTCGGGGAGCCTGCGCCGCCCGAGCTTGAGCACCAGGGCCTTCGGTGCCAGATTGAGCCATGTCACGGTGTGGAAGAGCAGGGCCAGGAGGGCGAGCACATTGACGCCCACGGCCCACGGGCGGCGGAGCCAGGCGAGAACCGCGTCGAAGGCCTCCGGCCCGTGGGCCGCTGCCCCGGCGAGGGCGAGCAGCATGAGGACCGCGTAGGCCACGCCCAGGCTGGTCAGCTCGCGGACGATGAACTTGGTGTAGGGGGCCTTGCCCAGCCACCAGAAGATGGGCATGCGCCGCCGGTACGGCTGCGGCCGGTACCGGGCGTAGTTCGGGTTGCCGATCATCGCCGCCCCCAGGGCAAGAGGGTGCGGAACCAGTCGGCCGCGGCCTCCAGCTTGTAGCGCTGGATGGCCCCGGCCGGGTCGACGTTCTTGGGGCAGACCACGGAGCACTCGCCGACGAAGGTGCAGGCCCAGATCCCGTTGTCCTGGGAGAGCAGGCTCATGCGCTCTCTCCTCCCCTGATCGCGCGAGTCCATGTTGTAGCGCTGGGCCAGGGCCAGGGCGGCGGGGCCGACGAAGTGGGGCTCAAGCTCGTAGATGGGGCAGGCGGCGTAGCAGAGCAGGCAGTTGATGCACATGCTGTATTGCTTGTAGTCGGCGAGCTGCTCCGGAATCTGCAGGTACTCTCCCTCCGCCAGCGGCTTCTCCTCATCCCGCACCAGCCAGGTGCGCGCCCGTTTCATTTTGCCGATGAAGTCGCGGATGTCGCCCACCAGGTCGCGCGTCACCGGGAAGCCGTTGAGCGGCGCCACCCGGATGGGCCCGGGCAGCAGGTCCTCGAGATAGGTGGCGCAGGTCAAGACCGGTGTCCCGTCCACCGTCATGCCGCAGCTCCCGCAGACCCCCATGCGGCAGGCCCAGCGGTAGGAGAGGCTGCCGTCCAGCCGGTCCTTGATGTAGTGCAGCGCGTCGAGAACCATCCACTCCTTGCGGTACGGCACCTCGAAGGTCTCGTAGGTGGGCTCCTCCTCCCGCTCCGGCCGGTAGCGGAAGATCTCGAGCGTGACGGTCTCGCGGCTCATGCTAAGGGCCTGTGACTCCATCTCCCGTGGGTCGCGCGCCCGGCGCTTGCGGGTCGTATGCAAGGCGCGAGGAGGGAGCATACCGGCAGTATGTGACCGACGAGCAACGCCGCAGACGACCCGCAACCGCCGGGCGCCCTTCGGGTTGCGGCGGCGTGGCCAGCGGCGCTGCGTTGGCGCTCCTTGACGATGCCCATGCAT
>JBOGJI010000374.1:0-3293 GCA_050747865.1 Thermoanaerobaculia bacterium
GCGGAGAAGGTTCGTGTACGCTTGGGCGTCATGCGTATCATCAGCTTCAACGCCAACGGGCTGCGCGCCGCCGCCAACAAGGGCTTCTTTGACTGGTTTGCCGGGCAGGACGCGGACGTCCTGTGCGTGCAGGAGACCAAGGCGCAGGAGCACCAGCTGACCGATGGGACGTTCCGCCCGGACGGCTATCACGTCCACTTCCGCGACGCGATCACCAAGAAGGGCTACAGCGGGGTGGCGCTCTACAGCCGGCAGGAGCCGGACGAGGTGCGCACGGCGCTGGGCTGGGCGCCGTTCGACGACGAGGGTCGCTACCTGGAGGCGCGCTTCGGCAACTTGAGCGTCGTATCGTTCTACATTCCGTCCGGGACGTCCGGCGAGGAGCGGCAGAGCTTCAAGTACCAGGTCATGGACTGGCTGAAGCCGGTCCTCGACCAGTGGCTCGCCAGCGGCCGCGACTACGTGCTCTGCGGCGACTGGAACATCGTCCGCGCCCGCAACGACATCAAGAACTGGACCTCGAACCAGAAGACCTCCGGCTGCCTGCCGCCCGAGCGTGCCTGGCTCAACGGTCTGATCGCCGATGAGCACGGCGATGGCACCCCGGCGCCCGAACACGGCTGGCTGGACAGCTTTCGGGTGCTCAAGCCCGACGCGGTCGAGTACACCTGGTGGAGCCAGCGCGGCTCGGCGCGCGCCAACAACGTGGGATGGCGCATCGACTACCAGCTCGTCACGCCGTCGCTGCGCAAGCGCCTGCGCACCTGCGAGGTCCACCCCGAGCCGCGCGTCTCCGATCACGCGCCCTACGTCGTCGACTACCGCGACTGAGCGCGCCTAGCGGCGGCCCGGGCCACTCTTGGAGGGCCATGTCGATCGCCGTCGCTCGCACAATGAACATACGCGTCGCGGGGCGATGAGCAAGCACTACGACCGCGCCTACTTCGACCGCTGGTACCGTGACAACGGGCTGGGCGGCCGGGCGCGCCTCATGCGCAAGGTCGCGCTGGCGGTGGCCACGGCCGAGTACCAACTCGAGCGGCCGATCCGCACCGCGCTGGACATCGGATGTGGCGAAGGCGCCTGGCGCGGGCCGCTCAAGAAGCTGCGGCCGAAGGTGCGCTATATGGGCTTCGACAGCAGCGAATACGCGATCGCCCGTTACGGCTCACGTCGCAACCTGCACGTCGCGCGGTTCGCCGATTTCGCCACCTTGCGTCCCTGCCCGCCGGCCGACCTGCTGATCTGCAGCGACGTGTTGCACTACCTGCCGGCGCGCGAGATCGACCGCGGTCTGCCGGGACTGGCCGCGCTCTGCGGCGGCGTCGCCTTCCTCGAGTGCTTCACCCGCGAGGACGAGACCGAAGGCGACGCCGAGGGCTTCCTGCAACGCCCGGCGGCCTTCTACCGCCGGCGTTTCGGGAGCGTCGGCTTCCGGCAGATCGGTTCGCACTGCTGGCTGTCGCCCGCGCTCGCGGCGGACGCCACCGCCCTGGAAACCGCGCCGTAGCCCGCCTCCGCGGCGGTCAGACCGAACGCACACGGGCGAGGCCTTCGTAGGGACTATTGCGATCGAGCACTCCCGGCGGCGGCGCGTGTGTCCGCCCGTTCCTTCTCCAGCTGCTCGTCCAGGCGGGCCTCGGCGGCGGCGGCGTACGCGCGGCAGGTCGTGGGCTCGGCATGGGGTGTCTGCGCCTCCGCGGGCTTCCAGCCGCTGAAGTCGGGGTGCGGCGTGATCAGCAGGTCGCAGCGCAGATCGCGCAGCCGGGCGAAGCTGCGCCGGTAGTCGTCCACGATGTGTGGATAGCGGGGGTTGTCGATCAGTTGGTAGCCTGGCGCGGTCAAGCTGTCGGCGTACACGATCTGCGTCTCGGCGCCGTCGCGGGTATCGTTCCAAGTCCAGGTGAGGCTGCCCGGCGTGTGGCCGGGCGTGAAATGCGCGACGAAGCGGACACCGCCCAGCTCGAGCGCCTCGCCGTCCTGCACCAGGCGATCGGTCACGACCGGCGGGTACAGGATGCCGTCGCCGAAAAACAGGTCGTCGCTGCCGCCGCGCGCCAGCAGGGCGGCCGATTCGGCGTTGCTCACCACGCGCGCCCCGGTAGCCCTGCGGAGCGCCGCGAGGGGGCCGACGTGGTCGCCGTGCGCGTGGCTGTGCAGGATGTATTTCAGCTGACCCGGCGGCACATCCAGTTGTTGTAAGTACTCCAGCAGCACGGGTGCGGCCTGCGGCAGACCGCCGTCGATCAGCACCGCGCCATCCGCCGTCTTCACCAGGATCACGGAGAGCCCTTCGGTGCCCACGTACCAGGTGCTGTCGGCGACGCGAAACGGCTCCACGGGTCGCCGCCAGGCCTCGGGTGTCTCGTAGGCCTCGGATTGCGGCAGGACCTGTTCGGCCGCCGTCGCGGCGAACGGCAAGACGAGAAGCGTCAAGAGAATGGGGGCAGGAGTAGCTGTCATACTCCGTATCCTAGGGCTCCCAGAGAAAGCGCGCGAGGTCGATGCGGCCCCGATCGTCGAAGACCACCCCTTCTTCCTCGAGCAGGTGGCGCTGGTATCCCGCCACCCAGTCGAGGCCGGAGCGGGCGCTCACCTCGCCACGGGCGTTGATCACCCTCTGCCACGGCAGCTCGGAGGACTCGGGCAAGGCGTGAAGAGCGTAGCCCACCTGGCGGGCATGGCCCGGGATCCCCGCCAGCGCAGCGACCTGGCCGTAGGTCGCGACGCGACCGGCGGGAATGGCCGCGACGACGACGTAGATGCGGTCGTAGAGGCGGCCGGCCGCTTCACGATCCGGGCTGGTCGGTGCCGGTGTCGCGCGACGGCCGCTTCCCCGCCCCGCGTCTCGCTCAGGGCGAATCATCCGTGACAACGGCGTCCGCTTCGATCTCTACCAGCCAGTCGGGGTCGAGCAGACCGCTGACCTGCACCATCGTGGCCGCCGGCCGGACGTCACGAAAGAACTCTCCGTGGACCGGACCCACGGCCTGCCAGTCCTCGACCCGAGTCAGGAAGATGCGCGTGCGGATGACGTCGCCGAGGCCGGCGCCGAGCTGCTCGAGGGCGTCGCGGATGATCTCGAAGCAGCGGCGCGCCTGGGCCGCGGGGTCTCCCGGAGCGACCGTCGTTCCGTCCGCGGCCAGCGGCGCCGTGCCCGAGACGGCGATCACGTTCCCGTGCCGGGCGGCGCGGGAGAAACCGATGCGCGGCTCGTACGGGCTGCCGCTCGATACGCGTCGATGCTCGTTCCCCATGGGCGCCTACTCTAGTTCCTCCAATTCGCTACACTG
>JBOGJI010000375.1:0-2073 GCA_050747865.1 Thermoanaerobaculia bacterium
GCCCTGGTGCGTGGTCGAGTCGAAGGCGAAGCGGTCGATCGCGAGCACGCTGTTGGGCCCCGCGGAGAGCAGGCTGTTGTCGAGAAAGGTGATGCCCACCGAGCCATCGGCGCCGGTCACCACCACGTCGTCGGCCTGCACGCCCGCGCCCACCGTGGCGGGCACCTTCTGCCCGGCGCGCTCGATCTGCACCGCACCCTTGGCCACCTTGACGTGCCCGGCCTCCTGGGCAAGCGCCGGAGCCGGCGCGATCGCGGCCACCATCACGACCAGCGAGAGAGCGATGCGGCTCATACCGTCTCCTTCGACTGCGGAGATAGAGCGCCCGGCCTGGAGCCCGCCGGGGCGGCCTATATTCAGGACTCCTGACATGGGCGTAAGAATCTATGCAACGCCGGGCGCCTGGTAGACGAGCTGCAGGTCCGTCCCGGGGTAACAAACCTCCAACGCGTTGAGCGCCTCACAGAGCGCGGCGAGGGCAGCGTTGCTGCGGGGATTCGCGAGCGAATGCAGGCACACGAGCAAGCGATGATCATCCGGGTGAGGGAGGATGTCGGCACTCGTCAGCAGCATCTCGCGGATGAGCGCGCGCCCATCGTCCTCGGTCCTGGCATAGTGCAGGGGCAGACAGCGCGCGAGGGTGGTCTCGGCGCGATAGGCGACCATCTTGATGGTGTCGGTGAGGTGCTTGGCTTCGGGCGCGAGCGTGACGATCTCGGCCTCCTCACGCACCGTCTTGATCGGCACGCGCTTGGGCAGCGCCGCCAGGCGCGCCTTGAGCCGGTGGCACTTCGTCTCGAGCGCGGTGATCCGGCGGCTCAGTTGGCCTTGGGCGATCTTGAAGCCACGCATAGTCGGCCGTTGGGCCTCCGGATTCGCCCGCGCCTGCTGCCCGTAGGTCTGTTCGAGCTCGGCGAGGGCCACCCGGCTGAGGGTCAGGGCCTTGGCGAGGGTCTTCCGTTTCGGGTTCGGGATCGAGCGCTCGGGATTTGCCGGCTCCACCGCATAGGTCACCAGGGCATCCAGGGCGAAGTGCTGCCGCATGTAGCGGAAGAAGTTCTCCTGGGTCCACCGCTCGAACATCCGATAGGCCACGACCTCGATGGGCAGATCGTGACGGGTCGTCACGATCGCCGTCTGATGGCCGTTCGCGCACAGCCGGCGCACCTCGCGCATCCGGAAGCCGGGGATCAGCTCGGTCGAGCGCTCCGTGAGTTCGTAGCTCACCTGCCGGCCATCGACGACCCCGGTCACCGTCTGAAAGGCCCGCCGCGGCCAGGCCGTGTACGCGCCTTTGCGATAGGTGAGGACGTCGAACCCCTGCGGGTGCACCGCCTGGAAAAACTTCGGGCTCCAGCCCTCGCGATCGAAGGCCAGGGTCACGCGCCGCTCGCCCACCAGTCGGCGCACCTCGGGCAGGATCTCGCGGCGCAACATCGTGAGCAGGTCATCATTGGCGGGGGCCGTGACGACGAACAGCGGCTGCGCGTCCTGCTGATTCACCCAGATCTCCGTCGTGGCCGGCAGGCAGAGCCGGCGCTTCGCGCTCCAGGCTTCGGGCAGCGTGTGCGCCGTGCCGTGATAGGGACGCACGTGGCCATCGACGTAGAGGAGCCCCACGGCGTCGGCCTGGGCGCGGACCCAGCGCTCCGCCAGCCGCTGGCTGAACTGCGTGGCCTGCCGCCGCGCGGCCAATTCCCAGAGCTTGCGCCGCAGGGTTTTCACTTCGGGCGCGCGATCCAATCCCAGCAGCACACCGAGCTCGCCCGGCGGATGCCCCTGCAGTTGCTCCGGGGTGCGGATGCGCAGCAGCGCCATGAAGGCCAACACCAACAGGGTCGCCCGCAAGCCATAGAAGGCCTTCTTCAGCGTGCCATACGTCTCTTCGCCCGCCTCCAGCACGCCGAGCGTCAGCAGCGCCGGCAGCGCCAGCAGCGCCCCGCCGTACCGCACCGCCTCGGCCGCGACAAACAGCGGGGCCGCCTCGGTCAGCCGCCCCAGCCGCGCCAAGGCGCGCTCGCCATGCCGCTGCACGGCGACGCCGCCGGGGGCCTGCGCATCGCGCTCGCTGCG
>JBOGJI010000376.1:0-3851 GCA_050747865.1 Thermoanaerobaculia bacterium
CTCCGGGACTCGCTTCGCTCACCCTGCGCTCGGGCTGACGGCTCCAACTCGGCTCGCGTACCTCATTGCTCGCTCAATCCCTTCTCATTTCAGGTTTTCACCTTGCCTGGTTCACGTTCGAGGCAAGGAAGTCGTTCGGGGATTTGGATCTCCCGAGAGCGGCTCGAAAGATCCGGAGATTCGCTTACGCTGAATTGTGCTGAAACGAGACCCGCCGCCGCGAGAAGTGGAGTCGAAGCCCGTCAGCCGGCCTTTTCGATCAAGGTCACCGGTTTTTCGCGGTCCTCCACGACCTCTTTGGTGACCACCACTTCCTTGACCTTCTTTTGAGAAGGCAAAGTATACATCAGCTCGAGCATCAGGTCTTCGATGATCATCCGAAGACCTCGAGCGCCGATCTTCCGCTCCACCGCCTGATCGGCGATGGCCTTCATCGCGTCGTCGGTGAAACGCAGCTTGACGTTCTCGTACTCGAAAAGCCGCTGATACTGGCGGATGATCGCGTTTCTCGGCTCGCTCATGATGCGGATGAGTGCATCGCGCCCCAGCTCGTGCAGTGTTCCTACCACCGGGAGCCGGCCCACGAACTCCGGAATGAGCCCGTACTTGATGAGATCCACCGGCTGCACGTACTGCAGAATGTTCTCGCGATCGCTCTCGGTGATCTTCTTCAGCTCGGCGCGGAAGCCGAGGCTCTTCTTTCCGATCCGCCGCTCGATCAGCTTCTCGAGCCCCACGAACGCTCCGCCGCAGAGGAACAGGATGTTCGTGGTGTCGATCTGATAGAACTCCTGGTGAGGGTGCTTCCGCCCCCCCTGCGGAGGCACGTTCGCGACCGTGCCTTCCAGGATCTTCAGGAGCGCCTGCTGTACGCCTTCGCCCGAGACATCCCGCGTGATCGAAGGGTTCTCGTCCTTGCGGCAGATCTTGTCGATCTCGTCGATGTAGATGATCCCTTGCTGGCAGCGCTGCACGTCCCCATCCGCCGCTTGCAGCAGCTTCAGAATGATGTTCTCGACGTCCTCGCCGACGTAGCCGGCCTCGGTCAAGGTGGTGGCGTCGGCGATGGTGAACGGCACCGAGAGGACACGCGCCAGGGTCTGGGCGAGCAAGGTCTTGCCCGTCCCGGTGGGCCCGATCAGCAGGATGTTCGACTTCTGGAGCTCGACGTCCGTGCGCGACTTCTCGGCGAACTCGATGCGCCGGTAGTGGTTGTAGACCGCCACCGCCAGCTTCTTCTTCGCCTCCTCCTGGCCGATGACGTAGTCGTCGAGCTGCGCCTTGATCTCCTGCGGCTTGGGCAGCGACGTGCGCTCGGACTGCTCGAGCATGCGGTCTTCGGCGATGATGTCGAGGCAGATGTCGACGCATTCGTCGCAGATGAAGACCGTCGGACCGGCAATGAGCTTCTTGACCTCCCGCTGGCTCTTGTTGCAGAAGGAGCACCGCAGGGTGTCGTCGCCGCTGTCCTTCTTCGGCATGGTTCCTCCGTAGTTTCAGGGAGACGGGGGCGGGCGATGAGGCGAGGTGTGGATACGGGGAGTGTCGCCCGCTCCGGCCTCCGCGCCCGGTAGAACGTCGCGCCCTGGCGTCCTATTCCGCGCCGTGCCGCCCCCCAGGTCGACGGCGGAGCGGAATCACGTCCCACCGGTTCCAGTCGCACTGATGATACCAGATTCGGGAGCCTTCAGGCCTTCTTCAGATTCCGGTGTGCCATGATCCTGTCGGCCAGGCCGTATCCCACCGCTTCGTCGGCGCTGAAGATCTTGTCGCGCTCGGAGTCGGTGTGGATCTGCTCCTTGGACTGACCCGTGTGGCGGGCATAGATCTCCTCCAGCCGGTCGCGCATGCGCAGCAGGTCCTGGGCGTGGATCTGGATGTCCGTCTGCTGGCCTCCCAGGGCGCTGACCCAGGGCTGGTGGATGAGCACGCGGCAGCTGGGCAGCACCACCCGCTTGCCGTGGGCGCCGGCCGCCAGCAGCAGCGACGCCGCCGAAGCCGCCATGCCGAGGCAGTAGGTCGCCACCTCCGGCTTGACGTATTGCATGGTGTCGTAGACCGCCAGGCCGGCGCTCAGGGACCCGCCCGGGGAGTTGATGTAGAGGGCGATGTCCTTCTCCGGGTTCTCCGCCTCCAGATAGAGCATCTGGGCGATCACCAGGCTGGCCACCTCGTCGTCGATCGGCCGCCCGAGGAAGATGATGTTGTCCTTGAGCAGGCGCGAGTAGATGTCGTACGCGCGCTCGCCGCGGTTGGTCTGCTCGACGACCATCGGAATGAGCATCGTCATGCCTCCTTGTCTTCGCTGCGCTCGGCCGCCGGCTCCGCCCCGGCCGTCTCGCGCTCCTCTCCCAGCAGGCGGTCGATCAGGCGGCGGCGCCGGAGCTGCGCCTCCAGCTCCTCGAGGGCGCCGTTCGCCGCCAGGCGCTGGCGCACCTGGTGTGCCGGCCGCTTCTCCACGCGGGCGATCTCCTGCAGCGCCCCCTCCAGCTCGTCCGGCGGCAGCTCGATCCCGTGCTGCGCGACGGCGGCGTCGAGCAGCAGCCGCGCATGCAGCCGCCGCTCGGCCCGCGGCTGCAGGTCGGCGAACAAGGCCGGCCAGTCGACCGGGGCCCGCTCCACGTCGACGCCCTGGCGGGCCATGTCCGCCGCCCATTCCCGCGCCATGCGCTCGACCTCGTGCTCCACGACGCGCTCCGGCAGGGTGAGCGGATGGCGGTCGCGCAGCTGATCGAGCAGCGCCTGCTCGCGTCGCAGGCGGCGATCCTGCCCGCGGGCGAGCTGCAGCCGCCGAGTCACCTCGCTCCGCAGGGCCTCGAGCGAGTCGAAGTCGGCATGCACCTGCTTGGCGAACGCGTCGTCGAGCTCGGGCAGCTCCCGCTCCTCGACTGCGAGGATCTCGAACTGGAACCGCCGGGTGCGGCTCTCCTCGCCCTCGCCCCCTTCCTCACGGCGCTCGAAGCGCCCCCTTTGGCCGGCGGCGAGGCCGGTGACGGCGACCGACAGCTCCTCCCACACCCGCGGATCGCCCACCTCGAAACGGACCGGCTCGCGCTCCGCGCTCCCCTCACCGTCCGCTTCCTCCGCGGCGCCTTCACCCGCCTCCTCGTCCTCGCGGATCCGCGCCTCCACGCGATCGCCCTGCCCCGCCGGCCGCGTCACCGGCCGCCAGCCGCCGGCCTCGCGCCGCAGGTCCTCGATCGCCCGCGCCACCTCGTCGGCGGTGGGCGCGGCCGGCGGATCGGGCAGCTCGAAGCCGTCCAGCCGGTCGATCCGCACCTCGGGGCGCACCTCCACGACCGCCGTGAAGCGCAGGGCGCCGGGCTCCAGCTTGATGTCCGCCACCCGCGGCGGCAGCAGCGCGTCGAGCTCCTTCTCCGCCTTGGCCTGCTGCCAGTAGCGGGGCACGAGCCGTTCGATCAGCTCCTCGTCGATCTCGCCGCGGAACCGCCGGCGCACCAGCTCGACTGGCGCCTTGCCCTTGCGGAAACCGGGCAGGCGGGCCTTGCTGCGATAGCTCTGCTCGACGCGCTGCCGCTCGGCCTCGACGGCCGGGCCCGGCACCTCGATGCGGAGCTCCCGTTCACAGCTGCCTTTGCTCTCGATGGACGTGACTACACTCATGGTGGTGCGAAAGGGGGGACTCGAACCCCCACCCCTTTACGGGACTAGATCCTAAATCTAGCGCGTCTACCGGTTCCGCCACTTTCGCGACAGGGCGGTGCGAGCGAACCGTTCAAGTCGATCTTGGTGAGCCGCCAGGGACTCGAACCCCGAACCCGCTGATTAAGAGTCAGCTGCTCTGCCAGTTGAGCTAGCGGCCCACGGCCAAGGGGGCATGTTACTGAAGC
>JBOGJI010000377.1:0-6804 GCA_050747865.1 Thermoanaerobaculia bacterium
GGTGGGCGTCATGCCACAGGCCAGGGCCGCCTCGGCCGCCTCCGGTGCCGCGTCGCGCACGCCGGTATAGGTGTTGCGCAGGATGGGAAAGAGCGAGTAGATCCACAGGGCCACGACCGCGGCGCCGAATCCCACGCCGAGCAGCGGGATCATGAAGGCGAGCAGGGCGATCGACGGGATCGTCTGGGTCATGCCGATCAGGCGGATGAGCGGCTCGGCCTGGGCGCGGCGGCGCTCGAGGCCGACGCCGAGGGGAACCGCGACCGCGATGCCGGCGAGCAGCGCCACGGCGGTGAGCGCCAGATGCTCGAGGGTGCGCTCGGCGAGCGCCGCCCGATCCCGCCAGAACACCGCTCCCAGACCGGGTCGGCGCGTCGCCGGCGATGTCGGCGCCGCGTCCGCGGCCCGCAGGATCCCGAGATCGGCCAACGCCTGCTGGGCCACCTCGGCCTCCGCCGCGCCGTCGCGCTGCAGCCGCAGATTGAGCTCCCGCATCCGCTGCTCGTCGAAGGCTCCCGAGAGCCGGTCCAGGGCGCGGGCGATCTCGGGGTGGCGCTCGAGGGTCTGCAGGCGCACCAGCGGGGCTGCCTGATAGGCCGGGAAGAGGTGGCGGTCGTCGCGCAGCACTCGCAGGCCGTGGGTCATGAGCCGGCCGTCCGTGGTGTAGACGTCCAGCACCTGGATGCGGTTGGCCGCCACCGCCTGGTACTTCAGCTCCTGCTGCATCGGTGCCACCGAGGCGAACTCGAGCCCGTAGACCTCGCGCAGACCCGGAAGGCCGTCGGGCCGCTCGACGAACTCGAATCCGAATCCGGCGTCAAGGCGCGGTGCCACCCGCGCCAGGTCGCTCAGCGTGGTCAGCTCGTGGCGACGCGCCAGCGTCTCCGGGACGGCAACTTCGTAGGCGTTCTCGAACCCCAGCGGCGCCAGCCAGGCGAGCGCGAAGCGGTCGCGGAACGCCCGCCGCACGCGAGCCATCGCCTGCGCCGGATCCGAGGTCGGCTCCTCGCCGAGGATGCTGACCAGCCCGGTCCCGGTGTACTCGGGGTAGAGGTCGATGGCGCCGCTGCGCAGCGCCTCGAAGCAGACCTGGGTCCCGGCGAGCCCAAGCCGGCGGTCCACGGTGAGCCCGGTCTCGGTCTCGATGGTCTGGGCGAACATCTCGGCCAGCAAGCGGCTCTCGGGGAAGTTCTTCGACGCCACCACGACGTCGCGGGCGCTCGCCGCGGACAGCGGCGCCAGCAACGCCAGAGCGAGCAGCAGACCCTTCATGCCCGGGCTCCCGGCTCGAGCTGCGCCAGCAGGGCTTCGACGTAGGGGTGTGCCGGCTCTCGGCGCACCGCCTCGGGCTCGCCCACCTGCAGCAGCCGCCCGTGGCGCAGCACGCCGACCTGGTCGGCGAGCCGGAAGGCCTCGGCGAGGTCGTGGGTGACCAGGAGGACGGTGCAGACGGAGCCCTCCGTCCACGACCCGAACTCGCGCTGCAGCTCGAGCTTGGTCAGCGCGTCGAGCGCTCCGAACGGCTCGTCGAGGAGCAGCACGGAGGGCTCGGCGGCCAGCGCGCGGGCGAAGGCGACGCGCTGGCGCTGCCCGCCCGACAGCTCGGCGGGGTAGCGGCGGCCGTGGCGGTCGGGGTCGAGGCCGATGCCGGTCAGCACCTCGTCTACACGTGTCCGCCGCCGCTTCTCGTCCCAGCCGAGCAGCCGGGGCACCAGCTCGACGTTGCGGCGCACGGTCCAGTGGGGCATGAGACCGCCGTCCTGCGGCACGTAGCCGGTCGCCCGGCGCAGCTCGACGAGGTCGAGCTCGTCGACCTTCCGGCCGCCCACGCGCACCTCGCCGGAGGTCGGCTCTATCAGGCGGTTGAACAGCCGCAGCAGCGTGGTCTTGCCGCTGCCCGACTCGCCGATCAGGGCCAGGGTCTCGCCGCCGCGCACCTCGACGTCGACCTCGTGCAGCGCCACCGTCCGGTCGCCGTAGACGACGGACACGGCAAGGGTTCGGAGGGCGACGGGTCGGGTGCGCATGGCGGGCGATTCCAGGCGGCGTCGGAGCGGCAAGTGTATGGGAGCGGACCGCTGTTGACGTCGTTCGGCCGGCGTCTGGTAGGTTTCAGCGGAATGAAGGAGGGGATCATGGGGCAGGCGATTCGCCCACAGGGGCAGACGTTCTTTCTTTGTGCAACGGTGGTAGCCGTTTCGCTGGCGGTACCCGCGGCGGCCCAGGAGTCGAGGCGGCAGAACCCCCCGGGCGGTTACGACGAGTCGCTCTTCCAGGCCATGGAGTACCGCCTGGTAGGGCCCTTCCGCGGTGGTCGCGTGACCGCCGTGGCGGGGGTTCGGCAGGACATCCGCACCTTCTACATGGGCTCGACCGGCGGCGGCGTCTGGAAGACCGACGACGGCGGCAGGACCTGGCACAACGTCTCCGACAAAGTGCGACAGGAGGAGCCCGAGGAGCCGCCGCGGCCCATGGGTGAGGCGGAGTCGGAAGAGGATCCCGAAACGCGTTCGCGCGAGGCCGAGACGGAGGGGCGCATCCGCCCCGGCGACGAGCTCGGCTCAGCATCGGTCGGCGCCATCGCGGTGGCGCCCTCCGACCCCAACGTAGTCTACGTCGGGATGGGCTCGGCCTGCATCCGCGGCAACGTGTCGCCCGGGGACGGCGTCTACAAGACCACCGACGGCGGCGAGAGCTGGCGGCACGTCGGGCTCCCCGAGGCCGGGCAGATCGGCCGCATCCAGGTCCATCCCGAGGATCCGGATCTCGTCTACGTCGCGGTCCTCGGCAACGCCTTCGGCCCGAGCACCGAGCGCGGCGTTTATCGATCCCGCGACGGCGGCCGCAGCTGGGAGAACATCCTCTACGTGAGCGACGAGGCCGGCGCGGTGGACCTGGCGATGGATCCCGCCAATCCGCGCATCCTCTACGCCGCCACCTGGCAGGCGGTGCGTAAGCCGTGGACGGCGATCAGCGGCGGGCCCGGCAGCGGCATCTACAAGTCGACCGATGGCGGCGACACCTGGCGCAAGCTGGCCGAGGGCCTGCCCGAGGGGATCCTCGGCAAGATCGCGGTCACCGTGTCGCCGGCGCAGCCGGACCGCGTGTGGACACTGGTCGAGCACGAGGAGGAGTGGGGCCTCTATCGCTCGGACGACGGCGGCAAGAGCTTCCGGCGGGTGAGCGCCGACCGCAACCTGATCACCCGCGCCTGGTACTACACCCACATCTACGCCGATCCCCAGGACGCCAACACCGTCTACGTCCTGAACGTCGCCATGTGGCGCTCGGACGACGGCGGCAAGACGTTCACCCCCATCCGCACGCCGCACGGCGATAACCACGACCTGTGGATCCACCCCGACCACTCCGAGATCATGATCGAGGGGAACGACGGCGGCGCCAACGTGAGCTACAACGGCGGCCAGAGCTGGTCGCCGCAGGACAACCAGCCGACCGCCGAGATGTATCGTGTCACCGTCGACGACCAGTTCCCCTACTGGCTCTACGGTGGCCAGCAGGACAACTCCGCGGTGGCGATCCCCAGCCGCGCCGCGAGCGGCGGCATCGCCCGCCCGGACTGGTACATCCCCGGCGGCTGCGAGAGTGCCACCGTGGCGATCGATCCGCGCAACCCGGACGTCACCTACGCCGGCTGCTACGGCGGCACGATCAGCCGCTTCGACCGTGCGCTGCAGGAGGAGCGCCAGGTGATGGCGTGGCCGGAGCTCGCCGTGGGGCAGCGGGCGGCCGATCTGAAGTACCGCTTCCAGTGGAACGCCCCGATCAAGACCTCACCCCACGACCCGTCGACCGTCTACCACTGCTCGAACCACGTCCATCGCTCGCGCGACGAGGGCCGGAGCTGGGAGGTGATCAGCCCGGACCTGACGCGGGACGACGAGGCCAAGCAGGGCTATTCCGGCGGCCAGATCACCTGGGACAACACGGGTGTCGAGGTCTTCGGCACCATCTTCGCCTTCGAGGAGTCGCCGCATCAGAGCGGGCTGCTGTGGGCGGGCAGCGACGACGGCCTGGTCCACATCTCGCGCGACGGCGGCGAGACCTGGGACGACGTCACGCCCGAGGGGATGCCGGAGTGGGCGACGGTGAACAACATCGAGCTCTCCGCCCATGACACCGGCCGCGCCTTCCTGGCCGTGCACCGGTACCGGCTGGCGGACTTCCGACCCTATATCTTCCGCACCGACGACTACGGTGAATCCTGGAGTCTGCTCACCGACGGCGAGAACGGCATCCCCGCCGACCACTTCGTGCGGGCGATCCGGGAGGACCCCGAACGCAAGGGCCTGCTGTACGCCGGCACCGAGTTCGGGATGTACGTCTCCTTCGACGACGGCGACCACTGGCAGCCCTTGCAGCTCAATCTCCCGGTCACGCCTATCGCCGATCTGGCGGTGAAGGACAAGGACCTGGTGGTGGCGACCCAGGGCCGTTCCTACTGGATCCTCGACGACCTGACGCCCCTGCACCAGCTCTCCGACGAGGTCGCGCGGGCCGAGTACCACCTGTTCGCGCCCCGCGACGCCTACCGCTTCATCGGCGGGGGAGGAGGGGGATTCGGCGGCGGTGGAGGGCAGGGGAAGAACCCGCCGTACGGGGTCACGATCCACTACGTGCTGCCCACGGATCTGAGCGAAGAGGGCGCGACGGAGGTCCGGCTCGAGTTTCTGGACGCGCACGGCGAGGTCCTGCGTACCCTTTCCAGCCAGGAGGAGGAGCCGTCGGCGCCCAATCCCTGGGCCCGTTTCTTCCCCGAGATGGTCCGTCCGCGCAAGCTCGAGGCCAAGGCGGGGATGAACCGCTACGTGTGGAACTTCCGCCGGCCCGACGCCTTCATAGTCGACGACGCCGTGCTGTGGGGCTCGGCGAGCGGGCCGCAGGTGCCCCCGGGGACCTACCAGGTGAGGACGACGGCGGGCGAGTGGAGCGCCACCGAGAGCTTCCGCGTCGTCGCCGATCCCCGCGCCGCGGCCACACAGGAGGACTTCCAGCGCACCTACGACCTCGCTCACGCCATCTGGGAGGCGCTGTCGCGCACCCACCGCACGCTGCAGACGATCCGCAGCGTCAAAACCCAGGTGAACGGCCTGGTCAAGAGGCTCACGGCGGCCGGGCTCGGCGACGGGCTCGAGGAGCCGGCGAAGGAGCTCGTCGCCAAGCTCAACGCGATCGCCGGTGAGCTCCACCAGGGCCGATCCGAGGCCGGCCAGGACATCCTCAACTTCCCGCCCCAGCTCGACAACCAGCTCGTGTTCCTGCAGGAAGTCGTCGACAGCGCCGGCGTCGGCCCCACCGCCGGCTCGCTGGAGCGCTTCCGCGAGCTCGAGGCCGAGCTCGACGCCCGTACCGCCGAGCTCGACCAGGTCATGGCGACCGAGGTCGCCGCATTCAACGCCCTGGTGCGGGAGAAGGACGTCGCGCCCGTCGTCCCGCCCAAGCCTGAGGAGGCGGTGGGCGCGCCGTCGCTCGGAGGACGATGATGGAAGACGCGACACGGACGGAACGAGTCACCTTCCGCGGCAAGAGCGGCGCCGAGCTCGCGGCCCGCCTCGAGCGCCCGGTGGCGGAGCCGCGCGCCTATGCACTCTTCGCCCACTGTTTCACCTGCTCGAAGGATCTCAAGGCGGCGGTGCGCATCAGCCGCGCCCTGGCCGAGCACGGACTGGGCGTCCTGCGCTTCGACTTCACCGGCCTGGGAGAGAGCGAAGGAGACTTCGCGGGCACCGG
Organism: Thermoanaerobaculia bacterium; assembly: GCA_050747865.1. Lineage (GTDB taxonomy): Bacteria > Acidobacteriota > Thermoanaerobaculia > Multivoradales > JAHEKO01 > JBOGJI01. The sequence continues at coordinate 5,752 of JBOGJI010000377.1, forward strand.
ATTCGAGTCCAACGTGGAGGATCTCGAGGCCGCCGCCGCGTACCTGGCCTCTGAGCACGCCCCGCCGCGCCTGCTCGTGGGTCACAGCCTGGGAGGCGCCGCGGTGCTCAAGGCGGCCGGCCGCATGCCGGACGTCCGCGCGGTCGCCACCATCGGCGCACCGTCTACCACCGAGCATCTGCGCCAGACGCTGCTCGAGGCGGCGCCGGAGCTCGAGTCCGCGGAGCGGGCAGAGGTACACCTCGGCGGCCGCCGCTTCACGGTCGGCCGCGAGCTGCTCGAGGACCTCATGCAGGAGCGGCTGCTCGAGGTGGTGCGCGAGCTCCGCCGGCCGTTGCTGATCTTCCACTCTCCCGTCGACAACGTGGTCGGGATCGAGCACGCCGCGAATCTCTACGCCGCCGCCCGCCACCCCAAGAGCTTCATCGCCCTGGACGGCGCCGACCACCTGCTGCTCGAGCGAGAGGCGGACGCGGCGTTCGTGGCCGACATACTGGCGGCCTGGGCCTCGCGCTACGTACCAGAGCTGGCCGAGGCGGAGAAGGAGGAGGCCGACGAGGGCAAGGCGGGATGGGTCGTCGCCCGCGGAGCCGAGGCGGGCCTGCGCGTGCGGCTGACCGCCGGCCGACACCGGCTGGTCGCCGACGAGCCCGAGAGCGTCGGCGGCGAGGACGCCGGCCCCGACCCGTACGGCTATCTCCTCTCGGCGCTGGGCGCCTGCAAGGCCATGACGGTCCGGCTCTACGCCGACCGCAAGGGGTGGCCTCTGGCCGGCAGCCGCATCGAGCTCAAGCACGACCGCGTCCACGCCCAGGACTGCGCCGACTGCGAGACCAAGGAGGGCAAGGTCGATCAGATCGAGGTCAGCCTCAGCTTCGAGGGCAAGCTCGACGACGCGCAGCGGACCCGCCTGGCCGAGATCGCCGAGATGTGCCCGGTGCACCGCACGCTCACCGGCGAGATCAAGATCCGCAGCCAGCTGACCGCGCGTCCGTAGCGCTGATTAGGACCGTTGCCGAGGTCGGGCCGGGGCCCGCGTAGCGCGGCCCGGCC
>JBOGJI010000378.1:0-1892 GCA_050747865.1 Thermoanaerobaculia bacterium
GAGCGGGGGCCGGCGCTGCTCGCCCTGGCGCGTGCCGGCGACCCCCGTGCCGGGACCCTGACGGGCCGGCTGGCCGCGGCCGAGGAGTCGGATCTGCGGGCCGCTGCCGCTACCGCGGCCGCGGTGCTGGGGGATCAGGCTTCGCTGCGGCGCCTGTACGAGGATGAGGCGATCGCCGTGCGGCTGGCGGCGGTTGCCGCCTCCCTCGAGCGGGAGGAGGGTGACGCGGCCGAGTGGGTCGCGCATGGCCTCGCGGATCCGAGCTGGGTCGTGCGGGCCGCGACGCTGGAATGGCTGGCCGAGCACCCTCTGGCGGCGGTGGAGGAGCTGGTGACGTCCGCCGAGGAGGTCGCCCGAACGGACGTGTGGGTGGCGGCGATCCCGGCGCTCGAGGCTAGGGCGGAAACCGCCGGTGAGAAGCGAGGTGCCGCGGTGGAGGCGCTGCAGCGCCTGGCCGTCAGCTCGCAGTTCGAGGTTCGGCGAGCGGCGGTGGGCGCCCTCCAGAGCCTCGGGCTCGACGCTCCCGCGGTGGGCGTGGTGGAGACTGGCAAGGCGCTCTCCGACTATCGCGAGATCGCCGCCCGGACGCGGGGGCGCCCGATCGCCCAGATCGAGACCACGCGCGGGGCGTTTCGTCTGCGTCTGGCCTGTCCGGAGGCCCCGTTGACCTGCCTGAACTTCGTCCATCTGGCGCGGCAGGAGTACTTCGACGGCGTGCGCTTCCACCGCGTGGTGCCGAACTTCGTGGCCCAGGCCGGCGATCCCACGGGCACGGGTTGGGGCGGGCCGGGCTACGCCATTCGCGACGAGGCGAATCGGCGGCGCTACGGGCGCGGCATGGTCGGCATGGCGCTCTCCGGCCCCGACAGCGGGGGCAGCCAGTTTTTCGTCACGCTTTCCCCGCAGCCGCATCTGGACGGGCGCTACACCCTCTTCGCCGAGGTCGTCGACGGGATGGACGTGGTCGGCGGTCTCGCGCAGGGCGATCGCATCGTGGGGGTCCGCGTGCTCGACTCGCCGGCTGCAACTTTCGCCAACGCCCGGCGTAGTACCCGATGACCGAGGCCGCTCAGGATCCACACGAGGACCAGGTGCTGGTCGAGGCGGTCCTCGGGGGCGATCGAGCGAGCTTCGGCAGCCTGGTGGAGCGCTACCAGGGACGGCTGATCCGGTTCCTGGCCCGCCTTCTGGGCAGCGACGACGAGGCGCAAGATGTGGCGCAAGAGGTCTTCATCAAGGTCTATCAGGCATTGGACCGGTACGATGCCCGGTACCGGTTCTCGACCTGGCTCTTCCGCGTCGGGCAGAACGCGGCGATCGACCGCTTGCGGCGCCGCCGGGTGCGTGGGGTCTCGCTGCACATCCCGGGAGAGGGAGCGGAGGATGAACGCACCTGGGAGCTGCCCGCCGACGGCCCGGACCCCTATGCCCGCGTCCGCTCGGACGAGCGCGGCCGCGCGGTTCGCGAGGCGGTGGCCGAGCTGCCGTGGGAGTACCGGGAGCTCATTCTCCTGCGCCACTACGCCGAGCTGGCGTACGCCGAGATCGCCGAGCTCAAGGACCTGCCGCTCGGGACGGTCAAGAACAAGCTGTTTCGGGCACGCCGTATGCTGGAGGAGAAGCTCGGCTCGGAGTGGCTTGGCTGAAGGAGCCGAAGTCTGATGTCCATGACCTGCGACACCGTCCGCGACCGGATCCAGGAGGACCTGGACGGCGAGCTCTCCGTGCTGCACCGCACGCGGCTGCGCGAGCACCTGGCGGGCTGCCCCGGCTGCGAGGCCGCCGCCGAGCGGCTGCGCCGGCTCGCCGGGGCCCTGGCGGCCGACGTCGTCGAGCTGCCTCGAGATTTCCGGCATGCGGTCATGGCGGCGCTGCCCGCCGCGGCCTGGGAG
>JBOGJI010000379.1:0-4949 GCA_050747865.1 Thermoanaerobaculia bacterium
AGCTCTACCCGTTCGAGTCGCGCTTCTTCGCCAGCTCGGTGGGCCGGGTGCACTACGTCGACGAGGGGGCGGGGCGGCCGATCCTGATGTGCCATGGCAACCCGACCTGGAGCTTTCTCTATCGCGACCTGATCAAGTCACTTGGCGACAGGTTCCGCTGCATCGCGCCCGACTACCCCGGTTTCGGGCTCTCGGACCGACCGCCCGGATACGGCTACACGCCCGCGGAGCACGCCCAGGTGGTTGGGGAGCTGGTTGGCGAGCTGGACCTCCGCGACCTGATCGTGATGGGCCACGACTGGGGCGGGCCGATCGGGCTCGCCGTCGCCGTGTCGGACCCGGACCGCGTCTCCGGCCTGGTGCTGGGCAACACCTGGTTCTGGCCGCTGGACGCGCTTGTACTGCGCCTCTTCAGCCGGGTGATGTCCAGCCGGCCGATGCAGCGGAGGATCCTCGAGCGGAACCTCTTCGTCGAGCGGATCATGCCCACCGGGCTTGGTCGGAAGCTCAGCGACGCCGAGATGGAGCACTACCGCGCGGTGCAGCCGACGCCCGAGGCGAGGCTTGGGGTGGCGGAGTTTCCGCGCCAGCTCCGCGCCGCCGGCCCATGGCTGGCCGAGCTCGCCACGGACGTGCCGCGCGCGCTCGGGGCGAAGCGCGTGCTGGTCACCTATCCGATGCGCGACTTCGCCTTCCCCTACAAGCGAAACGTCCCGCGGATGCAGGAGGCGTTCTCGGACATCGAGATCGTCAAGCTGGAGCGCGCCAAGCACTACTTCCAGGAAGAGGCGCACGAGCAGGTCGCCGAGGCGATCCGCGCACGCTTCAGCGGCGGGGTGGACTCCCCGCCTGCGACCAACGGCTAGACGGAACTTTTTCGCCTTGAGTGACCGATTCCCGTGACCCGATGCGGGATTGCGGCCCGTTGGACTGGTCGCGTTCTGTCTACGCGGCGAGCTTGACGTCGAGGAGCTCGAGAGCGCGGGCCTGGAGCTTGGTCGGTGTGGTCAGGCGGGTGAAGGGGTGCTCGCTCTTGCCGACGCGGATGGTGTTGCGACAGATCGTGCCGAGCTCGGCCAGCAGGTCGGGGAGGCTCTGAGCGGGGAAGCCCTCGGCGGTGCGCTGGCTGCCGTCGGTGGCCTTGGCTTGCGCTGAGCGCTCCGCGGGGGCGACCGGATCCGCGGGGGCGAGCGGCTGCTCGTCTGTGAACAGCAGCGGGGCGAGGCGGAGCTGGAGCTCGAAGCAGACGTAGTAGGCGAGCATGCAGAGGAAGAAGTGGGCCCGCACCCGCCCCTCGAGGTAGTGGCGGATCGGGCGAACCTCGAGCGCTGATTTGATCGTGCGGATCGCCCGCTCGGCCATCTTCAGCTGCTTGTAGACGCGCACCACCGCGGCCTCGCCGAGCTCATCCGCGGGGCAGGTGGAGCGCAGCACGTAGATCCCGTCGAGCGCCGCCTCCGCCTCGATCTGCTCCCGCTTGCGCTCGTAGGAGAAGGCGCCCTCGGCGATCCGAAGCTCGAAGTGCTTTCGGACCTTGTGCTTGTTTGAGACCCGCCCGACGCGCTCGCCGATCCTGCCGGCGTCCGCCCGCCTGAGGCGCCCGCGCGGGCGCTCGACCATCGCCTTCACCTTCTCGAGCTCGCGCTCGGTGGCGGCGAGCAGGTCCTCGCGCTTGCGTGCCCGCTCCGCCGCGACGGCGGGGTTGCGGCAGACCACCAGGCGCTCCCCCGGGAACTGCTCGGAGCTGATCTCCGCCAGGTTTCGCTGGTCGAAGAGCGAGAGCTGCAGCTCGCCCGCCTCGACCAGCGCCTTCACCTGCGGCGCTTTGAGCGCGGTGATGAAGGCGATGCCGCGCTCGCTGAGCGCCTCGGCGTGGGCGGCGCTGATCATCGCCCGGTCGCCGACGAAGACCACCCGCTCCACCCCGAAGTCGCGGGTGACGGCCTCGACTACCTGCGGCAGCGTCTTCGGGTCGGCGGTTGAGCCCGGGTGCACGCGGATCGCGACCGGGCGCCCCTCCGGCGAGCAGACCAGCCCCCAGTTGACCTGGAGGGTGCCCCGCTTTCGGTCGCGCGAGTGGCCGCGCTCGGCCAGCGGGCAGGCCCGCCCCTCGACGTAGCTCGAGGAGAGGTCGTAGAGGACGAAGGAGCCGGGCTTGAGGTGGCGGCGGGCGAGCGAGCGCTCGATCCGCCCCTGGCGCTCCAGCAGCCAATCCATCGCGGCCAGCAGCTCCGCCTCGCTCACCTCGCCCAGCGAGAGCTCCTCCGAGAGCGTGGTCTGACCGAGGCGGCGCGTCCAGGAGAGCTTCGAGCCGGCGCCGATCAGCGCCTGGGCGATCATCGCCACCACCAGCGAGCGCTCGCGCGAGCGCTCCCTGGAGAGGAGCCGCTCCAGATCGAGCGCGCGCAAGACGCCCAGCGCCCCCCCGACGTGTCCGTGCGGGAGCGAGCGCACCACCTCGAATCCCTCCTCGGCGTCGATCAGCACCCGCCCGGCGAGCCCCGCCCGGACCGACTCGATCACGCGCGGCGGCAGGTGCGAGAGGTTGCCGACCGTGCGGTTCTTCACCTTGCCGCCCTCGCGGTAGGACTGGCGCAGGAGCACGCTCTCGTAGACCCGGCCCTTGTAGTGGCGACGGGTCGTGGCCACGTGCACCGCGCCAGTCCTCTTTGGCATAGCGTGATCCTCCCATATGAGGCGGACGGATAACGTGCATCGTTAGTGTCTACGCCAACCAGCCCGAAGAAGGCCCGATTGGCTCTACAGAGCCAGATCGGGCCTCAGGGCGTCAGTAGGGTCGGCGGGAGGCGCCTAGCGCCTGGGGGACCGCAGTCCATCAGCGCCGGATTCCTCCCACCGCCACCTCGCACCGTGCGTGAGGTTTTCCCTCACACGGCGCACCGACATCCTTCACCCGGCCGCGTGCGCGGCGCCGTGGTGGACGCGTCCGACGAGCGGTCGCAGGCCGAGGTAGCCCTGCTGGCGGACGAGCCAGCGGCCGTGGGCGAGCGGACGCTTGAAGCCGTGGCGCTGCCCAACGAACCGCCCCAGTCGCTCGACCGCGTAGCGGTCGAGTTTGTGGAACTGAACCGTCGAGTTGCCGCGGCGAAAGTAGCCGCCCCAGCCGGTCAGAAACCGGTTCAGGTTGGCCACCACGTCCTCGACCGGCAGCCGCAATAGGCGTCTGGCGGTCAGCTCGCGGATCCTCGTCCTCGCCGCCTGCGTGGCGGCCGCCGACGGCCAGCGGGCCAGGAAGTGCCACCCCGGCTTACTGAAGCTCTCCACCATGCGGTGATTGAAGCCCAGGAAGTCGAGGGACCCCTCGCCGCCGTCGTCCAGGCGCACGAGGCGCGTCTTCGCCTCCGACAGCTCCAAGCCGAGACCCGCGAGCAGCGCCCGCAGCTCTCGCAGGGCCGCCTCGGCCTGCGCCTTGCTCCTGCACAAAACGACGAGGTCATCGCAATACCTGACCAGCACGCCGAGCCCGCCGTGTCGGTCCTCCCACGCTCGGTCGAGCGCGTTCAGATAGACGTTGGCGAGCAACGGCGAGATCGGCGAGCCTTGCGGCGAGCCGACCTCGGGGCGCACGAGCGTCTCGCCCTCGAGCACCCCTGCCCTGAGCCAGCCCCGCAGCAGCTTCAGCGCGCGCCGGTCGGAGATCCGCTCGCGAAGGAGCGAGTCCAGGATCTCCGGATCGAGCGCGTCGAAGAAGCCGCGGATGTCGGCGTCAACAACCCAGCGCCGCCCCCGCATCACCTCGCGCTTGATCTGGTCGAGCGCGTCGTGGGCCGAGCGCTTGGGACGAAACCCATACGAGCAGCCGCGGAAGTCGGCCTCGAAGATTGGCTCCAGGACCAGCTTGGCCGCGGTCTGGCACACCCTGTCCTTGATGACGGGAATGCCTAACGGCCGCCGCTCGGAGCGCCCCGGCTTCGGGATATACACCCGCCGCGCGGGCCGGGGTCGATAGCGCTGCTCGCGCAGCTCCACCTGGAGCTCGTCGAGGAACGCCTCGACCCCCCGCTCTTCGATCTGGGCGATCGTGGTGCGATCGACCCCGGGGGCGCCCCGGTTCTCGCGCACCTGCCGCCACGCCCGCTCCAGCACATCCCTGCGATGGATGCGATCCCAGAGCGCGTGGAAGCGTCTCGTCGGCGACCGCTTGGCCGCCAGGTACAGCTTGACTTGGAGTTCTCGGACTTTGTCTTTGGTGGTGTTGGCCAGATTGGGCATGCACCGGTCCTTCCGTCGTCGTCGAGCACAGATGAAGCAGGGCTCCTTCCCTCGCCCGAGGTTGTGTTGTCCTTCGGGCTGCGAGCGGTACTACGAGCCCCCCGCCACCCTGCCGGCCGGGCGCGACTTCACGGGGTCGCCGCTTATACGCGCCCCTCGCTTCCCGGACAGAACTTCCGCAGGCCCGGGGCCGGCGAGGGCTTCCCCAGTTCCCGCACCCACCCTCCGACCATGCCGATCCCTCTACCCCGGGGGGTTCTTCGCCGCTGCGCTTCCAGGCTCTTCGCGGCTTCCATGGCCTTCGCCGAGATTTCCACGGCTCGGCTCCCCCTTGTCCCCTGACGGGGCTAGCGTCACGAGGCGGCAGGATTCACTTGACGTTACGGCCTGGCCGGTTGCTCCCTCCAAGGAGGCTTTCGACGCTGGGCTTCGACGCCGGGCGTTTCCCCCCGACGCCGCCAGCCTGCTACCCGGCGCCCTGGTGCTTACCGGGGCCGGACTCTCACCGGCAGGCGGATGCGAGCTTGGATTCAGATCAGGTTTTCGTCTGGCATCACCTCACTCTGAACGCTGGGCACACGAAAGTCCCGCTAGTAGTGCTTTGTTGGGTTGGGATTTCGGGGATGGGATCTGGCTCTACCAAGCCAAGCAGGAATCCCGGCGCCGACGTGGTGTCGATCGCGAAACCGCCGGATTTGGTCGACTTGACAAAGCAC
>JBOGJI010000380.1:0-35624 GCA_050747865.1 Thermoanaerobaculia bacterium
CGAGCCCGAGCACGTCCTGGCCCTGCTCGAAGACCACGTCCACGGGGATGCCGGCGCCGGCGACGCGCTCGAGGTCGCCGGTGAGGGTCTCCCCAAGCTCATCCCGTTCGCCGAGGAAGGCGGCGACAGCCTCATAGCCGCCGTCGCCCTGCAGGCGCAGGATGGTGCCCGCCAGCTCGTCCACGGCCGGCCCCATGCGCTCGAAATCGACCCGCCAGGTGCCGCTCGCCTCGTCGCGCACGAGCGCACCGCGCTCGTGCAGGAAGTGGAAGGTGGCGAGGTTGGCGCGCGCGTGCGCGCTGGCCGTGCCCCAGCGGATCGAGCGGAAGATGCTGGCGACGAAGGTGACCTGGTTGTCGCGCAGGTCGGTGTCCGGCAGCTCGCCCGCGGCGTGCAGCCGCGAGATCATGAACAGGCCGAGCACGTCCGCCTTCTGCTCCTCGAGCGCCCCCGCCAGATCGCGCAGGGCCTCGCGCACCGGGCCGCGGCCGGTGATCGTCTCCTTGATCCCCAGGCCGTGGGCCACCTCGTGGAACATCACGTCCTGGAAGAAGGCGTCGAAGGACAGGTGTTGCCGCTGCTCGGGGTCGATGAGGATGTCCGCCAGGGGCAGCAGGATGGCGTCGTATTTGGCGCCCATGGCGTTGCGGATCTGCAGCCGCCGCGTCCCCTTCTCGAGCTGCACCCCCTCGTCGTTGGGCAGGTTGATGGCGATGGTCTTGGCCCCGGCGTTGGCGTCGCCGGCGTAATAGAGGGCGTCGTAGGCCTGGAGGTCGGAATCGGCCCCCGGCTCCTCGCGCTTGTAGGCCTCGGGCACCGGGAGCTGGCGCTGCAGCTCGGGCAGCAACGCCGCGTAGCGCGCGAGGCGCTCGCTCCAGTCGCGATCCTTGACCAGCACGAACGCCTCGAACGCCGTCTTGGCGCCCATCAGCGCGTCCTCGTAGTGCTCGATCGGCCCGATGACCACCTCCAGCGTGTTGTCGCGCATGTCGAGCCAGACGCGGTCGCTCGGCACGTAGTCGTCGGAGAGGAGGGCCTCGGCGCGGGCGCGCAGGTAGCTCTCGAAGCCCGGCTGCTCGGCGAGGTCGGCGGCCTCCTCGAGCCGCGCCGCGGCCCGCTCGACCTGCGGCCGGAAGGCCTCGCTGTAGGGGACGCCGACGAGCCGACCCGCCGGGTTGCGCTCGACGACCGTGTATTGCCCCAGCAGCTCCTCCCGGCGCTCGGCCGACTCGGCCGCCGCCGCCTCCAGCTCCTCGCGCGTCACGTCGGCGGGGTAGAGATTGGAGCCCGGGGGCTTGGGGCCGACGCCCGGGACGAAAGGCCGGTTGCCCTCGAGCCGATCCCAGGGGCCGTAGTTGATCTCGGCGAACCGGCGGGCCTGTGGATCGTTCAGGGAGTCGAACAGGGCCTCGCGGTCCCCGTAGGCCTGGATCCAGAACGCCTCGTCCATGGCCTCGGCCGCGTCGATGATGAGGGGGATCATCTGCCGCTCCCGCTCGCTCAGCCGCGACAGATCGGCGGTCAGCCGCACCGGCTCATAGATGGCGACCCGCTCGGCGACGGCCGACTGCGGGGCCGCGGCCTCCGCCGGCGCGTCGTCCACCGGGTCCGGCGCCTGACCGCATCCGCCCATCATCAACATCCCCACCGGCAACAAACTCCAGACCAGGACCTCACGCATCCCGAGACTCCTTTCACGCCGGGCGACCGCTTCTCCCGGCGCGATTCTGTCACGACGTTCAGACCTCGACCCAGGCCGCGCCGTTGTTGCTCGACCGCACGCAGGCTTCGACGAAGGCCATGCCCTTGATGCCGTCGTCGAGGGTCGGGAACGTCACGTCTTTGCTCGGTGCCGTGCCCTCACGGGCGGCGAGGATGGCGTCGGCCGCTTCCCGATAGAGCGTCGCGAAGGCCTCCAGGTAGCCCTCGGGATGGCCGGCCGGCGTGCGCGTCACGCGGGTTGCCGCCTCGCCCGCTCCGGCACCGCCACGGCGGATCCGCCGCGCCGGCTCGCCGCGCGGCGTGTACCAGAGGTCGTCCGGGCTCTCCTGCTGCCAATCGAGCCCGCCTCTCTCGCCGTAGACGCGCAGCGTCAGCGCGTTCGCGCAGCCGATCGCGACCTGGCTGGCCCACAGCATTCCTTTGGCGCCGCCCTTGAAGCGCAGCAGGACGTGGGCGTTGTCGTCGAGCCGGCGACCGGGCACGAAGACGGTGAGGTCGGCGGCGAGGCTCTCGAGCTCCAGACCGGAGACGAAGCTGGCGAGCTGATAGGCGTGGGTGCCAATGTCGCCGATGCACCCGCCGGCGCCCGCGCGTGCCGGGTCCGTCCGCCACCCGGCCTGCTTGTTCCCGGTCTCCTCCAGTCGCGTCGCCAGCCAGTCCTGCGCGTATTCGACCTGGACGACGCGAATACCACCGAGGGCTCCCGCGGCCACCATCTGGCGCGCCTGGCGGATCATCGGGTAGCCCGAGTAGTTGTGCGTCAGCACGAACAGGCGCCCGGAAGTCTCGACCAGCGCGGCGAGCTCCTGCGCCTCGGCGAGCGTCGTCGTCATCGGTTTGTCGCAGATCACATGGATGCCGCGCTCCAGGAAGGCGCTGGCCACGGGAAGGTGCATGTGGTTGGGGGTGACGATCGCCACGGCCTCGATGCCGTCCTCTCGCTGCACCTCGCGGCTGGCCATCTCCTCGAAGGTGCCGTAGTTGCGGTCGTCCTCCAGGCCGAGCTCCTGGCCCGAGGCCCTGGATTGGTCCCGCGTCGAGGAGAGCGCACCGGCGACCAGCTCGAACCGGTCGTCCAGGCGCGCGGCGACACGGTGCACCGCGCCAATGAAGGCGCCCTTCCCGCCGCCCACCATCCCCAGGCGGATACGGCGCGCTCGCCGATCGTCGTGTCTTTCGGTGGTCATTCGAAGCGACGGGCGAGCTGCTCCAGACTCGCGCGCTCGCCGGCGTCGTTGTCCTCCGGCCTGGCCCGGATGATGCGCGATGTGCGCGTCGACGTGTCTGCGTGCTCTTCGGTCATGTGGCGTCAGGGGGCATTGCGGGACTCAGCACCACCAGGATCCTACTCAGAATCGGTGCCGCATCGGCATTGGACGGTGCACGCAGGGCCCCTCTCCGACTCGCGCCGTCGCGCTGGCACCTCGCTTGCTTGATTCCGTCGGTCTCGACAGCGCCCGGAGGAGGGAGCCGGAGTGAGGGTTGGACAACCGCAACCGAAGGAGGACTCTCATGCGTTCCAAGACTCTGTTCCTGTTCACTTTCGCCGTCCTGGTGGCGGGCGCGCCCGCCCTGGCCGGCGACCTCGGCCTCCTCGGCTCGTACTGGGATACCGACGCCCTCGGCGAGACCGCCGGCGGCGGTGTTCGGTACGCCATCGGCGACGCCGCTCTGCGCCTCGAGCTTCGTGGATCGTACTTCCCCGATCTGACGGAAGACTTCAGCGAGCTCGTCGACGACGGCAGCGGCGAGATCGAGGTGGAGGCGATCGTCCCCGAGGCGGGGATCGCCTACAACTTCGCACCTGGCGGCAGCACCCAGTTCTATCTCGGCGCCGGGCTCTCCTACTACTTGCTGGACGCGACCGACTTCGAGCTCGACGACGAGGTCGGCTACTACGGCGTGGCCGGCCTCAACCTTGGCGGCCGTGGCGACGGCCCGGCCTTCTTGGTCGAGGTGATGTACCGCTCGGTCGAGGGGACGGTCGAGGACGAGGACTTGGTGCGCGACGTGGACGTCGACCTGTCGGGACCGGCGGCGAACATCGGCGTCCTGTTCCGGTTCTAGGATCGCGGCGCGCGCCGGCCCGCGACGCGCGGCGTCATCGCTTCAGGGTGCGTCGACGGGCAGTCCCGCGCGAGTCCATGCCCGCATGCCGCCGTCGAGGTTGAGCACCCGGCGACGGCCGGCGCGCTCGAGGACGCTGGCGGCGACGGTGGAGCGGTAGCCCGTGCGACAGGTTACGACGATCGGGCGTCCGTCGTCGGGAACGTCATCGACACGCCGGGGGAGATAGCCCCCCATCAGGTGCTGGGCGCCGGCGATGTGCCCGCCGGTCCATTCGTCGTCGCCGCGCACGTCCAGGACGTGGACGGGCTCGCCGGCCGCGAGCTTGCCGTGGAGCGCGCCGACGGAGATCTGCGGCAGCTCCGCCAGGGGCCGGCCGGCGGCGGCCCACGCCTGCACGCCGCCGTCGAGGTAGCCGCGCACGTCGTCGAGGCCGACGCGTACGAGGGCGCGCACCGCCGGCTCGACGTCGTCCGGGTGGCTCGCCGCCAGCAGGATCGGGCGGTCGTAGGGGACGACCCAGGAGGCCCAGGTCGAGAGGCTGTTGCCGACGCCGATGGCGAAGCTGCCGGGGATGTGCCCGCTGCTGAAGGCGCGCGGGTCGCGCACGTCGATCATCAGCGTCTCGCCATCATCGATCGAGGCGGCAAACGCCTCGATCGAGAGGGGCACGAGCCCCGGCAGTCCGTCGAGCATGGGCGGCCCGTCGGCATTGAGCTGCTTCATGCGACGGTAGTAGTCGGGGAACGGCGGCGTGGTCGACAGGATCCGGTCGACGAACTCCTCGCGCGTGAGGCGCGGGTCGAGATGGGGATTGGCGAGGCGCTGGATCCCGAGCGTCGAGCTCGGCTCACCGCTCATCCCGGCGCCGCACATGGAGCCGGCGCCGTGGGCGGGGTGGATCTCCAGAGCGTCGGGTAGGCCCGTCAGCCGACTTCGCACCGAGTCGAACAGCCGCTCGGCCAGCTCCCGCTTGGCCTCCTCGCCGAGCAGGTCGGGCCGCCCCAGCGAGCCGACGAACAAGAAGTCGCCGGAGAGCATCCGCGTCGGCACAGAGTCCGACCGGGTCTTGTCGTAGACCAGGAAGGAGAGGTGCTCGGGCGTGTGCCCGGGCGTGTGGACAGCCGCGAGCCGCAGGGAGCCGATCTCCACGCCGTCGCCGTCCGCCAGGTCGCGATGCGGGAAGCGGGCCTCGTAGGTCTCGCCGGCGTCGTATGCCGAGACCAGGTGTTCGGCTCCCGATCTCTGCGCCAGCTCGCGGGCGCCGGAGGCGTAGTCGGCATGGATGTGGGTCTCCAGCACGTGGGTGATGCGCAGATCCCGGGCGGCGGCGAGCTCGAGATAGACGTCGACGTCCCGGCGCGGGTCGACGATCGCCAGGGAGCCGGCTTCCGGGCAGCCCACGGCGTAGGAGTAGTGCGCCAGACCGGGGTCTTCGATACGCTCGAACAGCATCCCGGAGCCATCGTAGCCGGTCTTCACGGCAGCCGGTAGGTGAGGCCGGTGCCGAAATAGGCGCCCTCCGCGATCGGCAGCCCGGGAAGGAACCCCGCGTCTTTGGTACCGCCCTTGAGCGACAGGCCGAAGCCGCCGGCCACCGTCCCCTCGGCCTCGGCGCCGACGTGCCAGCCGTCGCCGGGATCGACATCCGCGACGTCCTCCGGCTCGCTCCAGTGGTCCCCCTGAAGCGCCAGCTTCCAGTCGCCGCCGAGACGCAGAGCGTGCAGACGCAAACCGCCGCCCCAGGTGCGCTCGCCGGCGGCTACGAGATCGCGCACGTAGACGGCCACCAGGGCCGCGGGCGTGGTGAGATAGAGGTCGAGGTAGCGGGACACCGTGTGCGGGCCCAGGATGCCGCGCGTTCCCGCCGCCAGGCGGACCAGCTCGCTGAGCCGCAGCCCCGGAGCACGAATCCGTCGCGCCCCGTCGGCCACGTGGTCGCTGAAATAGGCGATGGCGCCCAGCACCAGCGCCGGGTCGAGGGCGTTCCAGAGCGCGGCGATCCGCGCCTCGTCCCAGTCGTCGCGCAGCTCCGGGTCGTCGAAGTCGATCACGTAGTCGCGCCGCCAGACGTCAACCGGGTCGGCATCGACCCGCATGGCCTGGCGCGTGGCCAGGTAGACGGCGACGTCGTTGCCCTCCTCAAACCCGTCGGTGAAGTCGTCGCGGCTGTCGCGGCTGGTGGGGGAGGGGGTTCCCGCGACGTAGAGCGTGAGGTCGAGCTTGCTCACCAGGGCGAGAGGGAAGCTCGAGCCCTCCGCTCCCCGGGCGCTGTGCAGGTCGAGGACGATGCGGTGGGCGAGGACCGAGCTCGCCTCGCTGCCGGCGACCGAGAGCAGCGCCACCTCCGTGTTGGTGCGCGGCTCGCGGTCGATCGTGGTGTAGGCGGAGAGGTCGAAGCCGAAGCCGTAGCTGGGGTCGAGCGAGAACTCCCGCGCCCGTCCGCCATGGCCGGCGACCTCGTGCTGCACCAGGGAGAGGACGAGGCCGAGCGGGAACTCCCAGGCCGGCGCCACGCCCGGCGAGTCGGGCGCCATGGCCACGAAGGCCCGGCTCACCCCGCGCTGCAAGGAGTCGACGACGCGGCCGCCGTAGTCCATGGCCGGCTCGCTCTCCCAGCCGAGGAAGAGCGGCGACGAGCGCTCGTCGTCCGTCTCGTCGGCGGCGAGGAGGGCGGGTGACGAGCCGAGCAGGATCAAGCCGATCACCAGGCGAGCCGCACCGCGCATGGCGCCGGAGCCTACCGTAACCGCGTCGCAAGACCTCGCTACAATGGCCGCGAGATGGGCGGCAGGCGCACTCTCCACGCGACCTGGTTGGGGCGCGTTCCGTATGCCGAGGCGACGGCGCTGCAAGAGCGGGTGCGGCAAGCTCTGCGCGCGGGCGAGGGGCCCGAGAGACTGCTGCTGCTCGAACATCCGCCGGTCTACACGCTTGGCCGGAGGGGCTCGGCGGCCGACATCCGGATGCCCGAGCAGTGGCTCGCGGCGCGCGGCATCTCGGTGCACGAATGCGACCGCGGCGGCCAGGTCACCTACCACGGCCCGGGACAGCTCGTCGGCTATCCCATCGTCGACCTCGATCCCGACCGGCGCGACCTGCGCCGCTACGTCCGCGACCTGCAGGAGATCCTGGTTCGCACCCTGGCCGACTTCGGCGTCGAGGCGGAGGGGCGGGGCGAGCAGGACTTGATCGGCGTCTGGTCGGACCGCGCCAAGGTGGCGTCGATCGGCGTGCACGTGTCGCGCTGGATCACCACCCACGGCTTCGCCTTGAACGTCACCACCGACCTGGCCGACTTCGACGGCATCGTGGCCTGCGGCCTGCCGGGGGTGCGCATGGCCTCGATCGAGACGCTGTCGGGCAAGCGACCGGAGCTGCCCGAGGTGGCGGCGGTCTGCGCCCGCCATTTCGGCGACGTATTCGACAGACAGGTGGTCGAGGCCGGGCCTCCCAGCGAGCTCCAGTGGGCTTTCGCTTCCTAGACCACACCGCCGATCTCGCCGTCGAGGTCACGGCTCCCACCATCCCGGGGCTGTTCGCGGAAGCGGCGCGGGCATTCGCCGACTGCATCACCGACGTCGACGCGCTCGAGCCCCGCCAGCGGCTCAACGTGCAGCTCGCCGCCGGCGATCTGGACGAGCTGCTGGTCGAGTTCCTGGGCGAGTTGCTGTTCCGCTTCGAGGGCGGAGGGTTCCTGCCGTGTCGCGCCCTGATGTCGCTCGATGGCGATAGCGAGACGGGATGGACGCTCCAGGCGCGGCTCGAGGGTGAGCCCTTCGACCTCGATCGCCACCCCTACCGCACCCAGATCAAGGGGATCACCTGGCACGGCCTGGTCCTCGAGCGGCGCGACGACGAGACCTGGCACGCGGTGATCGTGCTCGACGTGTAACATCGCGCCGTTTTACGGCTAGCCCACCCTGGGATCGAGGTGCCGACAATGCCCCTCAACGAGACACTGGTGGCCATCCTCCCGATGGCCATGTTCGTGGTGGGGGGCCTCGGCCTCTTCATGCTCGGCATGAAGTACATGTCCGAGGGGATGCAGGCGGTGGCCGGGAACTCGCTGCGCCGCATGATCAGCCTGGTGACCGACCGGCGGCTCCTGGCGATCGGTACGGGAACGGCGGTCACTCTTCTGGTCCAGTCCTCCTCGATCACGACGGTGATCGTCGTCGGGCTGGTCAACGCAGGCCTGATGCAGCTCCATCAGGCCGTCGGCGTCATCTTGGGGGCGAACATCGGTACCACCATCACCGGATGGATCCTGGTGCTGCAGATCGGCAAATACGGGCTCCCGATCCTCGGCCTCGCCAGCCTGATCTACCTCTTCGCCCGGCGGGATCGTCCGAAGTTCGTCGCCATGGCGATCATGGGCATGGGCATGATCTTCTTCGGCCTCGAGCTCATGAAGGATGGATTCGCGCCGATCCGGGATGTCCCCACCTTCATGGACGCCTTCGCCTGGTTTCAGGCCGGCACCTATCCGGGAGTTCTCCTGTGCGTCCTGGTGGGATGCATCTTCACGGTCCTCGTGCAGAGCAGCAGCGCCACGCTGGGCATTACCATCGGACTGGCCGCCACCGGGGTGATCTCGTTTCCCACCGCCGCCGCCCTGGTCCTCGGCGAGAACATCGGCACGACCATCACCGTGGTCATCGCGTCCGTTGGGGCCAACGTGAACGCCAAGCGGGCCGCCTACGCCCACGTCCTCTTCAATGTCTTCGGCGTCTTCTGGATCACCCTCCTCTTCCAGGGGTACGTCCGGCTCGTTTCGCGCGTGATTCAGGGGACCTACGGCGTCGATCCAATGGTCATGACTCTTGCGGAGTTCGAGAGCCCGCTGGTGTTCGCGGCGACCATGACCGCCGCCATCGCCTTGACCCACACCGGCTTCAACGTGACCAACACCGCGGTGTTCCTGCCCTTCCTCACCCCTTTCGGCCGGTTGCTGCAGCGGCTCGTGCCGGATCCGAAGATCGGCCAGGTGGCCCGCTTGAAGCACCTCGAGGGGCCGGCCGTGGCGGCGCCGGTGCTGGGCGTCGAGCAGAGCCGGGGCGAGGTGATCCAGATGGGTCGAGGCGTCGTCAAGATGATCGACTGGATCCGCCAGCTGGGGTTCAACGGCCCCTACGACGAGGGGCTGGTGCAGAAGACCTTCCACCGGGAGGAGGTGCTGGACAACGTCCAGCGCGAGATCGTCACCTTCCTCACCGATCTCCTGGATGCCACGGTGCCTCACGCGATCGCCGAGGAGGGCAGGCGTCAGCTTCGCCTCGCCCACGAGTATGAGTCGATGAGCGATCGGCTCGCAGACATCCTGCGCGGCTACGCCCAGCTCCGAGAGCGGCGGCTCGAGCTGTCGGCGGACCAGAAGGCCGGCCTCCTCGCTCTCCACGACGCGGTCGCCGGGTTCCTGCGTCGGGTCACCGAGGCCTACGCCGAACGCCGGACCGTGGACGACGACGCAGCGCGGACCCTCAGTTCCGCGATCATCGGCCAGGTCCGAAAGCTGCGGGACGATCATCTCCGGCAGATGACCGACCATCCCGTGGATCCCAGCCTGAGCCTGCTCTTCACCGACATCCTCGCCGACTACCAGAGGGTTCGAGCCCACACGATGAACGTTCAGGAGGCCATGGCCGGAATCGACGCGACGGCGGGAGGCTGACCGTGCCCGACAGCCTAGTCCCGTACTACCGCCGCTAGGTCGAGCCGCGGCACGACGTCCGCTCGGTCCATCGGTCGCATCCTCCCCTCGCGTTCCGTCATAGTAGTGACGGATGAGACGCGCCGCGTGTGACCCTGGCGGGCCGGCGTCAATGTAGGGAGGAGACGAATGTGGGAGAGATCGAGATAAGAGCCATCGGACGCGTCGAGTCCCCCTTGACCGATCTAGAGTCGGCTCCCCGGCAGGCCGACGAGGGCGCGCCCAAGGCCTGGCTCGTCTTCGAGCCGGAAGTGCTCGAGGGTCTGCGCAGCCTACGGCCCGGCCACGAGGTGATCGTCCTCACCTGGCTCGACCGGGCTCGTCGCGACGTGCTGAGCGTGCACCCGCGGGGAGATGCCTCCAGGGCGCAAGAAGGCGTCTTCAGCACCCGTTCCCCCCACCGCCCGAACCCGATTGGCCTGCACCGGGTGGAGATCACCACCGTCGACGGCCGGCGAGTGCAGGTGGGCTGTCTCGAAGCGCTGGACGGAACGCCGATCCTCGACGTCAAGCCGGTGCTCAGCGAAGACACCAACGAGCGGTGAATAGAGGAGTGCGCGCGAGCTGGATCCATGGCGACAGCGCCGGCGTCGATCGACACACTCGCTACTTCTTGAGCAAGTAGAGGGCCCAGATGCAGAGGGCGACCGATCCAAGCGTGGTCAGGCCGAAGATCGGGCTCTTCGCCACGTGCCAGCCCTCGAGGATGATTCTAAGGACGTGCGCCAAGGCGAGCAGACCGAATGCCGCGCCGGTCGTAATGACGTAGCGTCTCATAGAGGTTGCCGCCGGGTTTGATCGTCGCAATCTCGGATGAATGGTGAGTCGAGTCGGACACTCCCTCCGTACTCCATACTCCCATCATAGAAGGTGAACACAGCCGGGACCACGGATGCTATCATTGATAGCGAGGAGGTGGAGATGGCTCAGCTCATCGTGCGCAAGCTCGAAGACAGGCTCGTCCAGGCGCTCAAAGAACGCGCGGGGCGTCATGGCCGTTCGGCGGAGGCGGAGCATCGAGAGATCCTGCGGCAGACGCTGCTCGTCGAGCCGGCCGAGGACGCCAAGACCGTGCTGCTGGAGATGCCGAACGTGGGTGAGGATGTCGACTTCGCCCGCATCCACGAGCTGCCTCGCGCGCTCGACCTGTGAGGTACCTCCTCGACACCAACATCGTCTCCGAGCTACGCAAGGGCGATCGCGCCGACGCCGGCCTGCGAAAGTGGTTCTCGACCGTCGAAGCCGACGACCTGGCGCTCTCGGTTCTCGTCGTCGCGGAGATTCGCCTGGGCATCCAGCGTCTGCGACGACGGGACGTCGAGGCAGCTGATCACCTGGCGGCTTGGTTGGCGCGGCTGGAGCGTGCCTACGCGGGCAAGCTGCTCACCATCGACACGGAGGTCGGTAAGGCCTGGGCCGACCTCAACGCGCCCCGCCCTCTGCCGGTTCTCGACAGTCTCCAGGCCGCCACGGCTCGCGTCTACGGCCTCACCTTCGTTACCCGCAAGTTGCAAGACCTTGAGGGCATCGCGGTGCCGATGCTCAACCCGTTCACGGGATGACGGCGGTTCGCCGATGAGCTGCGGCGCGGCCCCGTAGCGTTCGCTAGAGTGGGGTCGATGTCCGTTCAAGTTGAGCGTATCGATGACTACCGCTGGCGGATTCCGCGGCAGGGTGGGATGCGCGTGGAGGGGCGGGTGTACGCGTCGGAGACTCTGATGGAGGAGCTGCGGGACGATCAGGCCCTGGAGCAGGTCGCCAACGTCGCCCATCTGCCGGGCATCGTCTCCGCGTCCCTCGCCATGCCCGACATCCACTGGGGATACGGCTTCCCGATCGGCGGCGTCGCCGCCATGGACGCCGAGGACGGTGTCGTATCGCCCGGCGGGGTAGGTTTTGACATCAATTGTGGCGTTCGGCTATTGGCGACGGAGCTGCCGGGGGGGCGGGTCGAGCCGAAGCTGCGAGAACTGGTGGGGGCGCTCTATGACGCGGTGCCGACGGGGGTGGGGGCGCAGCGGCGGCGGTTCCGGCTCGATCGCAAGCAGATGCGGCGGCTGCTCGAGCGGGGCGCCTCCTGGCCGGTGGAGCAGGGAATGGGGGAGGCCGAGGACCTCGAGTTCCTCGAAGAGCGCGGGTGCCTGCCCGATGCCGATCCCGACGAGGTGTCGGAGCGGGCCGTGGAGCGAGGCCTGAGCCAGCTCGGGACCCTGGGCTCGGGGAACCACTTCGCCGAGGTGCAGGTGGTGGCGGAGGTCTACGACGAGGAAGCGGCGGCAGCGCTCGCGCTGCGGCGAGGGTGCGTGGCCCTGACCATCCACTGCGGCTCGCGGGGTCTAGGGCACCAGGTGTGCACGGATCACGTGAAGCGGATGCAGGAGGCCTCGAAGCGCTACGGGATCGAGCTGCCCGACCGCCAGCTCTGCTGCGCCCCGATCGGCTCGCCGGAAGGCCGCGCCTACCTCGGCGCCATGGCCGCCGCCGCGAACTTCGCCTTCGCCAACCGACAGGTGATCAGCGACTCGGCGCGGGAGGCGTTCCAGCGGGTGCTCGGCCTGTCGCCGCGGGAGCTCGCGATGCGCGTCGTCTACGACGTCTGCCACAATATCGCCAAGTTCGAGGAGGTGCCGGTCGAGGGCAAGGAGCGGCGGCTGCTGATCCACCGCAAGGGCGCCACGCGCGCCTTTCCCCCGGGTCATCCCAAGACTCCGCAGCCGTACCGCGAGGTGGGACAACCAGTGCTCATCCCCGGAGACATGGGCCGGTACTCCTACGTCCTGGTCGGCACGCAGCGCGCGTTCGAGGAGACCTTCGGATCCACCTGCCACGGCGCTGGCCGGCGGCTCTCCCGCAAGGCGGCGAAGCGCCAGGCGCGCGGGCGGGACATCGTGGGCGAGCTGGCGGCGCGGGGGATCGTCGTGCGCGCCACCGGCCGGGCGACGGTCGACGAGGAGATGCCGGAGGCGTACAAGGACGTCGCGGACGTGGTCGAGGTGGTGGAGCGGGCGGGCATCTCGCGCAAGGTAGCCCGGCTCGAGCCGATCGGGGTGATCAAGGGATGAAGGCCTCGTTCTCCATCGGCCTGAACGCGGTGATCCTGGCGGTCACCGGGGAGACGCCGCGAGTGCTGACGGTGACGGCGGCGAGCGGGGAGCCGGCGCTGCCGTTCGGGCAGCTCGAGCCCGAGAGCGAGCGCACGCTGGAGCTGGCGCTCAGGCATCGGGTGCGCGAGCTCACCGGCCTCGAGCTCGGCTACGTCGAGCAGCTCTACACCTTCGGCGACCGCGATCGCGACCCGGCGGTGCGCCACGCCGGCGTCCGCCCGATCTCGATCGGATACCTGGCGCTGGTGCGCGAGGGAGAGGCGGCGCCGGGAGCCGCCTGGGAGGACGTCTACCGCTTCCTGCCCTGGGAGGATCACCGCTCGGGATCCAACCCGTCGGTCGAGAGCCGGATCGCTCCTGCCCTGACGGCGTGGGCGGATGCGGGCTCCGCGGCGTGCGGCGCCCGCACGGAGCGTGTGGAGATCACGTTCGGGCTCGGCGGATCGACCTGGGACGGGGATCGCGTGCTCGATCGTCTGGAGCTTCTTTACGAGGCGAGGCTGGTCGCGGAGGCCGTGCGCGATCGGCGTCGCCGGACGGAATCCCCGCAGCCGCCGCCCGCTCCCGCGCTCGGCGAGCCGATGGCCCTCGATCACCGGCGGATGCTGGCCACGGCGCTGGGCCGCATCCGTGGCAAGATCCGCTACCGGCCGATCATCTTCGAGATGCTGCCCGAGGAGTTCACGCTGCTGCGCCTGCAGCGCACGGTCGAGGCGCTCGCCGGCGTGCGGCTCCACAAGGGCAACTTCCGCCGCCTGGTCGACCGCGGAGGCATGGTCGTGGGCACCGGGCGGCTCGAGCCTCACACCGGCGGCCGCCCGGCCGAGCTGTTCCGCTTCCGCCGCGAGGTGCTGCGCGAGCGCCGGGCGCCGGGCGTCGGCCTGCCCCGAGCGCCGGCGTAGCCCGACCACTCTTGACATCTCCTTGTACTCACCCGTAGCATAACGGCTCAGTAATACTCTAACTGAGTATAAAAGAGGATCCGGACATGCTGGCAGTCACACAACAGAACCTCGCCGCTCTCCAGTACACACCCGAGGTCGCCCGTGCCACGGCGCCGATCTACGAGCGCGTACGGCGAGTCATCCCGGAGGTGGAGTGGCCGGTGCACGCGCCGTACGTGGAGGCCATCCAGCGGCTGAAGCGGGAGCGCAACGCCATCGTGCTGGCGCACAACTACCAGACGCCGGAGATCTTCCACGGCGTGGCCGACTTGACCGGGGACTCGCTGGCCCTGGCACGCCAGGGGGCGGCGACGAACGCCGATGTGATCGTGCTTTGCGGCGTGCATTTCATGGCCGAGACCGCGGCCATCCTGTCGCCGGAGAAGACGGTGCTCATCCCCGACCTCGAGGCCGGATGCTCGCTGGCCTCCTCGATCACCGCCGCCGACGTCCGGCTGCTCAAACAGCGCTACCCGGGCGTTCCGGTCGTCACCTATGTGAACACCTCGGCTGCCGTGAAGGCCGAGACCGACGTCTGCTGCACCTCGGCGAACGCGGTCGAAGTGGTGGAGTCGCTCGGCGCCGAGAGGGTCATCTTCCTGCCCGACGAGTATCTCGGCCGCTATGTCGCCTCGCAGACCGACGTCGAGCTCATCCTCTGGAAAGGGCACTGCGAGGTCCACGAGCGCTTCACCGCCGAGGAGCTGCGCGACTTCCGCCGGGCGTGGCCGGGGGTGCAGATCATCGCCCACCCCGAGTGCCCCGAAGACGTGCTCGCCGAGGCCGACTTCGTCGGCTCCACCTCCGGCATGATCCGCTACGTTGGCGAGGCCCGGCCCGAGCGCGTGGTCATGGTCACCGAGTGCTCGATGAGCGACAACGTGGCCGTGGAGCACCCGGAGGTCGAGTTCGTCCGGCCGTGCAATCTCTGCCCTCACATGAAGCGCATCACCCTGCCCAAGATCCTGCGCTCGCTCGAGCGCTTGGAGCACCGGGTGACCGTCGACCCCGAGATCGCGGCGCGCGCCCGCCGGGCGCTCGAGCGCATGTTGGAGATCGGCTGACCGGCTGCGCCGACGCCGAGGGCCACACATTGATCCCGCTGCGATTCTCTTCATTCGACGGTGTCGAGCGAGCCGACCTGGTGGTCGTGGGTACGGGGGTCGCCGGCCTCTCCTGCGCCCTGGCGGCGGCTCCGGCGCGCGTGGCGCTGATGTGCAAGGACACGCTCCTCTCCGGAGGTTCGACGCGGCTGGCCCAGGGCGGGATCGCCGCGGCGCTGGGCCAGGACGACGACCCGTCCCGCCACGCGCGGGACACCGAGCGGGTGGCCGCGGGCCTCGCCGATCCGGACGCGGTGGACGTCCTGACGCGCGGCGCGGTCGCGGAGATCCCGCGTCTCATCGCTCTCGGCGCCGGCTTCGATCGCCAGCCGGATGGTGAGCTCGCCCGCGGGCGGGAGGCCGGCCATGGCCGAGACCGCATCCTCCATGCGGGCGGAGACGCCACCGGCCGGGAGATCTCGCGCGCGCTGGCGGCGGCCTGCCGGGCGGAGGAGAGCATCCGCGTCCACGAGCGGACTTTCGCTTGGGACCTCATCGTCGACGGCGGTCGCGTGATCGGTGTGGTGGCGATCGGACCGGAAGGGGAGCGGCTGCTGTTCCTGGCGCCGGCGGTGGTGCTCGCCACCGGCGGGTTCGCCGGCGCCTGGAGCCGGACGACCAACCCCCCCGGCAATACCGGAGACGGTCTGGCGATCGCCGCCCGCGCCGGCGCCCGGCTCGCCGACCTCGAGCTCGTGCAGTTCCACCCGACGGCGCTGGCGGTCGGCACCGATCCCATGCCGCTGGTCACCGAGGCGCTGCGCGGCCGAGGGGCGATCATCATCGACGAGGCGGGGCGCCGGTTCCTGCTCGCCGACCACCCCGACGGGGAGCTCGCTCCCCGCGACGTGGTGGCGCGCGCCATCCGCCGGCAGCTCGACGCCGGTCATGGGGTCTTGCTCGACACCCGGCAGGCGGTCGGCGAGGCCTTCCCGCGGCAGTTCCCGACCGTCTGGCGGCTTTGCCAGGAGCACGGGCTCGACCCGCGCCGGGAGTCGCTGCCGGTCTCGCCGGCGGCCCATTACTGCATGGGCGGCATCCTGGTCGACGTCGACGGGCGCTCGTCGCTGCCCGGCCTGTGGGCCTGCGGCGAGGCGGCCGCCACGGGTGTCCACGGCGGCAACCGCCTGGCCAGCAACTCGCTGCTCGAGGGGCTGGTGTTCGGCCGGCGGGTCGCGCACGACATCCTGAAGCGGCCCGCCCGTCGCTTTGCGCCGGGCGCTGGCGACGTTGCTTCACGTGGCCTCGCGCAAGCGCTCGGCCGGCCGGCCGTTTTCCGGCCCGGGGCGATCAGGCTGGCAAGCCTGCCAGCGATGCCCTGTGATGCCAGTCGACGCGGTGGAGAAGAGCTCATCAAGTCCCTGCGGGCCGTGATGTGGAAGGACGCCGGCCTCGTGCGGAATGATCGCGGCCTCACCCGCGTCCTCGGCGAGCTGGAGCGGCTGGCGGCCGAGGCCCCTCCCGAAGCCGGCGAGCTGCGCAACCTGCTGGCCGCCGGACGACTCGTCGTCACCGCGGCCCTGGCACGAACAGAGAGCCGAGGGGCGCACTTCCGGAGCGATGCTCCCCAGGCTGACCCCGCCAGGTGCCGCCGTCTCGTCCTGACGGTGCCGCAATGGGCCGGGGGTCGCGAAAGGGACGGTGAAGCGTCCGTTCGAATCCACATCGAGACGGTTGCACCGTCGGCGGAGACGCGACGAGAGGCCGTGGGATGACGGACATCGAGCCGCTCCCGGCTAGCCTTTGGGAGCCGATCGTCCGCGCGGCGCTCGCCGAGGACCTGGGCGACGCTGGCGACTTGACGTCGCAGACGACGCTTCCACCGGATGCGACGGCCGATGGACACGTGGTCGCGCGCGCCGCAGGGGTCATCGCCGGGCTCGACGTCGCGCTGTCGGCGTTCCGGTTCCTGGACGGCGCCGCGCCCGTGGAGATCGAGCGGCTGCTCACCGACGGCACCGAAGTTGGCCCCGGCGTCGCCGTGGCCCGTGTCGCCGGACCGGTGCACGTTCTGCTCGGGGCGGAGCGGACCGCGCTCAACCTGCTGGGACATCTGTCGGGCATCGCCACCGCCACGCGCGAGCTGGTGCGGCGGGTCGAGGGCACGGGTGCCCGGATCACCGACACGCGCAAGACCACTCCCGGCCTGCGGGCGCTCGAGAAATACGCCGTGCGCTGCGGCGGCGGCGTCAATCACCGCCTGGGGCTCCACGACGCGGTGCTCATCAAGGACAACCACATCGTGGCGGTCGGGAACGTCGGCGAGGCGGTGCGCCGCGCG
This sequence comes from Thermoanaerobaculia bacterium, assembly GCA_050747865.1. Lineage (GTDB taxonomy): Bacteria > Acidobacteriota > Thermoanaerobaculia > Multivoradales > JAHEKO01 > JBOGJI01. The sequence goes on from JBOGJI010000380.1 coordinate 16,935, forward strand.
CGCGCCGAGGTTCCCCCGGGCATCGCGATCCAGGTCGAGGTGGACGACCTCACTCAGCTCGAGGAAGCCCTGGCGGCCGGCGCCGAGATGATCCTGCTCGACAACATGCCCCCCGCCAGGCTGCGCGAGGCCGTGCAGCGCACCGCCGGCCGCGCCCTGCTCGAGGCGTCCGGCGGCATCACCCCGGAGACGGTTCGGGCGGTCGCCGAAACCGGCGTCGACCGCATCTCCGTCGGCTGGATCACCCATTCCGCCCCCGCCTTGGACGTCGCCCTCGATCTCTCTGCAAAGGAGTAAGGGAAGGTCGCCACACGGTACACTTCCGCCGTCATGGCTGAGCCCCTGGTCCAGATCGGTGCCCACCACCGGGACGGCGACGCCGTGGCGACCGAAGAGCGCCGCCAGCCGCGACCGGAGTGGCTGCGCATCCGCCTGGCCACGCCGGAGCAGTACCGCAACGTCAAGGGCCTGGTCTCCCGTCTCGACCTCCACACCGTCTGCCAGGAGGCGCGCTGCCCCAACATCTACGAGTGCTGGGGCCAGCACGGCACCGCGACCTTCATGATCCTGGGCGACACCTGCACCCGTCGCTGTGGCTTCTGTGCCGTCAACACGGGAAAGCCGGAGGCGGTTGATCCGCTGGAGCCCAGGCACGTGGCCGAGGCGGTCGCCGCCATGGGCCTGAAGCACGCGGTCATCACCTCGGTCGACCGGGACGACCTGCCTGACGGCGGCGCCCGGCACTGGGCGGCGGTGATAGAGGCGGTCCACGAGCTCAATCCGGGGACCGCTGTGGAGGTGCTGACCGGCGACTTCCGCGGCGTCTCCGACGCCTTGGACATCGTCCTCGCCGCCCGCCCCGAGGTCTTCTCCCACAACATCGAGACCGTGGCGGAGCAATACCGGCGAGTGCGCCCCGGCAGCCACTACGCCCGCTCCCTGGAGCTGCTCGCCGACGCCGCTGCGCGCCGCGACCTGGGCGACTACGCCGGCCGGGTGAAGAGCGGCATGATGCTGGGGATCGGCGAGGCCGCCGACGAGATCCGCCGCACCCTCATCGACCTGCGCGACGCCGGCGTCGAGATCGTCACCCTGGGCCAATACATGCAGCCGACGCCGGGCCATCTGCCGGTCGACCGCTGGGTCCACCCGGACGAGTTCGCCGAGTGGAAGGCGTTCGCCCACGAGCTCGGCTTCGCCCACTGCCAGTCCGGCCCCCTGGTGCGCTCCAGCTACCACGCCCACGAGGCGGTCGAGAACCCGCTGCGCTGACCAGGTCGTCTCGCGCTCGCCTACGCGGTGGTGGGCGGCTGCGCGGAGGCGGTGGAGACGCGCCACAGGCCGGCGGCGATGAAGAGGAACCCGGCGAGCTACACGGCGAGCAGCGACAGGAGGATGCGCAGCAGCGACACCGGGGCGGGCGCCGCCACTTGGCGGGGCCGTGCCGGTTCAACGGGCATGGAGGCGGACGATGGCAGGGACGAAACGGGCGCGCCGCTCGACGACCTGATAGTCCCAATACGTCGCCTCGAGCCGGTCGGCGAGGTCGTGCATCAGGGCCGGGATCTCCCGGAGCGACAGCTCGCCGCAGTGGAACAGGTCGGCGGCGAAGGCGCCGTGCTCGGGCCAGGTGTGGATGGCGAGGTGGGACTCCGCCAGCAGGGCCAGGGCCGTGACGCCCTGCGGCTCGAACTGCTTGAGCTCCTGGGCGAGCAGGGTGAGCCGGGCGGCCTCGACGGTCGCCTCGAGGGCGCTGCGGACCCGCTCCGGATCGTCCAGGACCAGGAACGGTGCGCCCCAGGCGTCAAGCAGGACGTGGGTGCCGAGCCTACGGCGCGGGCGCGGAGGCCGGGTCACCGGTCGGGCTCTCCCGTCAGCGCGATGAGGTAGCCGTGCCGGCGCAGCCGCGGGAAGCGCCGGCAAGCCCAGGCGAAGGGCGCCGCCGCGATCGCCGTCATCCGGGCGAGAGGCCTGGCGCCCGTCCACAGGGCCAGGTCGGCCATGCGTAGCAGCCCGGGCAGGAAGAGGACGCCGCCGCGTCCCACGACGCGCAATCCGGCGCGCCGGCACATGTCCTGGAGCCCCCTCCAAGAGTACGACTTCTCGACGCCGTAGGCGTAGAGCCCGAGGCGGTAGAGGATGGCGACCGCCAGCGGGCGCAGGAACGGGTCGTGCCGGTTGGGGACGCCGATGATCGCGCGGCCTCCGTTGCGGATGACGCGCGCGATCTCGGCGGCGGCGGCCTCGGTCCCGTCGAAGTGCTCGATCGTGCCCATCGAATACACGCCGTCGAACGCGCCGCCACGGAAGGGCAGGGAACGGACGTCCGCCGCCACCGCCGCGAGCCGCAGTCGTTGTTGCCGGTACTCCTCGCGGGCCTTGAGGATGGTCGGAAGCGAGATGTCGATGCCGAAGGTGTGTGCTCCCTGGGCCGCCGCCCAGCAGAAGATCCTGGTGTTGCGGGCCTCGTCCCAGAGGTCGGTCTTGAGCAGCCGCTGCCCGGCCAGCCGCGGGAAGGCCGACCGCAGCAGGAGCTCCTCGTCCTCGCGGTATTGGCGCGTCGTCGATGCCCCGGAGAGATCGGGGAAGCTGTCTCCGACGCGACTCCAGAATCGCCGGTACCGCGTCGTCCCCGCCTCCCGGCGGTCGTCATCTCGCGGGCGGGAGAGGGTCGCGGCAATGGCCGCGGCGGCCACCGGCCCGAGCACGGCCAGGCCGCGGACGGCGATGACGGGCAGCGCCAGCTCGACATGCTCGACCAGCTCCCCGTATCCGAGCCGGAGCAGCAGATGCGACGCGATCAGCATGCCGCCGCCCGCCAACCACGCACTGCTTCCCGCCACGCGCAGCACAAGGGCCAGGGCGACGAAGAGCCCGAGCTGGAAGGGAGCGAGGAGCTGCATCGCGCCTTGCGGATCGACGTGTCCGTGCCCCCAGTGGCCGGCGGGCGGCCATCCGGGCACCAGCCGCAGCGCCCAGCCGGAGATCCAGACCGCGGCGAGCCCGGTGAGGAGAGCGGTTCCCAGGCCGGCCAGGCGCCGCGATCCCCGCAGGTGCCAGGCCAGGCCGACCACCGCAAAGCCGGTCAACACCTGGAAGAAGGCGTGGATCGCCACCTCCGGCTTGCCCGTCAGCGCCACCGGGGCGCCGAGGACGAGCACCCGCAGGATCGCCAGCAGAAAAAACAGGGGCACCGCCGCGAGCCAGGCGAGGAGCCGCCAGCGCGGGCGCCGGATCAGGAAGCCCACGGCGACCAGGTAGACGGGCAGGATGGGGGTGAGGATGCACTCGGGGGTCACCAGCCAGTGCCGACCGCCGATGCTGAGCAAAGCGCCGTTGACCGCGGCGGAGCCACCGGCGAGGCCGATGAGGCCGCCGCCGGAGCCGGCCACCAGGCGGCAGGCGGAGGCCACGTCGGCGCTGCCGGCGAGCAGCGGGAACAGGGCGTAGTGCGCGGCGACGGCCGCGACCAGCGCCACCCCCGCCCACAGCGGCCGCGAGGCGAGCCAGGCCCGCGGGCGCAGCTTCCTGGTCACCGCCCCCATCCACACCGCCACCCAGCCGGCCGCGGCGACGACCAGGATGGCGGGCCAGACATAGACGTGCAGGAGCTGAAACAGCTCGCGGCGCTCCACCACCGCGGCGAGCGTCCCGAGGCGCAGCGCGTTCAGCATGCTGATCACGGTGAGCGCCGCGGCCACGCCCAGGAGGCGATGGCGCCAGCGGGCGGGGAAGGCCAGGATGGCGGCCAGCGCCAGGGCAGCGGCATCGGCCCCGGTACAGCTGGCGCCGACCTGGACGCTGCCGATGTCCGCCCCGAACAGGCGCGCCGCCAGGCCCCCTTCGGCACGGGCGAGCGGGACCAAGAGCCGCGTCTCCACCCACGGGACGCGGCTCAAGGCGAGGAGCGCGGCGATCCACAGGCCCGCCTGGACCAGCCATCGCAGCTCGATAGACTGCCGCCAATGCCGCCGGACCATGATGCTTCGCGTCGCGGTGCCCCTCGCAGCGAGGCGCTCCGGGCCGTGCTCGTCGGAGCCACCGCCACCGCGCTGACGCTGTACATGGCTTGGCCCGTGTTGCGGGCCCCCGCCGAGCGCCTGTTCGGGAGCGAGCTGGTCGGGCGGTTTCATGATCCCTACACCGTCATGCGCCTGTTCGAGGCTCCCCGTGCGTTCCTCGGAATCTACACCCAACCGCTGACCGACTGGGTCGGCGCCCTCTTCGCCCTGGCCGTCGACGCGGCGACAGCCTACAACCTCGTGGTGCTCCTGACCTTCCCGGCGGCCGCTCTCGCCGCCTATGCGCTGGCCCGGTGGCTGGGCTGCCGGCCGGCCTGGGCGGCCGTCGCCGCCTTGGCGTTCGCCTTCGCTCCCGCCCACATCGCGCACGCCGCCTACCACCCGCACGTCGCCCAGGTGCAGTGGATTCCGCTCTACCTTTGGGCCGTCTGGAACGCGTGCAGGCGCCCTGGAGCGGGCTCGTGGAGCCTCGCCGCCGTCGCCCTGGCGGCGATGGGGATGGCCAACTACTACTTCGGCTGGTTCGGAGCCGTACTGTTGCCGGTGGTGGCGCTGGCGGCGCCGCAGCCGGGTGCCCGGCGTCGCCGCACCGCGCTTGCGCTCGCCCTCGTCGGCGGAGCGTTCGCTGTCGCCCTGGCGACCCCCCTCGCCGCGTCACTGCGCAAGTCCTACGGGTTCCCGGCCGCAGACGCGCAGCGCTACGCGGCGCGCCCGGAGGCGTATCTGCTGCCGGCGGCCGACCACGTCGTGCTCGGCGGCCTGGCGCGGGCGCACTGGTCCCGGCGCGCGCCCGGCGACGCATTGCTGGAGCAGCAACAGGGCGTGAGCTGGGCGCTGCTGGCGCTGTTCCTCGTCGCTCTCGTTGCGCGCATGCGCAACGCCGACGATCCGGCGCTGACCCAGGTGCCGGCTCTCGCCGCGATCGCGGTGGCGGCTGGATTGCTTTCATTACCCTGGCTTCCCGGGAAGCTCCTCTTCCTGGCGTCGCCGATGTTCCGAGCCCTGGCCCGCTTCGGCTTCTTCGTGCAGATCGCGGTGTGTCTCGGCGCGGCGATCGGGCTCGAGCGCCTGTGGCGGGCGCGGGCCCGCGCCGCGGCGTGTCTGCTGATCGCCGTCGCGGCGTTCGAGTACCTGCCGGCGCCCCCCTGGCGCTGGCGGCCGCTGCTGCCCACCGAGGCCCACCGCGCGCTGCCGGAGCGCGGTTTGGACGGAGCGGTGCTCGACTGCCTGACGCCGCCGCACGCCGCCTCCTCGGTCGCCGCCTTCGTGCCCTGGAGGCTGCTGCCGGCCGACCCGGATCGCCTCGACTGCGGCGAGCCGCAGCTCGCCGGCAAGCTCGCCGCCCTGGGGCTCGGCCACGTCATCCGCGACGGCGGGGCGGCGAAGATCGACGGCCTGACCCTGCTCGACCGCTACGCCGACAGCTCCGTGTGGGGAGTCGCGGCGCCACCGGCGCCGGTGTACGTGGCGCGCATGTCCGGCTTCTCCTGGCGCGAGGTCTCCGGCGACCGCAGCTTTCGCTGGATGGGTGCCGAGGGCTCGCTCACCTTGGTGGTCCGCGCTCAGTCGCCGCACACGATCGTCTGGCGCGCCGAGCTGCACGCCTTCCCGCGGCCCCGCGACGTGACCGTGCGCGTGGACGGCGAGGACCTGACGGTCCTCCGGGTGCCAACGGAGCCCACCACATTCGACGTCGGGCCGCTGACCTTGTCGCCCGGAACGCACTCGCTGGAGCTCCTGCCTGGTGAGCCGCCTGCCGTTCCCGCTGCGCTCCTCGGCACTGGGGACATCCGACCCCTCACCATCGCCCTGGGCGCCTGGAGCTGGGTGGCGGGGTGAGCGGCGCTCTCTCATGATGATGTTTCGTCGCAGCGCTGCGCCCTCATGGCGCCCTGGCTGCTCGGCCTCCTGATAGGAGGAGTCGATCGCGCTTGCGTTCCCGACGTTCGCCGGGTCCTCCGGTATCATCCGGCGCGGCGACGACGGGGAGGTTCTGGATGAGCGGACAGCAAGCAGACGTGCGGATCCGGGTGCTCGAGGACACCGACCTCGGCGGCATCGTGGCGCTCGACGAGAAGATCGGCGGCCGCTACCGGCCGGAGGTCTGGGAGGACCGGTTGAACTACTACACCCGCCGCGACCCGGAGGCCTGCTTCGTGGCCGAAGCCGACGGCGACCTGGTCGGCTTCATGCTCGGCGAGATGCGCGGCGGCGAGTTCGGGCTCGAGGAGCCGACCGGCTGGATCGAGGTCCTGGGAGTCGACCCGGAGCGTCAGGGGGGCGGCGTGGGGCGGCGGCTGGCCGACGCCATGCTCGAGCATTTCCGCGCCTCCGGCGCGATCAAGGTCCGCACCCTGGTCGACGAGGCGCAGGAGGGGATCGCCGAGTTCTTCGCCGCCCTCGGCTTCGAGCCGGCGCCGATCCAGGCCTTCGTCAAGACGGTACAATGAGGCCGGCATGAGATACCGCACCACGACCGTCGCCGAGCGCGTCCACTCCGCGGTGCTGAAGTGGAGCGAGACCTATCTGCCCGACTTCGATCTGCTGCTCGAGAACTGGGAGAAGTACTTCCCGCGCGATCAGAAGTTCCGCCTCTGCGCCTACCGCGAGCTGGGGATGTGCGACGAGATTGAGTGCGGAGCGATGAAGGGGCAGCCGAAGTTCAACCGCGCCTGCGACATGGAGCCGGAGCAGGCCGGCCATCTGTTGGGCGCCATCCGCGCCCAGGCCTCCACCGAGTTCGGCTCCATCCAGCAGCACCAGCTCACCCTCGCCCGCGCCCAGGAGGAGGAGGAGCAGTTCTGGGTGCTGCGCATGATGGCCGAGGAGCTGCGCCACGGCTACCAGATGATCCACCTTCTGACGGAGGACGACTGGAGCAGCGTCTCCTCAGACACCGGAGAGCAGATGGTGGAGGAGATCTTGTCGATGAAGACGGGCTCCCACGTTCTGGGCGCCTTCAACATCGACTTCGACTCCTTCGTCGACAACGTCGTCTTCTGCGGCCTGATCGACCGCGTCGGCAAGTACCAGCTCGCCATGCAGAAGGTCTCGGCCTACAAGCCGATGGCCGAGTCCATGCCGCAGATGTTGCGCGAAGAGGCCTTCCACCTGGCGACCGGTGTCGTCCCCTTGCGGCGCTGGGCGGAGAAGGCGGCACGCGGCGCCATGACCATCACCATGGACGACATCCAGCGGGCGCTGAACAAGTGGCTGCCGCGCGGGCTCGAGATGTTCGGCGACGAGCGCGGCGGCGGCACCAACGTGAAGTTCGGCTTGAAGCCGATGAAAAACGGCGAGGCGCAGGAGCAGTACTACGACGAGGTGACGAAGCTCGTGCGCGACATCAACATGCGCTTCGTGCGCGCCCGGCTGCCGGAGCTCGATCCCAAGGAGGCCGAGGCCGTGCTCTCGGCGCTCGAAGTGGACGGCGAGGTGGTCCGCGGCATTGCCCCCGAGGAGCTGATCCGCATGCCGCACCGCCACTTCTTCCGCCGCCGCGGCGTGCCCGCTTTCCAGATGATCGGCGTCGACGGCGAGGAGCTCGGCGAACGCGACGCCTACCTGCGCCACCTGGCGCCGCACCTGCCCGCCGCCTACCGGGCGGGACGGGACTTCCTCCACTACGCCGAGACGCTCGAACGCGTCGATCGCGGGGAGCTGACTCGCGAGCAGGCGGCGCGCGAGATGCCTCAGCTGTCGCGGGTGGGCGGCGTCTGCCCCTGTTCGCGGGCGGTGCGGTGGATCCACGGCGAGGGCAACGGCGAGGGCAACGGGCACTCGGCTCCAGCCGAGTCCTGAGACCGGTCGGAGGCGCGGCCGGCACGGATGGGTCCGCTCGATCGTCTGATCGTCGCCACGCTGCCGGCGATCCCGCGTGCGATCGTGGGACGCGTGGCAAGCCGCTACGTCGCCGGCTCGACGCTCCAGCAGGCCCTGAAGACCGTCAGGCGGCTCAACGCCGCCGGCGCTTCGGCCACCGTCGACCTTCTCGGCGAGGAGGTCGGCGAGCGACGGCTGGCCGAGGCGGCGACCGAAGAGAACGTCCACCTCCTGCAGGCGATCGCCGAGCAGGGCCTCGACACCAACGTGTCGGTCAAGCCGACCCTGCTGGGCCTCAAGGTCTCGCCGGCTCTCTGCCGGGACTGTGTCGGCCGCATCGTCGAAGAGGCCGGCCGGCACGGCAACTTCGTGCGCATCGACATGGAGGACCGGACGACCACCGACGCGACGCTGGCCATCTATCGCGAGCTCGACCAGCGCTTCGGCAACGTCGGCGTGGTGCTGCAGGCCCGCCTGCGCCGCACCCTGGCCGACATCGCGGCGCTGCCGCGGGGGGCCAACGTGCGGCTATGCAAGGGCATCTACCTCGAGCCGCCGGAGGCTGCCTGGCAGGGATTCGATACCATACGCCACAACTTCCTGGCCGGCCTGGAGAAGCTGCTGCGCGGCGACGTCTACGTCGGCATCGCCACCCATGACGAGCTTCTCCTCGCGGGGGCGCTGGCGCTGGTCGACCGGCTGCAGGTGCCGCGCGACCGCTACGAGATCCAGATGCTCCTGGGCGTCGAGGAGCGGCTGCGGGACGTCATGCTGGCCGACGGGCACCGGCTGCGCGTCTACGTGCCGTATGGTGAGGACTGGTACGCCTACTCCCTGCGCCGCCTGCGCGAGAATCCCGAGGTCGCCGGGCACGTGATGCGCGCTATGCTGCGCCGGAGCTGAGAGCCTGGATCGATGACACGTCCGACCCCGCGAGTCCTGCTGCTCCAGGTCCGCGACCTGGCGGACGCGGAGCGCCACGAGGGCGCCTGCTTCGTCGACGGCTCCGGGCTGGGCGGCGAGGCCTTCTCCTACCGCAACCTGGTGTTTCAACCCGAGATCGCGTGGGCGGACGTGGGGCCGTTCGACATCCTGGTGATCGGCGGCGCCGGCTCTCACTCGGCGACCGAGGAGCACCCATTCACCGCGCCGCTGGCCGACGTGGTGCGGCGCTGGGTGGAGGCGGGTCGGCCGCTGCTCGGCTCCTGCTGGGGGCACCATTTCCTGGCCTGGGCGTTCGGCGGCGAGGCGATCATCGATCCCGAGCGCGAAGAGGTCGGCACCTTCGACATCTGGCTCAACGCTGAGGGCCAGGCGGATCCGCTGCTTGCCGGCACGCCCTCGCCGTTCGCCGCCCAGCTCGGCCATCACGACCGGGTGGCCACCCTGCCGCCGGGGTTCGTCGAGCTGGCGTATTCGGCGCGCTGCCGCAACCAGATCATCCGCCGCAGCGGCACGCTGGTCTACGGCACCCAGTTCCACTGCGAGCTCGACGAGACCAGCTTGCGGGAGCGCCTGGCCATGTACAGCCAGGCCTATCTGGATGGACGTCCGGTCGACAGCGTGGCGGCGCGCCCGTCGCCGGAGCCGCGGCGGATCCTGCGGCGCTTCTTCGAGCTCTGCCGGCAGCCGTCGCGGCACGCCACCACCCGCCGCCTGTCGCTGAGCGAGGTCGACAGTCACGCGACGTGGCAGATCTCGGGCGACGGTGGCGGCAGCGTGCCTGCCGCGGTGCCCCTGGAGGTCAACCTGATCGTCATCTGGCATCCCGACGAGGAGCTGCTCGGTCGCCGCTACCGGCTCGCCCCCGGCTCGACGCTCGAGATCGGACGCTCGAGCTCCTGTGAGATCGCGCTCAAGGGGGTGCTCTCGGTCTCCCGCCGGCACGCGCGGATCTCCTACCGCGACGACCAGGTGACGATCCAGGACCTGGGGAGCACCAATCAGACCTTCGTCAACGATCGGCCGGTGGAAGGCGAGATGCCGCTGGCCAGCGGCGACCGTTTCCAGGTCGGGGCGGTGCACTTCAAGTACCTGCGGGAGCGGGACCCCGAGCATGCCTACCACCGCGCCATCTACCAGCTCGTCACCCACGACGGGCTGACCGAGATCTTCAACAAGCGCAAGTTCGGCGAAGACGCCGAGCGCGAGTTCTCCCGCGCCCGGCGCTACCAGCGCCCGCTGGCCCTGATGCTCTTCGACGTCGACCACTTCAAGCAGATCAACGACCAGCACGGCCACTTGTGCGGCGATTACGTGCTGCAGAGGATCGCCCGCGTCTGCGGACGGGAGCTGCGTCCCGAGCAGACCTTCGCCCGCGTCGGCGGCGAGGAGTTTGCCGTCCTCTGCCCGGAGACGGATCTCGAGGGCGCGGCGCAGCTGGCCGACCGGCTGCGGCGCGTCGTCGCCACCGGCCGCTTTCGCTTCGCCGGCACCGATCTCCGCGTCCGTTGCTCGTTCGGCGTCGCCCCGCGCGGGCCCGACACGCCGACGTTCGAGGCCCTGTACGCCGCCGCCGACCGCGCCATGTACCGCTCGAAGGCGGCCGGCAGGGACTGCGTGACGGTCGCCGAGCCGGAGCGGCGGGCGTTGGCAAGCGGCGAGATCGTCCCCCCGGTGCCCCCCACCCCCGCGCCGTGATCCGAGAGCTCCACATCCGCAACCTGGCCGTGGTGGAGGAGTCGGTGATCGACTTCGGTCCGGGCTTGAACGTCCTCACCGGCGAGACCGGCGCCGGCAAGTCCATGGTGGTGGACTCGCTGGCCCTGCTGGCGGGCGCCCGGGCTTCGAGCGAGCTGATCCGCACCGGCGCCGATCTGCTGACTGTCAGCGGCGTCTTCGAGCCCCCCGACGACGGGTGGCGCCACCGTCTCGAAGACGCCGGCCTCGCCTGCGACGCCGACGAGCCGCTCGTCGTCCGCCGGGAGATCAGCGCCGAGGGGCGCAACCGCGTCTATGTCAACGATCAGCCGGCGACCCTGCGTCTGCTCGCCGACGTAATCGGTCCCCTGATGCAGATCCACACGCAGCGCGAGGAGCTGAGCCTCACCACGCCCGACCAGCAGCGGATCTGGCTCGATCGCGCCGGCGAGCCGGAGTCGCGCACCCTGCTCGACGGGGTCGCGGCCCTGGCGTGGGCTTACGAGGACCTCGCGGGCCGCTGGGCCCGTCTGACCGGCGACCGGCGCCTGCGCGACGAGCGCATCGACCTGCTCCGCTTCCAGCTCCAGGAGATCGAGGCGGCCGCGCTCGAGCCGGGTGAAGACGAGGAGCTGCGCCGGGAGCGCGACGTGCTGCGCAACCTGCAGGCGGTGGTGGAAGGGCTGGGCGGCGCCGTCGACGCGCTGTACGAGGCGGAGGGGTCCGCCGAGGAGCGGCTGGGGCAGGCGGTGCGCAGCCTCGAAGGGATCGCCGCCTGGGAGCACGCCGCCGCGGAGTGGCTGGATCTGCTCGGCCAGGCGCAGATCCCGCTGCGCGAGGTGGCGCGCTCGCTGCGACGGCGCCTCGACGGGCTGGAAGGCGACCCCGGCCGGCTCGACGGGGTCGAGAACCGCCTCGCCGTGGTCGAGCGGCTGTGCCGCAAGTACGGGGGGAGCGCCGCCGCCGTCCTCGAGCACCGGGAGCGGGCGGCCGCGGAGCTGGCCGAGCTGGAAGGGGACGCCGGCGACCTGGAGACGCTGCGGGGCCAGATGGAGGAGGCGCTGGCGGCCTATGCCCGCGTGGCGCAGGAGCTGTCCGCCCGGCGCCGTGAGTGGGCGGACGGGCTCGCGGTCCGAGTCCATGCCGAGCTCGAAGATCTCGCTTTGGCCAAGGCGCGGTTTTCGATCGAGCTCAAGCCGCGGCCGCGGGAGGGGAGCGCCCTCGTGCTCGACGGGATGCCGGTCGAGTTCGGGCCGCATGGTGTCGACCACGTGCAGTTCCTGTTTGCGCCGAACCCCGGCGAGGAGGCGCGGCCGCTGGCCAGGATCGCGTCGGGGGGCGAGCTGGCACGCGTCTATCTCGCCCTGCAGCTCGCCGTGCGCGGCCCCGGCGCCGCCTCCCCGGCGACGCTGGTCTTCGACGAGGTCGATGCCGGCATAGGCGGGGCCGAGGCGGCGGCCCTGGGCGAGAAGCTGCAGCGCCTGGCGGGCGGCGGGCAGATCCTGGTGGTCACCCACCTGGCGCAGGTGGCGAGCCACGGGGACCGTCACCTGCGGGTGGGCAAGCGCGTGGCGGGGGGCAAGACCCGGGTCTCCGTCGAGGCGTTGGCGGAGACGGCGCGTGTGGAAGAGATCGCGCGCATGCTCGCGGGAGCGGAGGTCACGGCGCTCTCCCGCTCGCACGCCGCCGAGATGATCGCCGACGCCCGCCGCCCGCAAGACCGGCCGGCGCGACCCGCCCGAGCGCGGGCGCGATGAGCGGCGTTCCGTTCTGGCGCCTTGGGGAACCGCCAGGCCCGCTCGCCGACTGCCTGGATCGCGGCGGCGTGCTGGCCGTTCCCACGGAGTCGAGCTACGCCCTCGGCGCCGACCCGTTCAACCGCGAGGGGGTAGCCAACGTATACCGCGTGAAGGGGCGCCCCGGGGAGAAGCCGCTGCCGGTGGTGGCGGCGAACCGGCGGCAGCTCGCGGCGCTGGGATGCGACCTGTCGCACCCGGCGCTGGCCGCCCTGGCAGCGGTCTGGCCGGCGCCCCTCAGCCTGCTGGTGCCGACGAGCAAGCCGGTGGCGGCCACCGCCGGCGAACCGCGTCTCGCCGTCCGCATCCCGGATCACGAAGGGCTGCGCGCGCTGCTGGAGACGCTGGGTCGGCCGCTCACCGCCACCAGCGCCAACCGCGCGGGCCGGCCGGCGCTCTGCACTCCGCAGGCCGCCGCGGCGCTGCTGGCAGGATACGATGCCATCGTCGTGGACGCCGGCGCCCTGCCGGGAGGGCCGCCGTCGACGATGATCGCGGTGGAGCAGGGCGGTGTGCGGGTCCTGCGGCCGGGACGCTTCCCGGCGGCGGAGATCGAACGATTGCTGGCGACCGTGGGGTGAGCCCGATAACGACGATGATACGCACGCCGATTCCAGTCCGCAGCGCCGTGGCGGCCGCCATCCTGGCTTGGAGCGGCGCTCTCGTCGCGGCGCAGGAAGCGCCGGCCCCGAGCGGTGAGATACTGCCGCTCGACAACATCCAGGCGGGCCAGCGCGGCTACGGCCTGTCGGTCTTCCAGGGAACCGAGCCGGAGCGCTTCGAGGTCGAGGTGCTGGGCGTGCTGCGTAATCAAGCGCCCGACCAGAGCTACATCCTGGCGCGGCTCTCCGGCCGCAATCTAGAGGCCACCGGTGTCGTCGCGGGAATGAGCGGAAGCCCGGTATACATCGACGGCCGCCTGGCCGGCGCGGTGTCTTTCTCCTTCCCGTTTGCCGACGACCCGGTGGCCGGCATCACCCCGATCGAGTCGATGATGGGCATGAGCGACGCGTCCCAAGCCCTCCCGAGCGCCGTCTCCGTCGGCGCCATGCCGGACGTCCAGAAGCTGCTGGAGCCCGCCGCCGACGCCGAAGCCTTGGTCACGGCGCTGGCGCGGCTGCACACCAAGACTGCCGACGGCCGCGTAGCCGGTGTCGAGTGGGTCGGTCAGGGCTTCGCCGGCCTCAGCCACTCCCTGCTCGAGCGCGGCCTGGGCGCGCTGGCGCTGTCCGGCTCGGCGCAGACGCCAACGGGGCAGACCCCGACGGCGCAGCCGACGCTGGTTCCCGGAAGCGCGGTGGCCGGCCTGCTGGTCGACGGCGACCTGCGGCTGGCGGCGACCGGCACCGTCACCGAGCGGCTCGACGACGGCCGCGTCCTCGCATTCGGCCATCCCTTCCTGGGGCTGGGGTCGATCGAGCTCCCCATGGCGGCGGCCGAGGTGGTGACGGTGGTCGACAACCAGCTCTCGTCGTTCAAGATCGCCAATGTCGGCGAGGTCGTCGGTGCCTTCGACCTCGACCGCCTGCCCGGGCTGCGCGGCCAGATCGGCCGCCAGGCCCGCATGGTGCCGCTACAGGTGACGGTGCACGACGCTCGCCAGCGCAGGTTCGACCTGCGGGTGGCGCGCATCCCCTCGCTCACGCCGACGCTGGTCGCCATCTCCACCCTCGGCTCGCTCGATTCGGCGTCGTCCGCGGCGGGGACCCAGGGGCTGGATCTCACCTTCACCGCGGATCTCGCGGGGCACCCGCAGGTGCGGCTGGAGCAGAGCTTCGACGGGCCGCAGGCGGCGATGCAGGCGGTCCTCTACGTCCTCGCCGCGGCCAGCTTCCTGGAGCAGAATCCCTGGGCCGAGCTGGGGATCGAGCGGGTCGGCGTCGAGCTGACGCGGCACGCGCAGCCGCGGATCGCCCAGCTCGTCGACGCCTATGCCTCGCGCACCGTCGTGCGACCGGGCGACACCGTGCGGCTCACCGCCGAGCTGCGCGCCTGGAGGGGCGACATCATGCGGCGGAGCCTCGAGCTCACGGTGCCGCCGGCTCTGCGCGCCGGGCGCTACCACCTGCTCGTAGGCGACGGTCCGTCCATCGACGGCATGAGGCTGGCGGTGGAGCAGGCCAGCCCGGTGCACATCCGGCAGGCCCTGGAGCTGCTCGCCGGCCTGCATTCCCGGCGCGAGCTGGTGATGCTGGGGCTGTTCAGCGATCGGGGTCTGAGCGTCGCCGGGGAGGCGCTGCCGCAGCTCCCCGGCAGCCTGCAGTCGCTGTGGGCCGCGGCCGGCTCGGGCAGCGCCGCGACGCTCCAGCTCGCCATCGGCCAGCAACAGGTCGTGTCGCTGGACGTGCCGGTGCAGGGGGTGGCGCGTGTCACCCTGGAGGTACGCCGCCGCCAGCCCCTGGGCGGCGAGGAGAGCCGACCCGAACCCACAGAACCTAGCCGACAGAGCACAGGAGAGGGCGTGTGACGAGGGAGACGAGTGGCAGGGCGAAGTGGTGGATCGGGCTCCTGGCCCTGGCCGTGTGGCAAGGAGACCCGGGCGAGGCGGCGCAGGTGCGTTTCCTCGAGCTGGTGGCGCGCGAGGAGTTCGCCGCCGGCACCCTGGACGGCGTGGCGGTGGGTCCCCTGGGAAGCCTTTCGCTGGCCGACCGCAGCGAACGCGTGGCCGGCGTGGACGAGCCCTTCCTCTTCTCGGCCGCCCGACATCCACAGGGGTGGGTGCTGGGCACCGGCAACGAGGGGAAGGTGCTTCTGGCCACGCGACAGGGGGAGGTCGAAGAGCTGTTCGACGCACCGGAGCCCGAGGTCTTCGCCGTGTGGGCCGACCCCGACGGCACGATCTTCGCCGCCACCTCGCCGCGCGGCAAGGTCTATCGTCTCGCCGGAGGCGAAGCGGAGGAATACTTCGACCCGGGAGAGACCTACATATGGGCGCTCGCGCGCGCCGCCGACGGCGCCCTGCTGGTGGCCACCGGAACCGAGGGCCGCCTCTATCGCGTCACCGGCCGGGGTGAAGGGGAGGTCGTGTTCGACAGCGACGATCCCCATGTCCGCTCGCTGCTCGCCCTCGCCGACGGCAGGGTGCTCCTGGGCACGCATGGGGAGGGGCAGATCGTGGAGCTGACCGGCGAGCGGGCGCGCACCCTCTACGACGCCGAGCAACCCGAGGTGGTGGCGCTCGCCGAGGGCCCGGACGGCGTGGTCTACGCCGCCGTCATCGCCTCGGAGGCCAGCGTCGTCGATGCGGCACGCGCGGCCGGCGCGGTGCCGCGGACCCAGCAGCCCCAGGCGCAGGAACCGCAGCGGCAGGAGCAGGAGGAGCCGGACGAGCCGGGAGAGGGGCAGGAGGAGGAACCGGGCTCCGCGGAGGGCTCGGTGGTGGTGAGCGCGGGCACCGCCACCGTGACGGCGACCGAGCAGCTCAAAGGCCCGCGGTCGGCGATCCTCCGCCTGGAGCGCAACGGCTTCGCGCACGAGGTGGAAGCCCTGAACACGCAGACCGTGTACTCCTTGCTCTGGGCCCGCGATCGGCTGTGGATCGGCACCGGCGCCGAGGGGCAGCTGTTCAGCTGGCGGGACGGTCATCGGGTGCTGGAGAAGGACGTCGACGAACGGCAGGTGGTGGCGCTGGTCGCCGACGATCCGGGACCCGCCTTCGCCACCACCAACGCGGCGGCGCTCTACCGGGTCACGGCGGTGAGCGAGCGACAGGGCGAATACACCTCCGCGGCCCTTGACGCCCGCCAGGCCAGTCGCTTCGGCGAGCTGCGCTGGGAGGGGGACGTGCCCGCCGGAGCCAGCCTCGCCTTCAGCGCCCGCTCGGGCATGAGCTCCGAGCCCGATGCCACCTGGTCGGCGTGGAGCACGCCGCGGGAGGGAAACGGCGTCCCGCTGGCGGCGATCCCGCCCGGCCGCTATGTGCAGTGGCGCGCTCGCCTCCGCGCCGCCGACGGCCGTTCTCCGGAGATCCGCCGGGTCACCGTCTCCTACCGCCACGAGAACCTGCCGCCGCGCATCCGTGAGATGCAGGTCCTGGAACCCGGGGTGTCCCTGCTCTACCCGGGCAGCGCCGGTCGCGACGAGGTGTTCGAGGCCTGGCGGCCGGAGCGGGACAGCATCTTCTCCGGCCTGCGCGGAGCCTCGGGGGACGAGGATAGGCCGCGGCGCGGCCGCCGCCCCGGGTTTCGCAGCCTGGTGTGGAGCGCCGAGGATCCGAACGGCGACGAGCTGAGCTTCCGGCTGTCCTTCTGGCCGGAGGCGGAGGGGAGTGAGTGGCTGGTGATGGCCGAGGAGCTGGACGACCCGTGGTTCAGCTTCGATTCGACGGCGCTGCCCGACGGCTGGTACCGCGTCCGCCTGCAAGCGCGCGATCGGCCGCGCGAGGCGAATGACGGCGACGCCACCCTGAAGGCCGAACAGATCAGCGTGCCGATGCTGATCGACAACACGGCGCCGACGCTGGGGGCAGCCAGGCGCGACGGCGATGTCCTGGAAGTGGAGGTCGAAGACGCGCTGTCGCCGCTGCGCGCCGTGCGGGTCAGCGTCGACGCGCAGCGCTGGGAGCCGGCCGAGGCGGAAGACGGTCTGGTCGACGGGCTCCACGAGACGCTGCGCCTACCGATCCCCGACGCCGGGACCCTCCTCCTGCTGCAGGTGGAGGACGCCGCCGGCAACTTGACCACCTTCGACCTCTCGCGGTGGCTGCCATGAGCTCCCGCCGCGTCGCCGTCTATCCGGGATCGTTCGATCCGATCCACAACGGGCATCTCGACATCGTCGAGCGCTGCCGGACCCTGTTCGACGAGCTGGTAGTGGCGGTGCTGCACAACGAGGAGAAGCGCGCCCTCTTCTCGGTGGAAGACCGGGTCGCCATGCTGCGCGAGCAATTGGCCGCCGAGCGCTTGCGCGAGGCGCCCGGGAGCACCGCGGCGCGGTCTGCCGCGGCGCGGCAGGCCGAGAACTGCCGCGTCGAGAGCTTCAGCGGCCTGCTCGTCGACTTCATGGACCGCGTCGACGGCCGCATCATCGTGCGGGGCCTGCGCGCCATCTCCGACTTCGAATACGAGTTCCAGATGGCGCTGATGAACCGGCGGCTCAACCCGCGGGTGGAGACGGTCTTCCTGATGCCGGGCGAGGACTACACCTACCTGTCCAGCCGCCTGGTCAAAGAGGTCTTCTTCCTCGGCGGCGATCTGTCGGGTCTGGTCCCGGAGCCGGTGCTGCGGCGGTTGGCGGAGAAGCGGCGGCAGCGGCAGGGCGGGGGATGACGGACGGCGAGCTGGAGCGGCTCGTCGTCGCGCTCCCCAAGGTCGAGCTGCACGTGCACCTCGAGGGGTCGATGCGCCCGCCTGTCCTGCTCGAGCTGGCGCGCCGTAATCGCGTGGATCTGCCGGCCGGGGATGCCCAACAGCTCGCCGAGTGGTTCCGCTTCCGCGACTTCGAGCACTTCGTCGACATCTACCTAACCTGCTCGCGCTGCCTGCGGACGCCCGAGGACTTCCAGCTCCTCGCCCGCGACTTCGTCGCCGAGCAGGAGCGCCAGAACGTGTTGTGGAGCGAGGCGCACTTCACCATCTCCACGCATCTCTCCAACGGCGTCAACGGCGACGAGGTCGCCGACGCCCTCGCCGAGGTCTTCGACGAGGCCGCGCGCCGGCGCGGCGTCCACGTCCGCCTGATCCCGGACATCGTGCGCAACGTCGGTCCGGCGGCGGCCGACCGGACGCTCGAATGGGCGCTCGATCACCGGCGCCACGGCGTCGTCGCCCTCGGGCTCTCGGGATTCGAGAGCGTGCCCGACGGCCCGTTCCGCGAGCATTTCGAGGTGGCAGAGCGGGAAGGGCTGCACCGGGTGGCGCACGCCGGCGAGCACGGCGGCCCGGAGGTGATCCGATCGGTTCTCGACACGTGCCGGGCGGAGCGCATCGGGCACGGCGTGCGCGCCGTCGACGACCCGGGCCTGCTCGCCGAGCTGGCCGAGCGCGGCATCCCCCTGGAGGTGTGTCCCACCTCGAACGTCCGCCTCGGCGTCTGCCCGGAGCTGGGGGAGCATCCGCTGCCGCGACTGCGCGCCGCGGGCATCCCGGTGACGCTCAACTCGGACGACCCGCCGCTGTTCGGGACGACGCTCAACGACGAGTATCTGCGCGTGGCTGAGACCTTCGCGCTGGCGCCCCAGGACCTGGCGGCGCTGGCGACCGCCGCGTTCGAAGCCAGCTTCGCCGCCGGCGCGGAGCGCCAGGAGCTGGCGGGACGCATGCGTGACGGGTTGCAGCGCGCGGGCCTTAGAGCCTGTGAATGAATCTCCCATGGGTCGCGCGCCAGGGGCTTCTCGGTCGTATGCAAGACATCATAGGGCAGCCGCGTCCTGAGTCGCGGTCGCGGCAGGTGGCTTCCATGCAGATCGTCAA
>JBOGJI010000381.1:0-21995 GCA_050747865.1 Thermoanaerobaculia bacterium
GTGAGGAGGGGGAAGGTTCCCCAGTGCAGCGGGACGACGCGCTGGACCTGCAGGAAGCGGGCGGCCCAGGCGGCCTGGCGGGGGTCCATCGTGAAGTGGTCGCCGATGGGCAGGAAGGCGAGCTGCGGGCGGTAGAGCTCGCCGATGAGCTGCATGTCGGAGAACAGGGCGGTGTCGCCGGAGTGGTAGAAGGTAAAGCCCGAGTCCAGCCGCACGACGTAGCCTGCGGCCTCGCCACCCGGGACGATGCCGCTCTCGCCGCTGATTCCTGAGGAGTGGATCGCCTGCACCATGGTCACCCGGTGGCCCAACACGTCCTGGCTGCCTCCGAGGTTCATCGCCGAGGTGTTCTGGACGCCCTGGGTCTCCAGCCAGGTGCAGATCTCGAAGTTGGCGACTACGATCCGCGGCTCGTAGCGCCGCGCCAGCGCCACCGCGTCGGCCATGTGGTCGAAGTGGCCGTGGGTGATGAGGACCGCGTCGAGACGCTCGAAGCCCTCGTTGTCGAGCTCGCAGGCGGGGTTCTGCTCCACCCACGGGTCGAAAAGCATCACCTCGCCGCCCGGCAGGTCGCAGCGCAACGTGGCATGGCCAAGCCAAGTGAACCGTGGCGCCATCGTGACTACGCTACCAGAGAAGCTTGATCCCCAGATGCAGGCTGACCCCGGACAGGTCGAGGTCGCGGAAGGAGAAGCCATGCAGGCCCTCGCCCTGGATCTCCGCCTTGCCGCTCCGGTACAGCGCGTCGCCGTAGACCGCCCAGTAACCCGCGAGCCGCACGTCCAGGCCGGCACCTCCGTAGTACCCCAGCTCGTCTTTGATGCGCCCGCTCTCCACCCCGACGTCGCGGATGTCGCTCGACAGCACGAAATAGGTCAGCCCGCCCTGGAGGCGCGGCCGCACCCGGCTCGGAGGCGTGAGAAAATGCCAGGCGACCCCGAGATCCAGAGGCGCCGCCTCCACCACGACCGGGAAGCCATTCATGTCGGCCTCGAGCTGATCGTAGTGGGCGCCGCGCAGCTGCAGGTCGACGCGTGGGCTCACCGGAATGTCGAGCTCCAGGCCCAGGCCGACATCCTCGTCCACCTCATCGCTGTCCCACCAGGCGCCAAAGATGCCGATCCCGCCGGCGAACGACGGCACCGCCACCACCAATGACATCCCCAGCACCATCGCCACTCTCTTCATCTCGAACCTCCCTTCGTCGTCGCTGCGACACTGCCGCGTACTCTCATCGGCTTCCCTGCATATGATCGTGGCCGAATTCTCGGCCAACCCGCCCGAGAACGCAAGCCGGGCGGCCGTGGCCGTACAATCGCCTCCGTGTTGGGCTACCTGATCCGCGAACATGGCGGTCCCGAGGCGCTGGAGTGGCGCGACGACCTGCCGCTGCCGGAACCGCGCGCCGACGAGGTGCGGGTCCGGGTGCGCGCCTGCGCCCTGAACCACCTGGACCTGTGGGTGCGCAACGGCGTGCCCAGACACCGCTTTCCGCTGCCGTTGATCCCGGGCAGCGAGATCGCCGGCGACGTGGAGGCGGCCGGGGAGCGGGTCGAGGGCCTGGCCCCCGGCACGCCGACCTTGGTGGCCCCGGCGGTTTCCTGCGGCCGCTGCGAGCGCTGCCTGGGCGGCGAAGATCCCCTGTGCCGGCAGTACGGGATCCTGGGCGAGCACCGAGACGGGGGCTATGCCGAATTCGTGGTGGTGCCCTGGCGCAACGTCCTGCCGCTGCCGGCCGGGCTCTCCTACGTCGAGGCCGCGGCGCTGCCACTGGTCTCGCTGACCGCCTGGCACATGCTTACCGGCCGCGCCCGGCTCGAGCGCGGGGAGGACGTGCTGATCCACGCCGCCGGCTCGGGAGTCTCCTCCGCCGGCATCCAGATCGCCCGGCTGCTCGGCGCGCGCCGCATCATCGCCACCGCCGGCGGCAAGGCCAAGCTCGCCAAGGCCCGCGAGCTCGGCGCCACCCACACGATCGACTACCGGCACGAGGACTTCGTCGCCCGGGTGAAGGAGATCACCGACCGCAAGGGAGTGGAGGTCGTGTTCGACCACGTCGGCGGCGACGTCTTCGAGCGCAGCCTCTCCGCTGTCGCTTGGGGCGGCCGCATCGTCCTTTGCGGCGCCACCGCGCGGGGCGAGGCGACCGTCAATCTGCGGGCGGTGTTCTTCAAGAGCCTTTCCATCCTCGGCTCGACCATGGGCAGCCTCGCCGAGCTGATCCGCCTGCTCCGTTTCGTCGAGTCTGGCGATCTGAAACCGGTGGTCGACCGTACCTTTCCCATCACCGAGGCCCGCGCCGCCCAGACGGCCCTGGAGAACCGCGAGCAGTTCGGCAAGCTCGTGCTGACAATGGACGAAAAGGCCACGGAGGTCCCCGCATGAACGACAGCAGCCGGTCCGGAGAACGATTCGTGGCGGAGCTCGTGGGCGAGATGGAGGAGGTCTTCGCCCGCCTGCGCGAGCAGGAAACGCTGGAGTCCGAGTCCGGCGGCCGGCCCGAGCTGGTGACCCTGCTCAAGCTGGCCGCGAGCAGCGAGCTGGAGGCGGCGGAGCTGGCGGGCTCCTGGCTCCCCTCGACGCCGGAGCTCCCGGCCAAGGAGCTGTTCGCCGCGCAATGCGGGGAGGAGATGCGGCACTTGAAGCTCATCCTGGAGCGGCTCGCTGAGCTCGGCGAGGACGTCGACGCGTTCGATCCCGGCGGCGACGGCCCGAGCCCGCTGCAGGAGTACCTGCGCGGGCTCGACACCACGGTCGAGAGGATCGCCGCCGGGCCGTTCGCGCGCGAAGCGATCGCCCGCGTCCGCAACGACCAGTTCATCGCCTTCTGCCGCGCCGCCGACGACGAGACGACCGCCCGTCTCTACGAGGAGCTCATCCAGCCGGAGGAGCAGCACCACCACGAGGTCGGTCGCCGGCTTCTCGAACGCTACGCGGTCACCCCCGAATCCCGGGAAGCCGCCGCCGCCGCCGTGCGCAACACCCTGGCCATCGCCGACGAGCTCCGCACCCTGATGGAGCGCACGACGGGCGGCCGTCCGGTGCCGCTCTCCTGACCTCCACCCGGATACAATCCCCGCGACGCACGAGACTTCACAGATGACCGAGATTCAGACGATCGCGGTGCTCGGGGCGGGGACTATGGGTTCGGGCATCGCCCATGTCGCGGCCCTGGGCGGGTTCTCCACCCGTCTCTACGACGTCGAGCAGGAGCCGCTCCGGCGCGCCGAGCAGCGGATCCACCGCAACCTGGACAAGGGCGTCGAGCTGGGCAAGGTCGACGGCGGCAAGGCCGAGCAGGCGAAGGCGGGGCTGCGCCTGCACGCGGACCTGGCCGAGGCGGTGGCCGAGGCGGATCTGGTGATCGAGGCGGCGCCCGAGTCGATGGAGCTCAAGCTCCCGCTCTTCGAGCAGGTGGTCCGCCACGCGCCGGCAACGGCCCTGCTCGCCTCCAACACCTCGGGGCTGTCGATCACCGAGATGGCCTCCGCGACCGGGCGGCCGGATCGCTTCGCTGGCATGCACTTCTTCAACCCGGTGCACATCATGCGGCTGCTGGAGCTGGTGCGCGGGCTGGAGACCTCCGAGCAGACCCTGGCGACGCTGCGAGCCGTCGGCGAGCGCATGGGCAAGGAGGTGGTCGTGGTGCGCGACGTGCCCGGCTTCGCCACCTCGCGCATCAACGCCCTGATCGGCAACGAGGCCTTCCGCATGCTGGAACAGGGGGTGGCCAGCGCCGAGGACATCGACAAGGCGCTGAAGCTGGGCTTGAACCACCCGATGGGGCCGTTCGAGATGGTCGACCTGGTCGGCTTGGACGTGCGCCTGGGCGTTCTCGAGCACCTCCACGCCACGCTCGGTGAGACCTTCCGGCCCACCAACCTGATGCGCCAATACGTCAAGGCCGGCCGCCTCGGCCGCAAGGTCGGCCGCGGGGTCTACACCTACGACGAGGAGGAGGCCAGCCGATGATCGCGATCTGGATCCTCCTCGCCCTTGCCGTGTTGTTCGGCGGCGCCATCCTGGCGCTGACCGTCTACGCCGTCCGCCACGACGACCGGGCGCGCGAGGCCCGGCCGGGTGCGGCGGAGGGAGAGCGATGAGAGATCTCGAGGGACGGGTCGCCCTGGTCACCGGCGCTTCCTCCGGGCTCGGCCTGGCCTGCGCCCGTGCGTTGCAGCGGCGCGGGGCGCGCGTCGCGATCAACAGCCGTGGTGGCGAGAAGCTCGAGCGGGCGGCCCAGGAGCTCGCCGCCGAAGGAGGCGAAGCGCTCGGCGTCGAGGCCGACCTCGCGGTGCCGTCCCAGCTCGAGGGGCTGGTGCGCCAGGTGGAGGATCGCCTGGGTCCGATCGACATCCTGGTGCCGAACGGCGGCGGCCCGCACGTCAAGGCGGCGGCCGACCTGACCGACGAGGACTGGTCGCGTGCCATCCCCACGGTGTTCCTGTTCGTGCCGCGGCTCTGCCGCCTGGTGCTGCCGGGCATGCGCCGCCGCGGCTGGGGCCGCATCGTGGCCATCAACTCGGTCTCCGCCCGCCAGCCCATCCCCCGTCTGGCGCTGTCCAACGCCTTGCGCCCCGCGGTGCTCGGCTATCTCAAGACCCTCTCACAGGAGGTGGCCGCCGACGGGGTGACGGTGAACGCGGTGCTGCCCGGCTACACCCGCACCGAGCGCCAGGAGGAGCTGGCCCGGCAGAGCGCCGGCTTGAGCGGCCGCAGCCCCCAGGACCTCATCGCCGAATGGGGCGGCAACGCCGCGATCGGGCGCATGGCGGAGCCGCAGGAGATCGGCGAGGTGGTGGCCTTCCTCTGCTCCCCGGCCGCCGCCTACCTCACTGGCCAGGCCATCGCCGTCGACGGCGGCTACGTCAAGAGCCTGCTCTGAGCTCGCGGTGGCCGCTAGGCGTGTGGCCGGCTCCCAGGCTCAGGCAGGCCGACGCGGCGGCGCAGATCGACGAAGCGGGCGTCCTCTCGCAGGAGATCGAACCCGCGGCTGACGTTCAAGTACAGCAGCTGGCCGTCGCGCTCGGCGTATGCCCTCTCCAGCCAAGTTAGGGCTTCCTCGATATCGCCCAGGCCGAGGTAGAGGGAGGCGATCGCGGCATCACGGGCGGCTGTAGTGCCGACCCGCCGGCCTACTGCCCGGCGGCTCCAGTGACTCGGGCTCAGATGGCCGTCTTCGTCACCAAGACTGTCGGCCTCGTTCTCTACGGGCCGTAGAGAAGCCCGATTCCTGGCCGGGGTGGCCGGTGCTTGCTTGCTCGCTTCTCTCGAGCGCCGGCCGCCCCGACCCTTATACCGTTTGCTTAGCCCGGCCAGGCGCCAGGCACTTTCGACGTGATCCCAACGCTGTGTCGAGTATGCTCTTGTGTTGGGATGCGCCATGCGGAAACTGCACAATGACGGTCAGATGATCGACGTCTCCTCTCGCCTCGGGCAACTCGACTCGGCGATGCGGGAGGTGCCCGGCCTCGCAGCGGTGTATCTCTTCGGCTCCTACGGCACCGAGTACCAGACGCCATTGAGCGACGTCGATCTCGCCTTCATCTTCGCCAAGAACCACATACCGGATTTCGACGCGCATCTCTCTCTGATCGCCACAGTCACGGCAACCCTCCAAGAAGAGGACGTTTCCGTGACTCTCCTCGACAAGGCGCCGCTCACCCTTCGCCACACAGTCCTGTCGAAGGGAAGGCCGCTATTCGTTTACGACGAGATCGTCCTGGCCGATTTCATCGAAGAGACCCTCGATCGCTACCTGGATTTCCAGGTCGACTACGAGAGGTTCCTGCACGAATACGACCGTGCCCTGGTCGAGGAGTACGGCCATGCCGCCGGTTGACGCCGACAAGCTGCGCCATCACATCGACCACGTCCGCGGCAACTTACGCCGGCTCCGCGACATCGCCGCGCAGGGGCGTGAGGCGTTCCTCGCCAGCGACATCACGATCAATGCCACCGTCCGCTACCTCTAAACGTCGATCGAAGCCGTCATCGACATCGTGATTTCCGCGATGACGGACCGGTACTTCGCGCCGGATCGCGATGCCGACCGACCGGAAAAATCCTGAACGTCAGACGCGGCGTGCGGCGAGCCGGCGGACGCCGCGCTCGAGGCGCTGGACGAGCTCGGGGAGGCGGTCGGCGTCGACCGAGCAGAAGGCGAGGCGCAGGTAGCGGGGGGCGACGGCGATGACGCCGGTGTCCTCATGCTCCAGGAGGTGGCGGCGCACGGTTTCGGCGTCGAGGCCGAGGGGCTCGGGCAGCTCCAGCAGCGCGAAGCAGCCGGCGTTGCAGGGGAGCGGCCGCAGCAGCGCGGGGTCCAGACCAGCAAGCGCCTCGGTGAGCACCTGCCAGCGGCGGGCCAGCTCCGCGTGCAGACCTGCGATCTCCTCCTCGATCGCGGGGCTTTCCAGAGCCGCCAACACTAGGATCTGTCCCAGAGCGACGGGAGAGCCGACGGCGGCGCGCGCCAGGCACTTGAGCTTGCTCTCGAGCGCCTGGGCGGCGGTCGAATCCGGCTCCACCGCGAAGGTGACGAAGCCCACCCGGGCGCCGAACAGGGCGAGCTCCTTGGTGGCGCCGTCGACCTTGACCGGCACCAGGTTCGGATGGGCGCCGGCGAGCTCCCAGAACAGCGACCCGGCCGGCACCGCGTCGTCGTAGACGAGGCCGGCATAGGCGTCGTCGCACACCACCACCAGGGGTCGCCGCTCGGCGGCGGCCACCACGCCGGCGCGCAGGATCTCGCGCTCCGCCCGGGTGGGCATGTAGCCCCCGGGGTTGGAGGGGAAGTTCAAGATCACGACCGCCGGATCGTCCGCCTGCAGGCGCGCCAGCGCCTCGCCCAGGGCCGCCTCGTCGAAGCGGCCGTCGCGGTAGGCCGGGACCGGCTCCATCCGGGCGCCGGTGCGCAGGGCGAAGGCCTGGCGGTAGTTGCCCCAGAACGGAGCCAGGACGAGCACGCGCCGGCCGGGACCGGCGAACAGGTCCGCGACCAGCGAGAGCCCATGCGTGAGGCCGTCGACGGCCAGCGGCAGGCTCGAAAGGACGTCCGCGGCCACGCCCCGGCGCTGCCAGACCCGCCAGGCGCGCCGCACCTCCGGGATCCCTTCCACCGGGGAGTACAGGAGCGCCCGATCGCGCCGATCTTCGGGCAGGCCGTCCAGCGCGGCGGCGACCGAAGGCAGCACCAGGGGCTTCCCTCGCCCATCGGCGATCTGCCCGATGGTGGCGTTGAAGGCCCTCCCCCGGGCCTCTGCGGCCTGGGCCGGAATGTCTGGCGGGAAGACGGCCCGCAGCCCGAGGGGCGACAGCGCCGCCGCCAGCGCCGGCACCTCCTCCGCCAGGACCCGATTCACCCCCTCAGCCGCATCGACCGTCACGATCAGTGCCCCTTCGTCGCAGCCAGCCCCGCAGCCCCGTCTCAGGCCGGGCGCTGCCTAGAAGCGATAGCTCACCCCCAGCATCAACACCGGATAGACCCGGTAGTCCTTCGCCTCCTCCTCCAGGTCCGCCTCGTGCTCGGCGAGGGCCTCGTCGACGAGCTCGCGCAGGCCCGGGATCGCGTCGATCGGCAAGGTCGTGTGCAGCTCCGCCTCGACGTCCGGGGCGCTCTGGTAGTAGGCGCCGAGATCGAAGGTGACGGACCAACCGCTCGCGGCCGGACGGCGGGAGAAGCCGAGGCCGGCGTAGGGCACGATCTCCTCCGGATCGAAGCGGGCCTCTAGCCTGCCCAGGTCGTCGGGGATGTCGACACCCGGCGGGATGTCCTCCGGGTCGATCCGATCGAGGAGCTGGTTCAGTGGCGCCTCGCCCGTGAGCTCCGTCTGGTTCAGCACGGCGCCGACGCTGAACCGGAAGCCCGAGCTGCCCGGGTGGACGTCGAGCAGCGCGGCCAGGTGGCCGAGGTCCAGCTCGCCGTCGTACTCGATACCGCTGGCTTCGAAATCCCGGCTCACCTGGCCGCCGAAGACACCGATCCGGGCCGCCAGATGGGGGGAGAACGGCACTCCCACCTGCGCTCCCAACCCTAACGTGCCTGCCGCGCCGCCGGCTGAAAAGCCTTGGCCCCACACGGCGGGAGCCAAGGCCAGGCAAATGATCACGAAGGCAAGCGGCCGCAAGGCTCTCTTCGCTGACTGGTCGTTCAAAGTGTCTCCCTCCTCCAGACGTTCCGCGCCGGATGCGGTCGGGCGCGGAGTCTGTCACAGGCTCACATGGCGGCGGACGTACCGGAACGATATCCTACGGGCGCGGCGCCTTAGCGCGCGCCTCCGATAACCTGGGATACAGACCGCGAGGAACCTTCCATGTCCGCAACGCTCACCGAACCGACCCCGTCCGCCGCCGTCGAGCGGCTCCCGTTCAAGGTCCGCGACCTCGCGCTTGCCGAGGCCGGCCGCAAGGAGATCCGGCTCGCCGAGGAGGAGATGCCGGGTCTGATGGCCCTGCGCGAACGATACGGAGAGTCCCGGCCGCTCGAGGGCGCCCGCGTCATGGGCTCGCTGCACATGACGGTGCAGACTGCGGTGCTGATCGAGACGCTCGCCCACCTCGGTGCCGACGTGCGGTGGGTCTCCTGCAACATCTTCTCGACCCAGGACCACGCCGCGGCCGCCGTGGTGGTCGGGCGCCCCGAAGCCGGCGGCACGCCGGAGGACCCGCGCGGCACGCCCGTGTTCGCCTGGAAAGGTGAGACGCTCGAGGAATACTGGTGGTGCACTCGGGAGGCCCTGGTGTGGCCCGACAGGAAAGGGCCGGACCTGATCGTCGACGACGGCGGCGACGCCACCCTGTTCGTGCACAAGGCGCACGAGTTCGAGGCCGCCGGGCGGGTGCCCGAGTTCGACCCCGAGACCGAGCCCACCGAGTGGGGTGTCATCCTGGAGACGCTGCGCGAGGCCCTGGCCGAGCAGCCCGGTCACTGGACGGCCATCGCCGAGGGCGTGCGCGGCGTCTCGGAGGAGACCACCACCGGCGTCCACCGGCTCTACCAGATGGCCCGCTCGGGCGAGCTCCTCTTCCCCGCCATCAACGTCAACGACTCGGTGACCAAGTCCAAGTTCGACAACGTCTACGGCTGCCGGCATTCGGTCATCGACGGCCTCAACCGCGCCACCGACGTGATGATCGGCGGCAAGGTCGCCGTCGTCTGCGGCTACGGCGAGGTCGGCAAGGGGTGCGCCCAGGCGCTGCGCGGCCAGGGAGCGCGGGTCGTCGTCACCGAGATCGACCCCATCTGCGCCCTGCAGGCGGTGATGGAGGGCTACGAGGTCGCGACGCTCGAAGACCACGTGGAGACGGCCGACATCCTCATCACCGCCACCGGCAATCGCGACGTCCTCACGGTCGACCACATGGCGCGCATGAAGGACAAGGCGATCGTCGGCAACATCGGCCATTTCGACAACGAGATCGACATGGCCGGGCTGGAGCGCCTCGCTCGGGACGGCGAGGTCGAATGCTTCGAGATCAAGCCTCAGTACCACGAGTGGCGCTTCGCCGACGGCCACAGCGTGCTGGTGCTCTCCGCGGGGCGGCTCATGAACCTCGGCAACGCCACCGGCCACCCGAGCTTCGTGATGTCCACCTCGTTCGCCAACCAGGTGATCGCCCAGCTCGACCTCTGGCTCGACGCCCAGGGCAAGGAGAACCTCTCCGGCCAGCACTACGAGAAGCAGGTCTACCTGCTCCCCAAAGTGCTCGACGAGGAGGTGGCACGGCTGCACCTGGACAAGCTCGGCGTCAGGCTCACCCGCCTGACCGAAAAGCAGGCCGTCTACGTCGACGTGCCCGTGGACGGGCCCTACAAGAGCGAGCACTACCGCTACTAGTGCCTGAAATCCTGATCGCCGGCGGCGCGATCCTGGTGGTGCTGGGGATCGCCGGCACGGTGCTCCCTCTGCTCCCCGGCCCGCCGCTCGTCTTCGGCGGCCTGCTGCTGGCGGCTTGGGGCGACGGCTTCGAGCGCGTCGGTTGGCCGGCGCTGATCCTGCTCGGCATGCTCACCGTCGCCGCCGAGGCGCTCGACTGGGTCGCCGGGGCGTGGGGTGCCCAGCGTGTGAAAGCGAGTCGAGTCGCCATCGTCGGAGCCGCCCTGGGCACCCTCGTCGGCATCGTCTTCGGCCTCCCTGGCCTCGTGCTCGGCCCCTTCCTGGGCGCCGTGGCCGGCGAGTGGATCGTCCTGCGCGACTGGCGCCGCGCCGGCACCGTCGGCTTCGGCACCTGGCTCGGCCTCCTCCTCGCCACCGCTGCCAAGATGGCCATCGTCTTCGCCATGGTCGGCCTCTTCACCCTGGCGTGGGTGATATAACGATCCTCCGGAAATGCAGACAAGGAGGGTTGTCATGCGTGCACTCGTCGTAGCCGGCCTGTTGTTCGTCACCGCTCCTCTTCTTGCCGTTGCGCAGGAGCCGGAAGAGGCGCCGCAGATCGAGAGTCAAGAGGTGGCCAAAGGGATCTACATGATCAGCGGTCAAGGAGGGAATCTCGGGGTGTCGATCGGGGAGGACGCCACCTTTCTGATCGACGATCAGTACGCGCCGCTGACGCCGGCGATCCAGGAGGCCATCCAGGAGCTCGGGGGTGGGGACGTGGACTTCGTGCTCAACACGCACTTCCACGGGGACCACACCGGGGGCAACGAGAACTTCGGCGAGGCCGGCGCGCTCATCGTCGCGCACGACAACGTCCGCGCGCGCTTGACCAGCGAGCAGCTCGTCGCCTTCTTCGACATGCGGACGCCGGCGATGCCGAAGGCGGGCCTGCCGGTCGTGACCTTCAACGACGGCGTCACCTTCCATATCAACGGCGAGACGATCCACGCCTTCCACGTGCCCAACGCCCACACCGACGGCGACTCGATCGTCCATTTCCGCAACGCCGACGTCTTCCACATGGGCGACGTGCTCTTCGCGGGTATGTACCCCTTCATCGACGTCGGCAGCGGCGGCTCCATCGACGGCGTGATCGCGGCGCTCGAGAAGGCTCTCGAGCACAGCCGGGCGGAGACCCGATTCATCCCCGGCCACGGCCCGCTCATCGGCCAGGCGGAAGTGAAGGGACAGGTGGAGATGCTGCGCACCGTGCGCGACCGGGTCGCCCGGCTCAAGAGTGAGGGCAAGAGCCTGGAGGAAGTGAAGGCTGCCGAGCCCACCGCCGACCTCGACGAGACGTGGGGCGGCGGCTTCATCAAGGGTCCGGACCTCGTCACTTTCGTCTACGAGAGCCTGCCCTGAGCCCGGCACCGTGCTAGGCTTTCATCCCACGCCATGGCGCAGATCGCGATCTCCAGCCCGGTGCCGCTGAGCCTCCAGCTCGGAGACGCGCTGCGCCTGTCGGACGAAGAGCTCTTCGAGCTGTGCGCGCGGAATCGGGACCTGCGCATCGAGCGAACCGCGGAGGGGGACCTGATCGTGATGAGTCCGGCGGGGGGAGAGAGCAGCCACCACAACGCGGAGATCGTCTACTCGCTCACGGCTTGGGCGAAGGGAGATGGTACCGGGGTCGTCTTCGACTCCTCGGGCGGCTTTCTCCTTCCAAACGGTGCCATGCGCTCCCCGGACGCGGCCTGGGTCTTGCGCTCACGGCTGGATGCGGTGCCGGAAAGCCAACGGAAGAGATTCCTGCCTCTGTGCCCTGACTTCGTGATCGAGCTACGCTCGCCGTCGGACCGGCTCGCCGACGTCCAGGCAAAGATGGAGGAGTACCGGGACAATGGAGCGCGGCTCGGCTGGCTGATCGACCCCGTGGAGCAGCGAGTCCACGTCTACCGCCCCGAGCAGCCAGTGGATGTCCTGGGCCAGCCTTCCGAAATCTCCGGCGATCCAGAGCTCCCCGATTTCGTCCTCGACCTGCGTCCCGTCTGGGAACCCCTCTGACTCGCGGCCGGTGGCCGCGCTCGCTTCGCGACGCGGCTCCCGTACAATGCGCGGCTCCGCCCACTGCAGGGCGAAACCCGCGCCGTGACCTCCGCTACCCCTCATCGTCTACGCCGCGAAACCGGCTCTCTCCTACGGCTCGCCGGACCTTTGGTCGCCGGGCAGGTGGCCACGCTGGCGATGAGCTTCGTAGACACCGTGATGGCGGGGCGGCTGTCCGCCGAGGCGCTCGCCGCCGTGGCGCTGGGGGGCGCGGTCTGGACCAGCCTGTTTCTCTTCGTCATCGGCACGCTGTCGGCGCTGTCGCCCTCGGTCGCGCATCTCGCCGGCGCCGGGGACTTCCCCGCCGTCGCGCCGGCGGTGCGGCAGACGGGGTGGATCGGAGCCGGTCTGGGCGCCCTCGCTATCCTCGTTCTGGCTCGGGCGGAAGGGCTTCTTGCGCTGTTCGACGTACAGCCGGAGGTGCTGCCGCTGGCCGACGGGTATCTCGACGCGCTCGCCTGGGGGGTTCCCGGGATCGTGTTCTACATGGTGCTGCGCTACCTGTCCGAGGGTCTGGCGCACACCAGGCCGGTCCTCTACATCGGCCTGCTCGGGCTGCCGGTCAATGTCGTCGGCAACTGGATCCTGATGTACGGCAAGCTGGGCGCTCCCGCCCTCGGCGCGATCGGTTGCGGCTACGCCACGGCGATCGTCTTCTCCATCCAGGGCCTGGCGATGGCCGCCTATGTCACACGCTCCGGCGTCTTCGATCGGGTGCGGCCGCTGCTGCGCTGGGCGCCTCCGGACCGCCGGGCCGTCGGCGAGCTGCTGTGGATCGGCGTGCCGATCGGGGTGGCCCTGTTCCTGGAAGTGAGCCTGTTCGCGACCGTGGCTCTGCTCATGGCCTCCTTCGGCACCATCGCGGTGGCCGCCCACCAGATCGCGTTCAACTTCTGCGCCCTGACCTTCATGGTGCCGCTCGGCATCTCCATGGCCACGACGGTGCGCGTCGGGTACGCGGCCGGCAGACGCGACGCGGCGGGAGTCCGGCACGCCGGCTGGATCGGGATCGGGCTGGCGATGGCCGTACAGACCCTCACCGCGGCGGTCATGCTGGCGGCGCCCGGATGGATCGCCCGCGTCTACACGGCGGACGTGCAGGTACGGGCGGTGGCGGTGCAGTTCCTGATGCTCGCTGCCCTGTTCCAGCTCTCCGACGGCGCCCAGGTCAGCGCCTCGGGGGCGCTGCGGGGTTTGAAGGACACGCGGGTGCCGATGGGCATCACCGTGGTGGCCTATTGGCTCGTCGGGCTGCCGGCGGGGTACCTCCTGGGGCTGCGCACCGGCCTCGGGCCCCGGGGTCTGTGGTGCGGCTTCATCGGCGGCCTGACGGTCGCCGCGGTGCTGTTGATCCGGCGCTTCCACCGGCAAGCTCGTCCGGACGCGCGGGAGCCGTCCGCTATCATCGAAGCCGGACAGCGATCATGAGCGAGGCACCTCCCCCGCCGCGCATCGCAGCCCGGGTCGCGATCATCCTCCTGCTCTTGGTGATCGCGGCGCTCGGCTACGCCTGGGTGCTCTGGCAGTAGAAGGGACCCCTCACTTGACCAGCCACTGCCACGCCGGGTCGGTACCGCTGTAACCGCGCACCAGGTCGACCCAGCCGAGGCCGGGGAGACGGATGCTCTCTTTGTAGACCTCCGAATACGGCACGCCGGTCTCCTCGGCGGCCCGCCGGATCGCGGCTTCCATCTCGTCGCGCTCGGCGTCGGGAGCGACAAGCTCGCTGAGCCGTTGCATGAAGGCCAGGTACGCCGGCGGAATGCCGCCCGGCACACCGCCACCACCGCTGCCGCCCGCCCCCTCCACCTGCCACGCCACGCCCCAGCCCGGCGCGCCGGCGCCGCGCAGATAGTCCACGGTGAAGGTCCCCTGCTCCGAGGTGAAGCTCATCTTGTCGCCCTGGACCCAGTGGATCTCGTGGCCGAAGGCCTCCATCTGGGGACGTATGTAGCGGTTGAACCAGTCCCCGAGGGCCTGCTTGTCCTCGCCGGGAGGTGGAGGGGCGTTGCGGACGGCGTGGGCGAAGGCGTCCTTGGCACTCTTCCACGGATTCTGCGGACGAGCGAAATTGAAGCCCTCGAAGGGTATCGCCTGTTGCGAGCCCGACGGCGGTGCAAACTCCCCTCGGACGGCACCGGTCGACGCGCGGTGGCGCGGTATCGCCAGCTCCGCGGGGACGCTCCCTCCCCCGGCCGGGGAGGCTGTGTCGATCCTCTGTCCCGACCCCGAGCCCCCCTGGAGGCCCGGTAGCCGACCTGTCGCGGATGGGGTGATTGGGGAAGTTGACGACATGATCCTGCCCTCGCTGGTTCTCACGTATTCCACTCTTCGCATGTGAGTATATCACAGACCCTTGGGCCACCACAAAGGGGACACGCAAAATTTGTGTGTCCCCTTACAGGCGCTCGCGGTCCCAGATCTCGAAGCGGAAGGGATAGGCGTGCCGGTCGTCGGCGGGGTGCTCGTCGCGCCCGGTCAAGCACCAGTGGCCCCAGTCGAAGCCGGGGAAGCGGATATCGCCGTCCACGGCGGCGTCGATGCGGGTGAGATAGATCCGCTCGGCCCGCGGCAGCGCCGCGCTGTAGAGGCGGGCTCCGCCGGCGACGAACGCTTCGGTCTCGCCCCGGCTCGCCGCCAGGGACAGCGCCCCGCTCAACGACGGCATCAGCTCGACCTCGGCCGGAAGCTTCGGCCGGCCGCGGGAGACCACCATCATCTTCCTTCCGGGCAGGGCGCGGCCTATCGACTCCCAGGTGCGGCGGCCGACGATCAGGTGGTGGCCCATGGTCAGCCGCTTGAAATGCTTGAGGTCATCGGGCAGGTGCCAAGGCAGGCGGCTGCCGCGTCCGATGACCCGGTCCTCGGCCCAGGCGACGATGATGGAGACCCGCATCGACCGGGAAACGTCTGCGGCCGCTTCCAAAGGAACGCTCATACCGCGATCGGGGCCTTGATGTGCGGGTGCGGCTCGTAGCCGATGAGCTCGAAATGCTCGAAGCGGAAATCGTCCAGGGCGGTGACCCGCGGGTCGAGCCGCATTTGTGACAGCGGCCTGGGCTCCCGGCCGAGCTGCTCGCGAGCCTGTTCGAAATGGTTGGAGTAGAGGTGCGCGTCTCCCAGGGTCAGGATGAGCTCCCCGGGCTCGAGACCGGTGGCCTGCGCCACCATCATGGTCAGCAGGGCATAGGAGGCGAGGTTGAACGGCACGCCGAGGAAGACGTCCGCCGAGCGCTGGTAGAGCTGGCAGGACAGCCGCCCGCGCGCGACGTAGAACTGGAACAGCAGGTGGCACGGGGGCAGCGCCATACGGTCGAGCTCGCCGACGTTCCAGGCCGAGACCACCAGCCGGCGGGAGGCGGGCTCGCCGCGGATCGCCTCAACGACCTGGCCGAGCTGATCGATGGTGCGGCCGTCCGCGGCGCGCCAGCTCCGCCATTGCGCCCCGTAGATGGGGCCCAGATCGCCGCGCTCGTCGGCCCACTCGTCCCAGATCGTGACCCCGTGCTCGTGCAAGGACTCGACGTTGGTGTCCCCGCGCAGGAACCACAGCAGCTCGTGGACGATCGACTTCAAATGGAGCTTCTTGGTCGTCACCAGGGGGAACCCGTCCGCCAGGTCGAAGCGCATCTGGTGCCCGAACACCGAGCGCGTGCCCGTCCCCGTGCGGTCCGGCCGGTCCGCGCCCTCCTCGAGGACACGCCGCAACAGATCTAGGTACTGGCGCACGATCCCGATCTAGGGATTGACGATCTCGTGTCCGGGCTTGCGGGGCGGATCGTTGCGCGGTCGCTCCGGGACCGGTGGATTTTGCATGAACTCCGGGGTCAGCTCGCGGTTGATCTCGGCCCAGTCAGGCGACTCGTCTTCGGTCTCCACGATGGCGCCGATCGGACATTCCGGCAGGCAGAGGCCGCAGTCGATGCACACGTCCGGGTCGATGACCATGAACTCTTCGCTCTTGTACTCCCCCGGGTGGATGCAGTCGACGGGACACACGGCGACGCAGGTGGCGTAGCGCTCTCCCAGGCAGACATCGGTGATGACGTACGACATACTGCTACTTGCTCCTGGGCCCGTCTCCTACCGATCAGCGGCCCGTCTTCGGAGTCTATCGTGGCGACCCTGGCGTTCCAATAGCTTGCGCGGTGGGCCACATGCCTTCGAGCTTGCGGCGGATGCGGTCTTCGATCCAGTGGTCGTCCCACCACTCCACCGGGGTCACGGCGACGCCGTCGACCAGCATGGTGAAGTGCAGGTGGTCGCCGCCGGCCAGGCCGGTGGCTCCGGTGTGTCCCAGGAGGGCGCCGCGCTCCACCATCTGGCCCTCCTCAACGGCGATCGACGAGAGGTGGCCGTACAGGCTCATCAACCCGCCGCCGTGGTCGATCACCACGGCGTTGCCGTAGATGCCGAAGAAGCGGGCGAGGACGACCTTGCCGCGGTTGGCGGCGGGGACCGGATCCCGCTCCACCGTCGCCAGGTCGAAGCCAAGATGGGTCTGCTGGTCGACGGTCTCGTCCCCGTAGACGTACGTCCGGCGGTCCGCGAAGGCCGACATCACCTGCGAGTTGGGCATCTGCAGGAAGGGCTCGGTCCAGTAGAACCCGTCCGGGGAGCGTCGCGCCAGCTCGACCAGCTCGCCGGCGTTGCGCTGGCGCAGCTCGCCGTTGATCTGCAGGTAGTTCGCCAGCAGGTCGCCGCGGTCCTCGAGGCCAGGCGTCTGGCCCAGGATCTCGGGCACGACCTTGGCGAGGAAGCGGTCGTCGAGCCGGATGGTGTCGGTCGCCGGCGGCTTCGGCGTGAAGCGGTCGACGAACGCCACTTCGGCGCGATTCTCCACCTCGTCCTCGGCGATCAGGCGGATCCGGCTCTGGTCGGCGAGATCCCAGGGGACGGCGAAGAGCGCCAGCCGGCGCTGCGGGTCAGCGCCGGGCAGCGGCCTGCCGGGGAAGAAGGCCTCGCCGGCCT
This sequence comes from Thermoanaerobaculia bacterium, assembly GCA_050747865.1. Classification (GTDB taxonomy): domain Bacteria; phylum Acidobacteriota; class Thermoanaerobaculia; order Multivoradales; family JAHEKO01; genus JBOGJI01. The sequence continues at coordinate 16,896 of JBOGJI010000381.1, forward strand.
GGACCCCGTCGCGCACGGCGCCCTCCCCCACCCGGTAGACCACCACCTCGGAGCCGCCTTGGCCCACGTAGTGGAAGGTCGAGATCACCTGGACGGACGGGGGCGACAGCTTCACCGGCAGCGTGCGCTCCGCCACCGCCGGACCGGGACGCCGTAGCCAGGTCCTCGCCGGCCAGGCCGAGAGGCGCAGCGTCGCCTCGCCGGAGGTCAGCCCCTCGACATGTTCGCTGCCCACCGGCAGCTCGAGCTGCACCCGCGCCTGACGCTCGCCCCAGAAGGCCCACGGAGGCCGCGGCGAGAAGCTCGCTTCGTGCAGCAGCCGGACGTCGTCGCCCTGCACCAGCTCGGCCGTCACGCGGACCAGGCCGCGCGCCGGCTCCGCGGCGGCGAAGACCACCGGCGTCGCCTTGCCCAGCGCCGCGACCGCCGGACGGATCTCGACGGCGGGCCGGCCGCCGGCGCGCAGGGTCACCAGCGCTCCCAGAGCGAGCGCCAGCAGGACGACGACCCAGAGCAGCCGTCGGCGGCCTCGCCCGCGGGGCTCCTCGCCTCGGATGGGAGCGTCTCGCCGCATAGGGCTCAACCCTCCTCCTCCGGCCGGCTCGCCGGCTCCCGGCCACCCAGGCCGCGCAGCACCTCCCGGTGCTCGGAGAACGCGCCCAGCGCGTCGATGAAGTCCGCCCGGTCCAGTCCCAGCTCGTCCGCGATTCGTTTCACTTCACGCTCCTCGATGCTGCTGATCGACTCGTCCGCCGCCGCCACGCCGAGCAGGCAGGCGAGCAGGCGTCGCCGCTCCTCGGCGGTGGCCAGCTCCCGGAACTCGCGCGCCACCAGGAAGTTCTCGGTGCCGCCGAAGAGCTGGTTCTGGCGCTTGGCGATCTCCACCACCAGCACGGCCTGCCCCTCGTCGAACTCCCCGACCTCTTGCAACAGCCGAACCATGGCCGCCGTCTCGTCGCCCGAGATGGCCAGATCCGCGTGCGCCACGCGCCCCAGCAGATAGGCGAACGCCGCCAGCCAGCGGGCCCGCTGGTGAGGCAGGGCGTCCAGCTCGGAAACGATGCGCCGCACCGCGTCGACGTCGGTCCGCGCCGCCGGCACCTCCTCCGGGCGTCGCAGGAAGTCCAGAACCCCCATCGCCGCCAAGGCTACCCTTCGCCCCTCCGAGCCACAAGAGGACCCGCCGCGGGCCGATACAATCGGCCGCTCAGACCCGACCGCCCGGAGGGACCGATGAAGCGAACCGCCCTCGTGCTCCTGCTCTTCACCCTCGCCGCAGCCGCGACGGCCCAGATCCCGTCGCCCGAGGAGTTCCTCGGCTTCGCGCCGGGGACCGACCGCAGGCTGGCGCCCTACCCCCGGGTCCTCGAGTACCTGCAGCGGGTGGACGAGGCGTCCGAGCGGGTGTCGATCGAGCCCGGAGGCCGCTCGACGCTCGACAACCCGATGCCGGTGGTCGTGCTCACCTCGGAGGCGAACCAGGGGCGGCTGGACCGCTACCGGGAGATCGCGCGGCGGCTGGCGCGCCCGGGCGGGCTCTCGGCGGCAGAAGCGGACGCCCTCGTCCAGGAGGGCAAGGTCATCGCCCTGATCACCTGCACCATCCACTCCACCGAGGTCGGCTGCACCCAGATGGCCATGGAGTTCGTGCACGAGGTCGCCACCACCGACGACCCCGAGCGGCTCGCTTGGCTGGACGAGGTGATCCTCCTGCTCATGCCGTCGATCAACCCCGATGGCCAGGTGCTGGTGATCGACTGGTACGAGGAGTGGAAGGGGAGCGAGCACGAGGGCGGGCCGATGCCCTGGCTCTACCACCACTACGTGGGCCACGACAACACCCGCGACTTCTACGCCCTGACCCAGAAGGAATCGCGGGTCGTCAACGACCTCCTCTACCACCACTGGTTCCCCCAGGTCTTCGTCGACGAGCACCAGATGGGCTCGACCGGGCCGCGGATGTTCGTGCCGCCGCAGACCGACCCGCTCGCCCCCGAGGTCCACCCGCTGATCTTCCGCCAGGCCGACTTGATCGGCACCAACATGGCCCGGCGCCTGGAGGAGCAGGGCAAGACCGGCGTCGGCAGCAACATGATCTACGACAGCTACTGGCCCGGCGGCACCCGCAACACCGCGTGGTGGAAGAACGTCACCGGGCTGCTGACCGAGGTGGCGAGCGTGCGTGTCGCCACGCCGATCCGCATCGAGCCGGGCGAGCTGCGCGGCGGCGTCAAGGGGCTGCCCGAGTACACCCGCCGGGCCAACTTCCCCTCGCCCTGGCCCGGCGGCTGGTGGCGGCTGCGCGACATCCTGGACTACGAGAAGATCGCCACCTGGGCTCTGCTCGAGTCCTGCGCCGAGAACCGCGTCGACATCCTGCGCAACATGGTCCGCATGGCCGCGGAGGCCATCGATCGCGGCCGGCGGGAGCCGCCGTACGCCTGGATCATCCCTCCCGATCAGCACGACCCCACGGCGGCGGCCCTGCTGGTCGAGCTGTTGCAGCTCCACGGCGTCGAGGTCCTGGAGGCCGGCGGGCCGATCACCGCCGGCTTCGCGACCTATCCCGCCGGCACCACCGTGATCCCCGCCGCCCAGCCCTACCGGGCGTTCCTGCTCACCATGCTGCGGCCGCAGCGCTATCCGGAGGTGCGCGCCTACCCGGGCGGGCCCATCATCCCGCCGTACGACGTGACCTCCTGGTCGCTGCCGATCGCCATGGGCGTCGACATCGTCGAGGCCGGCGCGCCGCTCGCGGGGAGACTGCAGCCGCTCACCGAGGTTCCGCCGCCCGTTTTCGACATCTCGAACGCGGCCGCAGGCTATCTGCTGCCACATAGCGCCGACGGGGTCTATACGTTGATGAACCGGCTGCTCTCCGACGGCGTCGAGCTCTCCTGGCTCGCCGAGCCCGAGGAGGAGGAGGCGCACCGCGGCGACGTCTGGATCGCTGCGCCGGAGATCGACACCGTGCGGCTGCACGAGCTCGCGGAGGAGCTTCACGTCCCCGTCCGCAGCCTCCCCGTCGCGCCTGGCAGCCTGCGGCCAGTCACCGCGGCCCGGATCGGCCTCTACAAGCCGTGGGTGGCCTCGATGGACGAGGGCTGGACCCGCTACCTGTTCGACCGCTACGAGTTCCCCTACGAGACGGTGGCTAACGAGGCCATCCGCGACGGCAGCTTCGCGCGCGACACGGACGTCCTGGTGCTTCCCGACGTCGAGGCGTCGATCCTCGCCACGGGCGAGCCCAAGGACGAGCGGGAGCGCCGGACCTGGACGCCGCTGCCGCCCCGCTATCGCGGCGGCATCGACGAGGTGCCGGACGGGAACGACGGCAAGGGAGCCGGCGGCGAGCATCTGCGGCGCTGGGTCGAGGGCGGCGGCACCCTGGTGGCGCTCGACTCCGCCGCCGACTACGTCATCGAGCGCTTCCGGCTGCCGGTGGAGAACGTGCTGGCCAAGGTATCGGACAAGGACTTCGACTGTCCGGGCTCGATGCTGCGGCTCCACGTGGACACGTCGCACCCGTTGGCCTTTGGCATGCGTCCCGAGGAGGCCGGCTACTTCGCCGGCTCGCCGGCCTTCCGCACCTACGTCCCCGACGGGCGCTTCGAGCGACGGGTCCTGGCCCGCTACCCGGACGACGCCAAGGACATCCTGGTCTCCGGCTACCTGCACGGCGGCGAGCATCTGGAGCGCCTGGCGGCGGCGGTGGAGTATCGCGTCGGCAAGGGCCGCATCGTGCTCATCGGATTCCGCCCCCAGCATCGGGCGCAGCCGCACCGCACTTTCAAGCTGCTGTTCAACGCCCTCTACCGTATACGGGAGGAGTGATACATTGGGCCGTGGAGGAAGCGAACCGTTGAACCGAGCGAAGGAGGCAAGACGATGGGCCTGATCGACTTCATCAAGAACGCCGGACAGCAGATCGGACTGGTCAAGAAGGACGAGCCGGAGGCGCCGGAGGCTCAGGAGAAGCCCCAGGCGAGCCCCGAGGAGGACGAGCGGCACCGCGTGCGCCATCTGGCGGCCGCCATCGTGAAGCACGTCCAGGGCCTGGGCCTGGAGGTGGACGACCTGTCGGTGCGCGTCGACGGCGACGTGGCCACGGTCTCAGGCACGGTGGCGAGCCAGGAGATTCGCGAGAAGGTGGCCCTCGCCGCCGGCAACGTGCAGGGCATCGCCCAGGTCGACGACCGCCTGCAGGTCGAGACGCCGGAGCCCGAGGCGACCATGTACACGGTCCAGTCCGGCGACACCCTGTGGAAGATCGCCGAGCAGCACTATGGCGACGGCTCGAAGTACCCGGTCATCTTCGAGGCCAACAAGCCGATGCTGAGCGACCCGGACAAGATCTACCCGGGCCAGGTGCTGCGCATCCCGCCGGCCAGCTAGGGATCCGCGATCTCGCGGCGGCATGCCCTTCTACGCCGATCTCCACGTCCACTCGAAGTACTCCCGGGCCACCAGCAAGGACGCGGATCTCGAAGGGCTGGCCGCCTGGGCGCAGCGCAAGGGGATCGCCGTGGTGGGGACCGGCGACTTCACCCACCCGGCCTGGTTCAGCGAACTCAACGACAAGCTCGTGCCCGCCGAGGCGGGCCTGTTCCGCCTGCGGCCGGAGCTGGAGCGGGCGGTGGCGGAGCGGGTTCCCCCCTCCTGCCGCCGCCCCGTGCGCTTCCTGCTCGAGGTGGAGATCTCCACCATCTACAAGAAGGGCGAGCGGACGCGGAAGATCCACCATCTGGTCTACGCCCCCGACATCGACACGGCGTCGAGCTTCCGGGACCGCCTGGCGCGGATCGGCAACATCGAGTCAGACGGCCGGCCCATCCTCGGGCTCGACTCGCGGGACCTGCTGGAGACGGTGCTGGAGAGCGGGCGCGACGCCTACCTGATCCCCGCCCACATCTGGACCCCGTGGTTCGCAGTGCTCGGCTCGAAGTCGGGATTCGACGCGGTGGAGGCCTGCTACGGCGACCTCGCCGAGCACATCTTCGCTGTCGAGACCGGCCTCTCCTCGGACCCGTCGATGAACTGGCGGGTCTCGTCGCTCGACCGCTACCGGCTGGTGAGCAACTCCGACGCCCACTCGCCGCC